>DASRGD010000015.1:0-23761 GCA_035651195.1 Gaiellaceae bacterium | reverse complement strand
CGGCGAACTCGAGCGCCCGCTGGCCGAAGTCCTCTGCGCGCACGTAGTCGCGCGCGCGGGTCGCCGCCATCGCCTGCAGGCGGCGGAGCATCGCCAGGTCGTCTCCCGAGGCCCGCGGCCCGAGGAGCCGCTCGGCGTGCGCCAGGTGACGCTCTGCGATCTCGCTGCCGTCGCCGGGAATCATTGCCGCCTCGGCGCAGGCCAGGTGGGCGCGCGCGAGGCTGAGCGTGTCGTCGGTCACTTCGAGCAGCGCGACCGCACGACGGAAGCTCTCGATCGCGGCGCGCCAATTTCCCTGCTCACCTGAGACGCGCCCGAGCGACCAGTAGAGGCGAACGCGCGTGTACGGATCGGTCGCCTCGTCCGTCTCGAACAGGGCCTCGGACACGACCGCGCGTGCGCGCGTCAGCTCGCCGAGATCGGTGAGGGCGTAGCTGAGGTACGTGCTGAAGCGGACACGCGTCGCAGTGTCCTGCGGCGCGAGCTCCTTCAGCTCCGCGAGGCCGCGTTCGAGCAAGTCGACCGCCCGGCTGGGCGAGCCCGCGGCCGCGTACGAGCGCGCGAGCGCCAGGTGGACGTCGGGCCGGGTGACGGCCGTGACGAAGCTGTAGCCGACCGCTCGCTCGAGATGCTTGATCGCCTCCGCACGCTCGCCGCGCGCGTCGGCTGCGTTCCCGAGCGCGATGCACGCGCGCGCCGCTGCGTTGTCGTCCGCGTGGGCAAGCGATTCCTCGAGCAGCTGCTCGAGCTCGACGACGGGCAGCTCGTCCTCGAGCCGAAGCCGCAGCTCGAGGTCTGCGAGCCGGAGCTCGCGCTCTTCCGCGTCTGCGATCTGCGCGCCGGTCTCGAGGTACTCCGCCGTGACCCCGAGCTTCTCGGCGAGCTTGCGCAGGGCCTTGACCGAGGGGCGCCGGGCGCCGGCCTCGATGCGCGAGATGTAGGCGTAGGAGACGCCCGGGGAGGAGAGGTCGCGCTGGGAGAGCCCTCGCGCGACGCGGAGCCGGCGAAGGCGCTCGCCGACCGATTCCCCGGTCTGGAGCTCGTCGGGCATGGCGAGTCTCATCATGCGTCCTCTTCTGGCCTTCGTCAACAGCCGGATCGACACTTGACAACAAATGTCGTCAGGTTGTCTGCTATCCGCGGCTGGTCCTCCCGACTAGGGAAAGGAGGTGGAAGATGTTCTCAGCGCGCCTGAAGCTCGCGCTGCTCGCCGTCGCCTCGGTCGTCGGCGCTGCGTTCGTCGGCGGGTTCCCCTGGGGGCCGTAGGACGCGTCGATCCGGCTCGGGCGGAGCCAGGACGGCTCCGCCCGAGCCGTTACGCTCCGGGCCGTGGTGCGACGGCTCGCCTCGCGGGTGTCGCTGTGGAGCCGGGAGCGAAAGCTGCGGCTCTTCCTCGAGCTCTTCGAGCCGGGCCCGGAGACGAGCGTGCTGGACGTCGGCGTCACCGACGCGCCGTTCGGCGCCGGCTCGACCGACAACTACTTCGAGGCGCGCTACCCGTGGCCGGACCGGATCACCGCCGTCGGCACGACCGACCTCGAGCGGTTCGCGGCGGCGTTTCCGCGCGTCCGCGTCGTGCACGCGGACGGGCGCGAGCTTCCGTTCGCCGACGGGGAGTTCGACGTCGGCTACTCGAACGCTGTCGTCGAGCACGTCGCGGGGGGCCGGCCGGGGCAGCGTCGGTTCGTGGGCGAGCTCTGCCGCGTCGCCCGGCGCGTGTTCGTTGCGACGCCGAACCGCTGGTTCCCGATCGACCCGCACACGCTGCTGCCGTTCGTACAGTGGCTCCCGCCCGGGCCGGCGCGCGAGCGCGTCCTTCGCCGGGGTGGATTCGCCGACGTGCTCGACCCGCTCGGCCCGAAGGAGCTCGCTGCGCTCTTCCCCTATCCCGTGCGCGTGATCAACCGAGGGCTGACGCTGATCGCCGTCGGGCCCAGATGACGCTGCGCCGGCCCGTCTGGGTCCTGCACGTCTTCGTCGTCGGGCTCGCGCTGCACAACCTCGCCATGGCCGAGCTGTGGAAGGCCGGTGTCCGCGGAGCCTCGCTGACCGTCGTCGCGGCGTGGAAGGAGGCGCTCCTCGCCGCGGCGCTCGTCGGCGTCATCGCCGCGCAGCGGCGGCTGCCGGTCGAGCGGCTCGCCGTGGACTGGCTCGCGCTCGCGTACGGCGCGCTGATCGTGCTCTACGCGCTGATCCCGCAGAGCGCCCTCGGCGGCGGGGCGACGCACAAGGGGGTGCTCTACGGGCTGCGGCACGACCTCGTACCGGTCGGCGCGTACTTCCTCGGCCGCGGGCTCGACCTGACCGAGCGCGAAGTCCGTCGCCTCGGGCAGACGATCGTCGCGACCGCTGCGGGCGTGGCGGCGTTCGGCCTCGTCGACGTGTACGCGATCCCGCTCTCGTGGTGGCGCCGGTCGGGCGCCGCCGGCTGGTTCGAGCATCAGCTCGGCTTCGCCTACCAGGGTCTCTCGGGTCTGCCCGAGAACTTCGTCTACAACACCGGCAACGAGCGCCCGCTCCGGCGGCTCGTGTCGACGTTCCTCTCGCCGCTCGCGACGTCGTACGTGCTCGTCGTCGCGCTGATCTTCTGCGCAGCCTGGTGGGCGCGGCGCAGGCCGCGCGGGATCTCGCTGCTCGTCTGGTGCGGGGCGGTTGCGCTCCTCCTCGCGGGGCTGCTGTGGACGCACTCGCGCTCGTCGTACCTCGCGCTCGCGCTCGGGCTCGGCCTCTACGCGCTCGCCGTCCGCGCTCGCCGGCGGAGCGACAGACTCGAGCTCGCCGCGGCCGCGGCGGCCCTACTCGCGGCCGCGGCGCTCTTCGTGCACGTCTATCCGCAGATCGGCCCGACGACGACCTTCACGCCGCGCGAGCTCGCGTACCAGCGCTCGAACGCCGCGCGCGCCGGGCCGGCGGTGACCGGCGCCGAGGACTCGAGCCTGAGCAGCCACTGGCGCAGCCTCCGGAGCGGCGTCGCGACGGTCCTCCACCAGCCGCAGGGCTTCGGCCTCGGGAACGCGGGCTCGACCGCTGCGCGGACGCACGTCGCGATCAAGGCCGGCGAGTCGACGTACACGGAGCTCGGTGTCGAGGCCGGGCTCGCGGGCGCAGTCGCGTTCGTCGCCTGGGCGGTCGCGCTGCTCGCGGGCGTGCTCCGCTGCTGGCCGTGGATCGGCGCCGCGCTGGCGGCGATGCTCACCCTCGGCCTGCAGACCGACATCGTCGGCGTGCCGTGGGTCGCGTACGTCGTCTGGGCGCTCGCAGGCGCGGCCGTGACAAGTCTGCACCAAGAGCGGCGCACCGCCGTCGCGGCGGAGATGCAGGCCCTACCGTGAGCGCGTGCGCCTCACGCCGCTCGATCTGGCGGTCGTGCTCGCCGTCGCGGCCGGGCTCTGCCTCGTGCTCCTCACGCGCCACGGGCCGTCCGCGCCGGCGGTACTCGCGAGCCCGACCCTGACGCCGGGCGCGGTCAACGACGACGTGACGCAGGCGAACATCGCCTCGACGATCTGCGTCCGCGGCTGGACGAGGACGGTGCGGCCGCCCGTCGCCTACACGAACGCGCTCAAGGCGGAGCAGCTGCGCGCGTACGGGCTCCCGGGTCCGCTCTCGGCCTACCAGGAGGACCACCTGATCAGCCTCGAGCTCGGCGGCGCTCCGACCGACCCGCGCAACCTCTGGCCGGAGCCGTACCCGCGCGCCGCCGACGTCGACCGGATCGAGAACGAGCTGAACGCCAAGGTCTGCTCCGGACGGCTGACGCTGGCGGAGGCGCGGCGGCAGGAGGCGGCGCTCAAGCACGCGCGCGGTTAGTAGGTTTCGCTGGTGGCGATCGATCCGCGTGTCGAGATCGGGCACGTGCACCTGAAGGTCGCGGACATCGACCGCTCGCTCGCGTTCTGGTCGGGAGTGCTCGGGTTCGAGCTGCAGCAGCGGCTCGGCGACCAGGCCGCGTTCGTCTCCGCCGGCGGCTACCACCACCACATCGGGCTGAACACGTGGGAGTCGCGCGGCGCGCCGCCGCCGCCGCGCCACAGCACCGGCCTGTACCACGTCGCCGTGCGCTACCCGGACCGGAAGACGCTGGCCGACGCGGTGCGCCGGGTGCTCGCGGCGGGAATCCCGCTCGACGGCGCGAGCGACCACGGAATCAGCGAGGCGATCTACCTGCGCGACCCGGACGGCAACGGCGTCGAGCTCTACTGCGACCGCCCGCGCGAGCAGTGGCCGCGGGACGACGGACGCCTCGCGATGGTGACGGCGCCTCTCGACCTGCCGCGGCTGCTCGCGGAGAGCTGAGGAGAACGCATGCGTGCGGCGCGCCTCCACGAGCTCGGCGGGCTGCCCCGCGTCGACGAGATCCCGGCACCGGACGGACAGGTGCTCGCGGTTACGTCCTCGACGCTGAATCCGATCGACATCGCGATCGGCAGCGGCCGCTTCTACGGCGGCTCGCCGGAGCCCCCGTACGTGATCGGCTCCGAGGCCGTCGCGGTCGCGAGCGACGAGCGCAGGTACTGGTACTACGGACGCGGTGCGATCGCCGAGCACGTCGCGGTCGACGACGAGACGCAGCTCGTCGAGCTCCCCGACGCCGTCAGCGACGGGCTCGCCCTCGCGTGCGGGATCGCGGGCCTGACCGGCTGGCTCGCCGTCTCGTGGCGCGCTGCGGTGACGCCCGACGACACCGTCCTCGTCCTCGGCGCGAGCGGGTGCCTCGGCCGAGCGGCGCTGCAGGGAGCAAGGGTGCTCGGCGCGCGGCGCGTGATCGGCGCCGCCCGCCGCGTCGACGCCGTGCCCGACGTCGCGGACGCGGCGATTCCGATCGACGGCGAGCTACCGCCCGCCGACGTCGTCATCGATCCGGTCTGGGGCGACGCCGCCGAGCGCGCGCTCGCCGCCGCACCGAGCGGCGTCCGCTTCGTCCAGCTCGGCCAGTCCGGCGGCGCGACGGCGACGCTGCAGTCGGCATGGGTGCGCGGCAAGTTCGCGAGCGTGCTCGGCCAGACGTTCGGCGCGGTCCCGGCCGAGGTCCGCGCGCGCGGCTACCGCGAGCTGTGCGAGCACGCGCAGGCGGGCCGGATCACCTTCGAGCTCGACTCCTACCCGCTGGAGCGGATCGCGGAGGCCTGGCAGCGGCAGTCGTCGGGCAGCCCGCGCGCGAAGATCGTGATCGCGGTCGCGCCGGACTAGCGGTCGCCCATGCTCACCTGATCGAGCGGCCCGACCGCCGCGCGCAGCTTCTCGCGGTCCTCGCGGGTGAGCTCGTCGATCCGCGCCGCGAGCCAGGACGTCCGCTGCTCGCGGATGACGGCGAGCACGCGCTTGCCTTCCTCGGTCAGGTGCAGGCCGACGCGGCGCCGGTCGCTCGTGCGCTCGCGGCGGATCAGACCCTGGCCTTCGAGCCGCGCCAGGTGACCGGAGACGCCCGGCGCCGACAGCCCCTCGCGCGCCGCGAGCTGCTGTTGCGTCATGCCGGGGTTGAACTCGAGCGCGACGAGCAGCGAGACCTGGCCGCCGGTCATCCCGCGCGTGTGCGTCTCGGCGCGGAGGTGCCGCGCGATCCGGAGCAGGACCGGCCGGAGCTCGTTCGCGAGGGCGACCGAATCGTCAACCACCTGAACCACGAGGACACGATACTCCCGCTCCGTGACATAGGCTCGGCCTCGTGCGGGCGATGCTGCTCGACGCCGCCGGTGCGCCGCTGCACGCGGTCGAGCTCGAGCGGCCGCGTCCTGCTCCCGGACAGGTGCTGCTGCGCGTCCGCATCTGCGGCGTCTGCCGCACCGACGTCCACGTCGCCGACAGCGAGCTGCCGCGGCCGAAGCTGCCGCTCGTCCTCGGCCACCAGATCGTCGGCGAGACCGAGGACGGCCGCCGCCTCGGCGTGCCGTGGCTCGGCTGGACGTGCGGCGAGTGCCGCTACTGCACGAGCGGACGCGAGAATCTCTGCGACCGCGCGCGCTTCACAGGCTACGACCTCGACGGCGGCTACGCAGAGTGGGCGGTCGCCGACGAGCGCTACTGCCTCCCCCTTCCGGATGACCTCGACGATCTCGAGGCTGCGCCGCTCCTCTGCGCCGGCCTGATCGGCTACCGCTCGCTGCGGGCGGCCGGCGATCCTGGGCGGCTCGGGCTGTACGGCTTCGGCGCCGCCGCGCACATCGTCGCCCAGGTCGCGCTTGCGGAGGGACGACGTGTCTTCGCCGTCACGCGCGCGCACGACGCCGATGCGCAGGCGTTCGCGCGCTCGCTCGGGGCCGAGTGGGCGGGCGGCGGGCGGCCGCCCGAGGAGCTCGACGCGGCGATCATCTTCGCGCCGGCCGGCGAGCTCGTCCCGGCCGCGCTCGCGGCGGTCGCCAAGGGCGGCACGGTCGTCTGCGCGGGCATCCACATGTCCGACATCCCGAGCTTTCCCTACGAGCTCCTGTGGGGCGAGCGCGTGCTCCGGTCGGTGGCGAACCTGACGCGGCGCGACGGCGAGGAATTCCTCGCGCTCGCGCCGCGCATCCCGGTGCGCACGCAGGTCGAGCCGTTCCCGCTCGACCGTGCGAACGAGGCGCTCGCGAAGCTGCGCGCCGGCGACGTCCGCGGCGCGCTCGCCGTCGTCCCGTGACCCCCTGGCTCTGAGACGGCTCAGAGACGTCTCAGAGACAGGGATCGGAGTGTGACGCGGAGTGCGCCGAAGTCGCGTCGCCCGCGACCTATGCTCAGCCGGTGGAGCTCGTCAACGTCTGGGATTACGAGGCGGCTGCGGCGGAGCGGCTCGAGCCGGGCGCGTACGGGTACTTCGCGGGCGGCGCCGGCGACGAGATCACGCTGCGCGCGAACGTCGACGCGTTCCGGCGCTGGCAGCTTCGCCCGCGTGTGCTCGTCGACGTCACGTCGGCGTCGACCGCGACCACGGTGCTCGGCATCGATGTCGCCCTGCCGGTGCTCGTCGCGCCGGTCGCCTACCAGCGCGTCGTGCATCCGGACGGCGAGGTGGCGATGGCACGGGCGGCCGCCGCGGCGGGAACGATCATGTGCCTGTCGACGCTCGCGACGGCGACGCTCGAGGACGTCGCTGCGACCGGCGTCAACCGCTGGTTCCAGCTCTACGTCTTCCGCGACCGCGGCCTCGTGCGCGAGCTCGTCGCACGCGCGCAGGCGACCGGCTTCCGGGCGCTCGTCCTCACCGTCGACACGCCGGTGCTCGGCCGCCGCGAGCGCGACCTCCGCACCGGCTTCACGGTTCCTGCCGATCTGCCGGTCCCGGCGCTCGGCCGGGGCGGCGTCACGCCGGCGGACGCGCTTGCGCTGATGTCGCCGTCGATCTCGTGGCGAGACCTGGAGGAGCTCGCGGCGACCTCGCGCCTGCCCGTCGTCGTCAAGGGCGTCGTCGGCGGCGACGACGCGCGCCTCGCCTGCGAGCACGGCGCCGCGGCGATCGTCGTCTCCAACCACGGCGGCCGCCAGCTCGACGGGGTCGCGGCGACGATCGACGCGCTGCCAGAGGTGGTCGACGCGGTCGGCGGCCGCATCGAGGTGCTGCTCGACGGCGGTGTCCGCCGCGGGACGGACGTCGTCAAGGCGCTCGCGCTCGGCGCGCGCGCCGTCCTCGTCGGCCGCGCGCCGCTCTGGGGCCTCGCCGTCGCCGGCGAGGACGGCGCGCGGCGGGTGCTCGAGCTCCTCCGCGCCGAGCTCGAGCTCGCGCTCCAGCTCGTCGGCTGCCCGCGCGCCTCCGAGCTCTCGACCGCGCACGTCCAGCGTGGCGGCTAGCCTGGCGGGCAGGTGAGGTCGCTCGTCGTCGCCGCGCTCGGGCTCCTGCTCGCGCTGCCCGGTGCCGTCGCCCGCGGCGCACGCGCCGAGTCGTGCGGGATCCCCTCGACCTCGCCGCTCTGGATCGACTACGCCGGCGGCAACTCCGTCATCCCGGCGAAGCCGGGCATCGTCGCCGCGGTCGCCTCCGGCACCGAGATCCCCGCCCAGATGCGCGCGAAGGGCGCCGCGACGATCTTCTTCGACCTGAACTTCAACAACCGGATCGGCACGCCGACGGACCCGGCCGATCCGGCGACGATCGCCGACAAGGCGCGGCGCGAGTACGCCTACGCCGTCTCGGTCACCGGCTGCTCGACGCCGATCATCGCCGAGAACGAGCTCTTCGGCGCGCAAACGCCGACGCCGTGGTCGGACACGAACGCGCTGTACCGCGCGAACGCGCTCGCGCTGCTGCAGGACCTCGCCGCCCTCGGCGCGCAACCGGCGCTCACGATCGCGAACCCGCCGTACACGGGCGGCGACGCGGCCGACTGGTGGCGCTCCGTCGCCAAGGTCGCGATCCTCGTGCGCCAGGTCTACTTCACCTCGCCCGACTCGAAGGGGCTGTACCGGATGGGGCCGGTCGCGGCCAGCCGGACGATGCGCGAGGGCCTGCGCGACCTCGTCACGCACCTCGCCGACGTCGGCATCCCCGCGGGGCGGATCGCGCTCGAGCTGCAGTTCCAGTCGACACCGGGACAGGGCGGCCGCAACGGCCTCCAACCGGCGCCGGCGTGGTTCGAGATCGTGAAGCTCGAGGCGCTCGCGGCGAAGCAGGTCGCGAGCGAGTTCGAGATCCAGGGCATCTGGTCGTGGGGCTGGGCGACCTACAGCGCCGCCGGCTCCGACCCGGACAAGCCGCGCGCCGCGTGCGTCTGGCTCTGGGCGTCGCGCGGCCGGCAGCTCTGCGACGCGCCCCGGTACGCCGGTCCGTTCGACACCTCGCTGACCGAGGGCCAGCTGATCCTGCCGGCCGGGGCGCGCTGCCTCCTGCCGAACGGGCAGGTGATCGACCGCAACGCGGTCGGGCGAATGACGACGTTCACCGGCGACGCCGGACTGGCCGCGAGCGCGCTGCTAGAGCACGCGGTCTTGACGGCGATCGAGCCGGGCAGCCTCCAGCTTGCGCAGTCGGCCGAGCGCGCGCTCGTCGGATCGAGCTTCGGCGGAAGCCGAGCGGCGTACGTCGCTGCGCTCGCGCGCGTGCACCTGACGCTCGCCGATGCACGCGCGCTGATCGGCGACCGGATCGCGCGCGACCTCGTCGAGCTTCGCTTCCAGCCGGCGCCGCCGCGGCGGGCCGACGTCGGCGACTTCCTCTCGACGTACGCGGGTCAGCCCGTCCGGCGCGTCGAGACGACGGCGCGGGCGCCGTGGCTCGACGGGGCGACCACGGGCTGGGCGGTGGCGACGCTCGCGCCCGCGCGGTTGTTCGGGCTGACGCAGACCGGCACGATCGACACCTCGGACGGGCCCTTCGAGGTGACGCCCCTCGGGCCGGTGGTTCCGCTCGCGCTGCTTCCGTCGGCGCAGGCCCGCGCCGCAGCCGTGCACGCGCTCGACCGCCTCGCGCGGGCGGAGCTCTACGGGAACTGGCTGAGGACGCAGGAGCAGACGCAGCTCGAGGCCGCCCTCTGCCTCGGCGACAACCTGCCGACCCCCGGCCCGACCGACCTCTCGGGCTTCGCGCCCTTCCTCGCGGCGGCCTAGGAGCGCCGGCTCGCGACGGTGACGAGCGCGTCGACGACGGCGGGATCGAACTGCGAGCCGGCGCAGTCGCGCAGCTCTGCGATCGCCGCTGCGCGCGAGAGCGCGCTCCGGTACGGCCGATCGGTCGTCATCGCGCTGAAGGCGTCGCAGGCGCTGACGACGCGCGCGACGCGCGGGATCTCGGTGCCGGCGAGCCCGTCCGGGTAGCCGGCGCCGTCCCAGCGCTCGTGGCAGGAGCGAACGATTCGCCCGACGTGGCCCAGCAGCCCGCCGACGCGCTCGAGCATGCGCTGGCCCTCGATCGTGTGCGTCTGCATCACCGCCCACTCGTCCGGGTCGAGCGGGCCGGGCTTGGTGATGATCGAGCTCGGCATCCGGATCTTGCCGACGTCGTGCAGCAGCGCGACGAACTCCGCGTCGCGGCGCTCGTCGGGCGGCAGGCCGTACTCGTCGCCGACGGCGAGCACGAGCTCGACGACGTGCCTGCTGTGCGCGCCCGTGTAGCCGTCGTCGGCCTCGACGACGTCGCCGAGCAGGAACGCCGTCCCGCGGTAGGCGTCGCTCAGCTCGAGCGCGCCGTCGATCCGGCGCCTGCGCTCGTGCGAGAAGTGGAGGAGGAGGGCGACCAGCGGCAGGACGAGCAGGGCGAGCGCCTGGCTCGCCTGCGTCGCGAACGCGACCGCGAGACCGACCGGCGCGAGCGCCGCGTCGACGACGAACACCCAGCCGAGGAAGCGCGCGAGCGTTCGCACGGGGACGCCGTGACCGAGCGAGCTCGTGACGCCGGCGGCCACGAAGTCGAAGCCGAACTGCGCCGCGAGCGCGGCGAGGTAGATCGGCCACGCGCTCGCGCGCAGCGGCGTGCCGCCGGCGAGGCCGACGACGAGCGCCGGGCCGAGCGTCTGCGTCGGGCTGGCGAGCTGCTGGAGGACGCGGTCGCCGCCGAGCGACCGCGGCCGGTGCAGCGCCGTGCCGAGCAGGAGCGCCAGCGCGACGAGTCCGGGGACGGCGCCCGCCGGCAGCGCGAACAGCATCGGCACGAGCACGACCTCGGTCGGGATGCCGGCGCCCGTCCCGATCTCGAACTCGATCCGCGACACGAGCGCGTACGCCCCGACGTAGAGCCCGGCACGGGGCCACGAGAGCGCCGGCCCCGCTGTGACGAAGACGCCGGACACGACGGCTGCCGCGACGAACGCGCCGGCGGCGAGCGCGAACGTGACCCGCGAGCGGTTCGGAAGCCGCCGCCCGTCGCGTCGGCGACGGGTGGCGCGCACGAGCTCGTCGCCGGTGCTCGAGATCCGGCCGCCGCGCGCAGGCGCGGTGGTCTGAGCCGCAGTGCTCACGAGCGCATCATCGGCGGTGCGCGGTCGCCGGCGCCCCTCGTCCGAGTGATCTTCCGGCTGAGCACTCGTTCGGGTGATACTGAAACCGCCGGGGCGAAATTGAATTGGCCTGTCTGGTTCTGCGGCCCGAAAGGATCCCCCGGTGGACAGGAACGGCGCGCGGCTCTTCAAGCTTCTCACGCTCGGCCTCGCCGTCGGCGTCGTCGCCGCCTTCGCCGCGAACGCCGAAGCCGGCCTCCTCGGCGGCGTGAACTGCGGCTCGACCGCCGCCGTGTTCGCGCCGTGGGGAGACCGGAGCCAGTACTACTTCACGAGCAACGGCGGCTTCGAGTCGGGCAGCACCGGCTGGACGCTCAGCGGCGGCGCGAGAGTCGTCGGCGGGAACGAGCCGTTCTACCTCCACTCGAGCCAGGACAAGAGCTCCCTGCTCCTGCCGGACGGCGCCGTTGCCGCGTCCCCCTGGCTCTGCTTCGGCTCGAACACACCGGGCATCCGCTTCATGGCCACGAGTCCGACCGGCTCCGGCACCGTGCACGTGCGCGTCGTCGCACGCGGCCTGCTCGGCGTGCTCGCGATCCTCGACGGCGGCACGGTGCAGGTCGGCTCGTCGTGGGCACCGACGATCGACTTCGGCACGACGTTCAGCCAGCTCAACTCGGCGCTGCTCGGCGCGAATGCGATCCAGGTCGTGATCAGCACGAGGGGCGAGGTGCAGATCGACGACCTGTACATCGACCCGTTCACGCAGTACTAGCGCCTGCACGCCGAGCAGCACCAGGTAGGCGGCGCCGACGAGCGTGCGCGCGGCGAACGCCGGCTCGGCGGCGCGCAGGAGCGCCGCGACCCCGCCGCTTGCCTGTCGCAGAATCGCGAGACCGCGACTCGATTTGCTCTCGTCGCCGTTCGGCTGTAGACTCCCGCCTGCATGAGCCACCTCCCCGAGACGCTGAATAGGCCGGTGGGTACCGCAGAGCCTTCCCACGGTGCCCACCGGCCGGTGGCGCAGGCACATCTAGGTATTGCGTAGGTAAGCTCCCGGCCGTGGAGGGCGCGGGATGACGACCCGGCTCAGCCGGGCCGAGTTGCTGTCGACCGGAGCGAGGCGCGGCGCGGCCGTCGTCGTCGCCGGCTCCGTCGTCGGTGCGTTCGCGAGCAGCGCGGCGGCGGACCCGCTCTCCGACAACGACCTCGCGCTCGCGCGCATGCTCGTCGGCGCCGAGCTGCTCGCGATCGACTTCTACCAGCGCGCGCTCAAGGCGGCGCGCTTCGGGCCGGTCGGTCAGAAGTACCTGAGCACGGCGTCGGCCGACGAGGTCGAGCACAATCGAACCGTCTCCGAGATCCTCACCGGCGCCGGCTACACGGCTGCCACCGCCGCAGATTTCGAGTTCGTCTACCCGAAGCCGACCTTCGCGTCGCGCGGCGCGATCGCGAAGCTCGCGCGCCAGCTCGAGACGACGTTTCTCGGTGCGTACCTCGGCGCCGTCGCTTCCGTCCAGGCGTCGGCGCTCGTGCAGCCGCTCGCGCGGATCGCCGCGAGCGAGGCGCAGCACCTGACGCTGTGGGGGATCGAGCTCGGGGGCCGGCCGCTGAGCGAGGCGTTCCCGGCGCCGCTGACGCCGGACCAGGTCACCGCTGCGCTCGCCCAGTTCACCGCCTGATGGCGAAGGACTTCTACAGCGCGAGCGAGGCGGCGCAGACGCTCGGAATCAGCGTCGACACGTTGCGGCGCTGGGACCGCGACGGCCGCATCCGCACCGAGCGCGACGGCGGCAACCGCCGCCGCGTGCCGGCGTCGGAGATCGTCCGCCTGCGCGGCGATCCGAAGGACGCCGGCCTCAGCGCGCGCAACCGCTTCGCCGGCGTCGTCACCGACGTCCGCATCGACGGCCTGATCGCACAGGTCGAGCTCGTCGTCAGCGACCCGGTCCGACTCGTCGCGCTGATCACGCGCGACGCGGCCGAGGAGCTCGAGCTGCGGCCGGGAATGCCGGCGACCGCGATCGTCAAGTCGACGTCGGTGATGGTGCAGCAGTGACGCGCCGACCGCCGGCCGCCCTCGCCGCCGCGCTGCTGCTCGTCGTCGGCGCCGGCGTCGCCGGCGCGGCGAGGCCGAAGCCGTCCGGGAAGCCGCTGCCGCCGCCGATCACGGTCTTCGCGGCGTCGTCGTTGACGGACGCGTTCCCGGCGATCGATTCGCGCGACACGTACTCCTTCGCAGGGTCGAGCACGCTCGCGACGCAGATCATGAACGGTGCGCCCGCTGACGTGCTCGCGTCCGCGAACACGACGATCCCGAACATGCTGTATACGCAAGGACTCGTGGAGAAGCCCGTCGACTTCACGCGCAACACGCTCGTGATCATCGTCCCGAAGACGAACCCGGCCGACATCAGCGACGTCTACGACCTCACGAAGCCGGGGGTCAGGATCGACATCGCCAACTCCAGCGTCCCCGTCGGGTCCTACACGCTCTCGATCCTGAAGAACATGAACCTGACGGGCGCGGTCCTCGCCAACGTCGTCAGTCAGGAGACCGACGTCCGGACCGTCCTGACGAAGATCGCGCTCGGGCAGGCCGATGCCGGCTTCGTCTACGCGACCGACGCGCGGAGCGCCGCCGGCCAGGTGACGGTGGTGCGGCTGCCGGCGTGGGCGCAGCCGAAGGTGACGTACGCGATGGCGGTCGTGACGCGGAGCGCGCACCAGGCGGCCGCGCAGGCGTTCGTCAAGGAGGTGCTGAGCAAGGCCGGGCAGGCGAAGCTGCAGTACTTCGGCTTCTTGCCGCTTCCGGCGGGCTCGCCGAGCTGAAGCCGCTGCTCGCTGCCGGCTTCTGCCTCGCGGTTGCCGCCGCGCTGGCGTTCCTCGTGCTGCCGGTGCTCGCGATCTTCGTGCACGTGCCGCCGGGGCGGCTGCTCGCCCAGCTCTCGAATCCGGTCGTCCACGACGCGCTCGTCGTCACCGTCCGGACGAGCGTCGTCGCGCAGGCGCTGATCCTGCTGCTCGGGACGCCGCTCGCGTACTTCCTCGCGACGCGGCGCTTCCGCGGCCGCGCGCTCCTGATCACGCTGGTCGAGCTGCCGATCGTGCTGCCGCCGGCCGTGGCCGGAATCGGGCTGCTCGTCGCCTTCGGGCGCTTCGGGCTGCTCGGCAGGCACTTCGGCGTCTGGTCGCTCGTCTCGTTCAACTGGCTCGCGGTCACGTTCGCGGTGCTGCTCGTCGCGGGACCGTTCTACGTCCGGTCGGCGATCTCGGCGTTCGAAGCCGTCGACCGCGACCTCGTGGCGGCCGCGCGGACGCTCGGCGCGCGACCGCTGCGGACGTTCTTCCGCGTCTCGCTGCCGCTCGCCCGCAGCGGGCTCGCCGCCGGCGAGGCCGTCGCGCTCGCGCGCGGCATCGGCGAGTTCGGCGCGACGATCATGTTCGCCGGCAGCCTGCAGGGCCGGACGCAGACGCTGTCGCTCGCCGTCTACGCCGAGTTCGACCGGAACTTCAACGTGGCGCTGGCGATCAGCGCGGTGCTCGTCCTGCTCAGCGTGGCGATCCTCCTGACCCTGAAAGTGAGCGCGCTCTGGCAACCCTCTCGGCAGAGCTCACCCTCCCTCTTCGCTCGTTTCGGCTCGAGCTAGCGCTTCGCGTCGACCGGACGGTGGCGCTGGTCGGGCCCTCGGGCGCTGGCAAGACGTCGCTGCTCCGGGCGATCGCCGGCCTCGTCCGCCCGGCGGCGGGACGCATCGTCCTCGACGGCGAGACGTGGTTCGACGCGTCCGCGCGCGTGTGGCGCCCGCCGGAGGAGCGGCGCGTGGGCCTCGTCTTCCAGGAGTACGCGCTCTTCCCGCACATGAGCGTCCGCGCGAACGTCGCGTTCGGCGGCGAAGGGCGCGTCGACGAGCTGCTCGAGCGCTTCCGCATCTCCGCGCTGGCGCGGGCGCGGCCGGACGAGCTCTCCGGCGGCGAGCGCCAGCGCGTCGCGCTGGCACGCGCCCTCGCACGCGACCCCGCCGTGCTGCTGCTCGACGAGCCGCTCGCCGCGCTCGACGCGCACACGCGCTCAGCCGTTCGGGCAGAGCTGCACGAGCTCCTGCGCGAGCTCGGCCTGCCGACGCTCGTCGTCACGCACGACTACGAGGACGCGGCCGCGCTCGCGGACGAGGTCGGCGTGCTCGTCGACGGCGGGCTGCGCCAGCTCGCGCCCCCCGGCGAGCTCGTCGCGCGTCCGGCCGACGCCTTCGTCGCCTCGTTCACGGGCGCGAACCTGCTGCGCGGCACGGCGCGCCGCGACGACGGGCTGACGCTCGTCCGGCTCGAGAGCGGCGATGAGATCTACTCCGCCGACGAGCTCGAAGGGCCGGTCGGCGTCGTCGTCTACCCCTGGGAGATCGTCGTCGGGCCGGCGCCGGACGGCGGCTCCGCGCTCAACGCGATCCGGGCCGAGGTGCGATCGGTGACGCGTGTCGGGAGCCGGGTCCGCGTGCAGCTCGGCCCGCTGACGGCCGAGCTGACGCAGGCGTCGGTCGAGCGGCTCGACTTGGTCCCGGGCCGTGTCGCGGTCGCCTCGTTCAAGGCGACCGCGACGCGGCTCGTCTCGCTCTGACCCGCTAGCTCACGCCCGCGGGGACGTCCTCACGCGGTTGCGGCACGATCCGGATGTAGGGCTTCGGCTCTTGCCAGTCGCCGAACGTCTCCTTCGCCTCCTCGTTGGAGACGGAGCCGGCGATGATCACGTCTTCGCCCGGCTGCCAGTTGACCGGCGTCGAGACCTTGTGCTTGGCGGTCAGCTGGAGCGAGTCGATCACACGCAGGACCTCGTCGAAGTTGCGGCCGGTCGTCATCGGGTAGACGAGGATCAGCTTGATCTTCTTGTCGGGGCCGATGACGAAGACGTTGCGGACCGTCTGGTTGTCGGCCGGGGTGCGGCTCTTGGCGTCGCCGGAGGTGTCGGCCGGCAGCATGTCGTACAGCTTCGAGACCTCGAAGTTCGCGTCGCCGATGATCGGGTAGTTGGGCGCCGCGCCCTGTGTCTCCTCGATGTCCTTCGCCCACTGCTCGTGGTCGCCGGTCGAGTCGACCGAGAGGCCGATGATCTTGACGTTGCGCCGGTCGAACTGCGGCTTGATCTTCGCCATGTAGCCGAGCTCGGTCGTGCAGACCGGGGTGAAGTCCTTCGGGTGCGAGAACAGCACCGCCCACGAGTCGCCGATCCAGTCGTGGAAGCTGATCTCGCCCTCCGTCGTCTGCGCCGTGAAGTCCGGTGCTGTGTCGCCGATTTTCAGTGCCATGGCTCTCCTCCGTTTCTGACCCGGATGACGATACCGGTCCCGGGGCTACTTCTCGCCGCAGCTGCTGTGGCTGCCGGCGATCGCGGCGAGCGCGCGGGAGGCGGTGACGGTGAACGCCAGCTTGAGCACGCCCGGCCGCCGGTTCTGCAACTCGATCATCCCGTCGGCTGTCGCGCGCATGCAGGCGCCGGGGGCGGCGAGGTAGGGCGAGTAGTGGAGCGCCAGCCGGTACGTGCCCGCGCGTGCGAGCCGCAGCAGGATCGTGCTGTCGGTGAGCGCGAGGACCCGCGGCTGCCCGGGGCCGGTGACGATCGGCACCGGCGCGGGTACGGCGTAGATCGTCAGGTCGCGCGTCCGGAAGACGGGGGTGAGACCCGAGCGGCCGCTGCGGAGCAGCTTCGCCTCGTTCCGGGCGCTGTAGTCGAGCGGCGCGTTCGGGAGGACGACGTACCGGGCCCCGAGCTCGTGCAGCCACCTCAGGTAGGGACGCCGACCGAACGGGTCGTACAGCAGCTCGTTCTGCGGGAAGTCGTCCTGGCGGAACCAGCCGCGCACGATCGGGATTCCCGCGCGCGCCAGGTAGACCGCCTCCCAGTGCCCGGCGGTGTCGACCGCTTCGACGCGATAGGCCGGCGTGAGCTCGCGGTGCAGATACCGGATCGCCGGCCGCCAGAACGCCGCGTTCTCCGACGGGTCGCTCGAGGTGCGCACGAAGCTGTAGGCGAGCGGTGTCGCGTTCCACGAGAGCGCGAGCGCGAAGGCGCCGAAGGCGTAAGGGAGCGGCCGCCAGCGGCGCAACGACAGCGTCAGCACGGCGAGGGGCACCGCCGCGAACCGAAGGCGGGCGACGTTCTCGCCGAGCGCCGAGGGAACGGCGTACGCGCCGACGCAGGCGAGGGCGTAGAGGGCGAAGAACGAGCGCAGGATGCGCGCCCGCTCGACGTGCCAGGTGAGCGCCAACCCGAGCCCGCAGAAGGTGAGCGCGGCCGCGAGCTCGGCCGTCGAGAACGGGAAGCGTCCGCCGCCGGGGAAGAGCCGCCACAGGACGACGGCGAGCGCGACGACGGCGAGAATCGGCAGCGCCGGCTTGACGAGCTCGTGTCGCGAGCGGGAGAACGCGATCCCGCCGAGGACGACGAGCAGGAGCACGAACGCGAGCGGGCTCGCGGCGAAGGTGAGCGCGACGAGGAGGGCGAAGAGCCACGGACGGCCGCTGCCGAGGGCGACGAGGGCCGTCAGCGCGAACGCGAGCCCGAGCCCGTACGGGAACGCCGCCGTCAGGACCGACGCCGCCGCCGCGAGCGCGAACACCCGCCCCGCCCAGACCGCCGCCGAGCCCCATGTGCGCTCGCAGATGAGCGTGAACGACGCGGTCGCGCCGGCGACGCTGATGACGGCGAGCAGCTTGATGCCGAGCAGCGCGGCGAGCGGGTAGTAGCTGAGGCTGTAGCCGACGAAGCTGTACCGGCCGGCGTACCAGTAGTTCGTCCAGAGGTCGAAGCCGTGCGCGAGGAAGAGGTCGCGCTGGAAAACGTGCGCAGCCAGGTCGGCGCCCGGAGGGCCGAGCCAGGCGACTATGGCGGCGAGCGCACCCGCGGCGAGCGCGTTCGCGATGGCGTCGCGGCGCAGGGGGATGCCGTAAACCTAGCCGGAGCGGCCGCGGTCGGAGCCCGCTGCGTACGTCGTCTCGAGGAACGCGAGCAGCGTCTCGCGCGGGTCGGCTGCCGTCCGGACGTCGTCGTACGGGAGCAGGAACTCGCCGAGCTCGGCGCTCCAGCCCGCGCCGGCCGGCTCGACGGGCGCCGACTCGATCCCGTCCGGCTTCGGCGTCGTGTAGGCGTAGAACGCGGGCAGCGGATGTCTCGCGTCGCCGGGCCAGAAGCCGGCAGCCGACTCGCCGCCGTCGTGCCAGCGGCTGTAGGCGAGGTCGAGCGAGCCCCACCAGAGCTGCACCGGCGAGGCCTTCCCGGGGAAGCGCGCGCGGTGCTCCTTCAGCACGCGGTCGACGCAGACGACCACGTGCCAGAACCGGTTCGCCTGCTCGCGGTCGTAGCCCGCGTGGACGGCATCCTCCGGGAACGGGATCCCGTCCGCGACGTCGCTCGGCATCGTCGAGATCTCGACGTGGAGGCCTGCGCGGTCGAGGATCCCCATCAGCTCGGCGTAGAAGTCGGCGACCGTGCGCGGCTCGAGCCGGATCCGGTCGACGCGTCCGTCCGTCCTCCGCACCGCGACGGCGTGGTCGACGAAGTCGACGTCGATGTCGAAGACGCCGTTCGGATGCGGGATCGGCGACGTGTTGAGGCCGCGGGCGGTGACGTAGAGCGGCGCGTGGCCCCAGTCCGCTTGCTTCGGCGTCAGCGTGTGGCGCACCTTGCCGACGATCTGGAGGTACATGTGCAGGGTGTCGCGCGTCTCGCGCCAGGCGGCGTACGGCAACTCGGGCCACATCAGAGCGCGTAGCGGACGAACAGGTGGTCTCGGTCCCGGCGGACGCTGAGGAGCGACGCGCGCGGCGGCCCGCCCGGCAGCAGGTCGGCTCCTTCGACGAGACCGAGCCGCTCGTCGAGCGCTGTTCGCCCGGCGACGAGCGGCGAGATCGTCAGGAAGAGCTCGTCGACGACGCGAGCGGCGAGCAGCGAGCCGAGCAGGTTCGGCCCGCCCTCGGACAGCACCGCGCGGTGCCCGCGGCTGCGCACGACCTCGAGCGCCGCGCGAGCGTCCAGCGCCTCGCCCACCGAGACGACCGTCGCGGCGTCCGGCAGCGTCTCGCGCAGGCGTGGCGCTGCGACGTTCGTCGTCAGCACGAGCGCGCCGGCAGTGAACGCCGGATGCGCGGGCTGGATCGAGCCGAGCGCCGTCAGGACGACCAGCTCGGGGTCGGGCGGCAGCCCGAGTCGCCGCCGCACCTCGCCGAACAGGGCGCCCGCGTCGGGGTACGCCTGCGCCGGCGTCCAGAGCGAGCGGGGTGCGGCGTTCATCGTCCCGGAGCCGATCACGACCGCGTCCGCACACGCGCGCAGGAGACCCATCACGAAGCGGTCGCTCGCGCTCTCGGCGGCGATCAAGCGGTTCGAGTTCGGGACCGCCGGAATCGCGACGACGCCGTCGACGGTCGCCACGAAGTTGACGAACAGACGCGGCAGCTCGAACCCGAGCGGACCGCCGTAGTCGGCGACGAGCTCGTCCGGCAGGTCGAACGCCGGCAGGCGCGGCGCCTCCCAGAGCACCTCCAGGGGAAGGGTCATACCGGCAGGGCTGCGCCCGAGATCGCGTCCGCGGCATCGCTGCACAGGAACGCGCAGACGGCGGCGATCCGCGCCGGCGGCACGGCGTCTTGCAGCCGCTCGGGCGGCAGCGCCTCGCGGTTCGCCGGCGTGTCGATCAGGAGCGGAAGGATGGCGTTCGCACGGATGCCGCGACCCGCGAGCTCGTTCGCGAGCACCTCGGTCAGCCTGACGACGGCCGCCTTCGAGGCGGCGTACGCGGCCGCGCCCGTGCCGCCGGCCACGGCTGCGCGGGCGGCGACGTTGACGATCGCCGCGCCGCGCTCGAGGCGGCGCGCCGCTGCCCGACACGACCAGAACGTCGTGCCGAGGTTGAGGTCGAGCAGGAAGCGCAGGGTCTCCGGATCGGTCTCCGCGACCTCGCCGGCGCGGTAGCCGCCGACGGCGTTCACGACCCAGCGCGGCGTCTCGATCCGGTCCCAGAGGGCGTCGACCGAGTCGGGATCGGTCAGATCGGCCGTCTCCACACGTCTGCCTTCGCGCGGCTCGCCTCGGCGATCGACGCCGATGACGACGTCGCCGCGGGCTTGGAACGCTTCGACGAGTGCCGTGCCGAGCGCCCCGCCCGCGCCGCAGACGAGAGTGACGTCGGCCACGCTAGCGGCGGACTTCGTGCAGGAACTCGCGGCGCAGGTCGGGGTCCTGGAAGGCGCCGCGCCACACGGTCGTGATCGTCTGCGTGTGCTCTTCGACGCCGCGCATCTGCGTGCAGAGGTGCGAGGCCTCGAGGTGAACGGCGACGCCGAGCGGCTGGATCAGCTCGGCAAGGGTGTCCGCGATCTGCTCGGCCAGCCGTTCCTGGACGGTGAAGCGGCGCGCGTACAGGCGCACGAGGCGGGTCAGCTTCGAGATGCCGATGATCTCGTGGCCGGCGATGTAGCCGATGTGCGCGTTGCCGTAGAAGGGCAGCGCATGGTGCTCGCACAGGCACTGGAACGCGATCGGTCCCTCGATGATCTGGCTCGTGACGGACTCGGGGCCGCCGCGGGTCTCGGCGGGGAACACGGTCAAGAGCTTCGGGTCGCCCTCGTAGCCGGAGGTCGCGGCGTAGAGCGCCTCGAGGAACCGGCGGGGCGTCTCGCGCGTCCCGGGCGTATCCAGGTCCATGCCGAGCGCGGCGAAGATCTCGGCGAGGTAGTCCTCGAAGCGCTGCCAGTCGGCAGCGCGCAGCTGCCGCTCGCGCACGGCGCGGCTGCACGCGCCGAGCTGGATGACGTTGTCCTGCGCTACCTCTTCCATGCGGGCATCGTACGGGAGCCGACACACTTGGTTGCGTGCTCGCATCCGTGGTCGTGCCGACGAAGGGTCGGCCGGAGAGGCTCGCCCGCGCGCTCGCGAGCCTCGTTGCCCAGGATCGCGACGACTGGCACGCAGTCGTCGTCGACGACGGCGCCGGCGAGGGGCTCGACGTCGTGCGCTCGCTCGGCGACGGGCGGATCGAAGCGCTCCGCAGTCCCGGCAGCGGCCAGGTCGACGCGCGCAACGCCGGCATCGCCCGGGCTCGCGGCCGCTTCGTCTGCTGGCTCGACGACGACGACTGGTGGGTCGACCCGCGGCACCTCTCGTTGCTGGCCGAGGTGCCGCAGGACGAGTTCGCGTTCCGCGCGGGCTGGATCGTCTTCGCCGACGGTGCACGGGAGCCCTTCGACCACGACGCGACCTGCGCCTCGCTGCGCGTCAACAACACGGTGCTGACGAGCAGCATCGCCTACCCGCGCGAGCTGCACGACTCGCTCGGGCCGCTCGACCGCTCGCTCGGCGGCTACTGCGACTGGGATTTCATGCTCCGCATGTGCGCCGCCGGCGTGCGGCCGCATAAGCTTCCGGGGCTTGGCGTCTGCTACGAGATCCACGAGGACAACGTCTCGACCGCGTACGACGCTCCCGAGCGCCGCCGCGGCTTCGACCTCTTTACGCGTAAGCACGGGCTTCGGATCCGGATCGCGAATCACCTGGCGATCCACTGGCAGCTGATGAGCGTCCCGGAAGGCTGGAGCGAGGTCGAGAACGCGCTCGAGCGCGAGTTTCGCTTCGACGACTTCGCGCGGGCGATCGCTTTCGTCAACCGCGTGGCCGAGCTTGCGGAGGGCGAGAACCACCATCCCGACGTCGAGATCCACTACAACCGCGTCACGCTCCGCTGGTCGACGCACTCGGCCGGAGGCATCACCGACCGCGACCGGGAGCTCGCGTCGCGCTCGGCCGAGCTCGCCTGAGCCTCGGGCCGAGCGCGACGCCCGACGTCACATGCCGGCTGCGAGCTGGCCGCGGATCTCCCCGTTCGGGTTCTTGGCCGTGTGCACGTTCACGTAGAGGTCGTGCTTCGCGAACGCGCTCTTGAGCGAGCCGGTGACCTTCGCCGTGCCCTTGGCGGGGCTCTTGCACGGGGCGCAGAGCGGGACGACGACGTTGCCCGAGGCGCCCTTCGCGCCCATGTGGATGTGCGCCGCGGTCGCGGGGCCGGTCAGCCCCGCGAAGGTCAGCGTCCACGTGAGCGTGGTGCCGTTGAGCGTTCCCTTGAACGTCCCGTGCGCCTTCGTGTCCTTCACCACTTGCGCCGGGACCTCCTGCGCGGCGCCGAGCGACGTCGTCCAGACGGTCGCGCGCGTGGCCGCGCCGGAAAGCGCCGCGAGTGCCGAGGCGCAGGCGGCACCGGCGGCGAGCAGTGCGACGAGCTTCTTCAAGGCTTCTCCTCCTTGTCCTAGGTCTGCTTCCTTCGTCTGCTACTTCGCGAGCGGGGGGCGAACGGTTCGCGCCCGCGCTGCTAGCCGAACGTCACCCAGCCCGCGGAAGGCGCGGTCGCCGGTTGACCGGGGTGCAGGCGAGTGTAGGCACGGACGCGCCCCGCGGCGCTCGTGCCGTTGCGGCCGAGCAGGGTCCAGCCGCCGAGCGCCGCCTCGGCCCAGCCGGGTGCGGGCCGGGCGGGCACGCTGCCGACGACGACCCAGTCGAGCCTGCGCTCTCGCGCTTGCCGGAAGGGGGCGGGCGCCCCGAGGACGACGAGCTGCCGCGTCAGATGGCGTCCGTAGAGCGGGTAGTCCCAGTCGTCGTCGCCGAGCAGCACGCCGACCCGCGCGTGTGCGGGCACGATCGAGTCGACCGCCTGGAACAGCTCGCCGGCGCCGGGGCCGACGAGGCCCTCGGCCGCGTCGCGCCCGAGCGACCAGACGGGCGTCGTGCCGTCGAGGCCGATCGGCTTCCGCTCGTTGTGCGCGAGCGCGAAGCCGAGGAAGGGGACGCCCACGACCGCGCACAGCGCTGCGACCGCGCGGAGCGCGTAGACGCGGGCGGCGAGCACGACGGCCAGGGCGGCCGGCAGGATCATGAAACGGCCGAGCCAGGGGTTGTACTTGTACGTCAGCGCAAGCTCGGCCGCGAACAGCGGCAAGGCGAGCGCCAGGGCCGCCTTCGCAGGCGAGGTCCGCCGGACGAGGAACGCGCAGGCGTAGCCCGCCGAGAGCGGCAGCAGCAGGAGCGCGCCGAGCGGGCCGAAGTAGGAGAGGTCTTCGTTGGCGCGGATCGTCGGCAGGTAGAAGAACGGCGTCAGCGTCGCGCTCATCGGCTCGGGGTCGATGTGGAGCCGCTCGAACGCGAGCCGGCCGAGCTCGAGGAGCGTCACCCGCACGCGGATGTCGGCGTCGTAGCCCGAGAAGTCGACGAACCGGTAGAGCGTGCGAGCGGTCGAGGAAACAGCGTTCCCGGCCGTGATCCGCGGCTGGTAGGCGGCAAGCTCGGACGACGGGCCGAGCGGCGAGCCGTACTTCAGCGCGTCCTCGACGTAGAAGAGCGAGCCGAAGCCGGCGAACGCCACGGCTGTCGCCGCGACCAGCTCTGCGATCCGACGGCGCTGCAGCGTCGCAATGACGAGCAGCACGAGCAGCGGGAGCGCGTAGAGCGCCGTCGGCTTCGTCCCCAGCGCAAGGCCGTACGCAAGCGCCGCGAGCAGGGCCTCGCGGCGGCTGCGTCCGAGCAGGAAGCAGGCGGCCGCGACGACGTACGCGCTGACGACGAGGTCGTTCTGCGCCGTCGTCGCCTCCAGGGCGACCTCGCTCAGCGTGGCGAAGAGCAGCGAGGCGAAGGAAGCGCTGGCGCGGTCGAAGCCGAGCCGCCGCGCGATCCCGAAGATCCCGACGAGCAGCGCGAGCTCGGCGGTGAGCTGCGGCATCGACGCGAGGCGGTCGCCCTGGGTGAAGACCATCGTGTAGAGGATCTGGATCTCCGCGTTTCCCGGCAGGAAGTTCTCGCGCGGCGTGTGCGCCGGGAAGAAGCCGAGCGACCCCCGCTGGTACCAGGCGGCCGCGCGCGAGAGGTGGTACGTGAGAGCGTCCCAGTTGTTCGG
>DASRGD010000014.1:0-4732 GCA_035651195.1 Gaiellaceae bacterium | reverse complement strand
TTCGTCGTCGAAGTGGACGCCGCCACCGCCGCCGCGCGCCGCGACGGCGAGCCGGACCGGATCGAGCGCGAGGGCGACGGCTTCCAGGCCGCGGTCGCGCGCGCGTACGCGGAGCTCGCCGCGCGGTTCCCGGACCGCGTCGAGCTCGTCGACGGAACGGGGCCGGCCGAGCAGGTCGCGGACGAGGTGCGGCGCAGGCTCGGCGTATGAGAGACGAAGCCGAGTACAAAGGCGACAGCGCAGGTGTCGATCCTGGTGCGAGGCGAGGTCGTGACGCGGCAGCCGTCACGTTCGAGCATCTGCTCGAGCAGGACGAGGCGAAGCGCCTCCTCGCCGCGGCGCTCGCCGAGCCCGCCCATGCCTTCCTCTTCCACGGTCCCGCCGGCGTCGGCAAGCGGATCGCCGCGCTCGCGTTCGCCGGCGAGCTGCTCGGCGACGCGGAGCGCGTCCAGCGCCGGGCACACCCCGACCTCTACGTGCTCGAGCCGCTCGGCGACCAGATCCGGATCGACGAGGTGCGCGACCTCCGCCGCGACCTGCACATGCGCCCGTTCGAGGCCGCCCGGCGCGTCTACCTCGTCTTCGGCGCCGACCTGCTGAACGCCGAGGCCGCGGATGCGCTGCTGAAGGATCTCGAGGAGCCGCCGCCGTACGCCGTTGTCGTGCTGGTCGCGGACGAGCTCGGCCCGCTGCCGGAGACGATCCGGTCGCGCTGCCAGCTCGTGCCCTTCCGGCGGCTCTCCGAGCGGGCGGTCCGCGGGGAGATCGACCGCCGCGCGCCGGGCCTCGCGCCGGAGCAGACGACCGCGCTCGCGCGGGTCGCCGCCGGACGGCTCGACCGGGTCGAGCGGCTCCTCGACCCGGAGGCGGTTCGCCGGCGCGAGCAGCTGCTCGGCCTCGCGCGCGCCGTCTACTCCGAACCCGACTTCGACCCCGCCGGCGCCGCTCAGGCTGTGCTGGCGCTCGCCGCCGAGCGCGCCGCCGAGGCGCGGGCGGCCGCCGAGCAGGCGCTCGCCGACCGCGACCTTCCAGACCGCGAGGCCGAGCAGTACGTCAGGCGCGCGGAGCGCGGCGCGGAGCGGGAGGAGATCCTGCTCGCGCTCGAGGAGCTCGGCGCCTGGTACCGGGACCTGATCGTCGTCGCCGCCGGCGCCGAGCGCGCCGTGATCCACTTCGACCGGCTCGCCGAGCTGACGGAGGACGCGCCGGCGGCGGCGGGCGGCGCCGAGGCGGCGGCGGAAACCGTCCGCGAGTCGTGGCGGGCGTTCGAGGAGTTCAACGTCTCCGCGCCGCTCGCGCTCGAGGCGCTGTTCGTGCGGGTGCGGCGGGTGCTCGCCGCCGCCGGCGCGCCGGCTTGAACGCCGCCGCCGCTAGCGCGCGGGGCTGAACGCCCGAACCTCGGTGACATGCGCCTCGCCGGCGCCGCCCGGCAGCGAGGTGATCCAGACGACGACGTAGCGGCCCCTCGCCCCTGCCGCGAGCTTGAAGGTCGTCGTTCCCTGCAACGGCTTGACCGCGGTGACGAGGTGGAACGGGCCTTTGGGGCTCGTCCCGACCTCGATCTCGGCAGTCGCGCCGGCCGTGTCCGTGGAGACGAGGACGCGGGCGAGCGGGCGGGCGCGGCCGGCGTCGAGCACGAGGCCGACGCCGGTCTTCCCGAAGCTGTGGTAGCGCTCGGTCTTCCAGAACGTCGTCCGGTCGCCGTCGACGGCGAGCGGGGCCAGGTCGTCGTTCTCGCGCCCGTCGCCTTCGGGGTCGTAGGCGCCGACCGCCGAGAGCTTCACCCGCGGGCTCTTCGGCGCCGCGGTCGTGGTCGTCGCCCTGGTCGTCTTCGGGCGGGGGGTGGTCGTCCGCGTCGTCGTGCTCGAACCGCCGCCGCCGCCGCCCGCGCTCGTGATCACGATCACCAGCATCGCGACGAAGAACGCCGCGAGCGCGACCGCGGCCACCAGACGGCTCATGTCATGTCCATTCTGCTGATCCCTCTGCTCACCTTCTTCCGCGGGGAGGGGGCCGCGAAAAGGCGGGGCTATACTGGCGATCGGTTCCGCCCAGGCCCCCCGCCGACGTAGCTCAGCTGGTAGAGCACTTCACTCGTAATGAAGGGGTCCCCGGTTCGAGTCCGGGCGTCGGCTTCCCGTGACGGCACGCCTCGCCATCCTCGTCGCAGCCGGCTCGCTGGTTGCCGCGGCGGCCGCTTCGGCGCAGAAGCCGGCCGCGATCGCGCCGGATTCGATCGTCGGGGTCAAGCTCGGGATGCCGCAGGCACGCGCGGCGGCGCTGCTCCGGAAGCCGATTCGCACAGACCGGCTCGAGGACGGCTACCAGCGTCTGGTCTCCGGCGCCCAGCGGGTCGAGGTCTACTTCAGGACGGGCGCGGCCGGCGTCGTCACCGTCACGACCTGGAGCAACCTGCTGCGCACCGACAAGCACGTCGGGCCGTGCTCGAGCGTCGCCGCCCTCAAACGAGCCTACGGTGGGTCGCTGAAGCCGTTCAGGCGGGCGAGCCGGATCGTCGCCTACCGCTCCGGCAACCTGATCTTCACCGTCGGCACGCGCGCGCGGGTCGGCGTCGTCGCGCTCGGCCGTGATGCGGCGGCCGTCTACGTCGCGCTGAACGCTCCGGCCTGCTAGGGGACAGTCGGGCCGCGGTGGACCGCGTCGCGAGGTCAGGCGAGGGCGGCGTCGACCGAGTCGTGCACCTGGAAGTGTTCGACGAGGCCCGCGACCTCGAGCGCCCGCCGGACCTGCGGCGCCGGTGCGGCGAGCGACAGGCTGGCGCCGCCGAGCTCCTTGCGCGCCTCGATCAGCGCCCCGAGCGCCGTCGAGTCGACGAACTCGACCGCGGCGAGGTCGACGACGACGCGGGCCGGATGCTCGGCCGCGACCTCCGTCAGCGCCGCCTCCACCTCCTCGGCGTTGTAGAGGTCGATCTCGCCGACGAGCCGGACGACCACATCGCCGTTCCGGCGCTCGACCGCGTCCACCGGCGGCCGCCGGAGCGCCTCGGAACCGTCCGTGCTCACCGCGCGGAGGTTACCCGCGCCCACCGTTTGACGCGGCTGGGCGGCCTCCGCAAAGGTGTGGCGATGGAACCGGCCGAGGTCGCCTCCCGGGCGCGGACCGAGAACTTCCCCGTCGCCTCGCTCCTCTTCCCGCGCACGCTGCGCCCGCACCTGCGCGCGGTCTACGGGTTCGCGCGTCTCGTCGACATCCTCGGCGACGAGGCCGAGGGCGACCGGCTCGCGCTGCTCGACGAGCTCGAGTCTGAGGTCGAGGCGTGCTACACGGGGCTCCCCTCGTGGCCGGTGATGCGCGTGCTGCAGCCGACGATCGAGGAGTTCGGTCTCCCGCGCGAGCCGTTCCTCCGGCTGATCGAGTGCAACCGCATCGACCAGCGCAAGCACGAGTACGAGACGTGGGAGGAGGTGCTCTGGTACTGCGACCACTCGGCGGACCCTGTCGGCCGGCTCGTCCTCGGGCTGCTGCGGCTCGCGGACGACAGCGACCTGGTCGCCGCCTCCGACGACGTCTGCACCGGCCTGCAGCTCGTCAACTTCCTCCAGGACGTGCCGCGCGACCTCGCCCTCGGCCGGATCTACATGCCGGCCGAGGATCGGCGGCGGTTCGAGGTGACGGTGCTCGATCGGCCGAACCAGCCGCTGCGCGCGCTGTTGCGGTTCGAGGCGGAGCGCGCGCGGGGGCTGCTCGCCGCGGGGCAGACGCTCCGCGCGCGGATCGGCGGGCGCATCGGCCGCGCGGTCGGGCTCTTCGCCCGCGGCGGTCTGGCGGCCCTCGACGTGCTCGAGGAGGCGGGGTGGGACGTCTTCACGCAGCGCCCGCGGCCGTCGCGGCTTCGCCTCGCGCGAGAGGCGCTCCGCGCGTGAGCGCCCGCGCGGCGGTCGACGAGGCGTACGCCCAGGTCGAGCGGATCACACGGGGGCGGGCGCGGAACTTCGCCTTCGGGATCATGGTGCTCCCGAAGGCGAAGCGGCGGGCGATCGCAGCGATCTACGCGTTCGCCCGCGAGGTCGACGACGTCGCCGACGGCGACGCGCCGCCTGAGGAGAAGCGGGCGCGGCTCGGCGAGCTCCACCGCCGGCTCGACGCGCCGCCCTCCGGGGAGGCGATGTGGGTCGCGCTCGCCGACGCTCGGGAGCGCTTCCCGATCTCCGACCAGGCGCTGCACGACCTCGTCGACGGCGGCCTGATCGATCTCGACCGCCAGCGCTACGAGTCCTTCGACGAGCTGCGCGACTACTGCGCGCACGTCGCCGGCGCGGTCGGCGTCGCCTGCATCGGCGTCTACGGGGCCGACCAGCCGCAGGCCGCCGAGGCGCTCGGCATCGCCTTGCAGCTGATCAACGTGATGCGCGACGTGCGCGAGGACTGGGAGCTCGGCCGCGTCTACCTCCCGCAGGACGAGCTCGCCGCCCACGGCGTCACCGAGGACGACATCGCCGCGGGGCGGGTGACGCCGGCGTGGCAGTCGCTGATGGCCTACCAGGGCGCGCGGGCGAGGACGTATCTCAACGAGGGGCTGGCGTTGCTCCGCTCGCTCGACCGCCGCAGCGCCGCCTGCGTCGGCACGTTCGCCGGCCTCTACCGCGCGACGCTCGAGCGGATCGAGGCGAGCGGCTACGACGTCTTCGACGGCAAGCCGCGGCTCTCGCTGCCGACGAAGCTCCGCATCGTCGCCGGCAGCTTCCTGTGAGCCGAGATGTAAAGGGTC
>DASRGD010000013.1:0-11466 GCA_035651195.1 Gaiellaceae bacterium | reverse complement strand
ATCTCGCCCCGCGCGATCAGCGCGGCGCCGCCGGCGAGCGCGAAGTCCTCTGCCTCGGCAAGGCCGGCGATGATCCGGGCGACCTGCTCCTGCAGCGGCGTCAGCACCTACGTGCGACGGCGGCGATCCTCGATCCAGGATGCCCACGCATCCCGAACGGTGGGCGGAAGCACGAGCTCGTCCCAGAGCTCGAGCAGCTGGTCTTCGTCGATGTAGAAGCGAACATCCTCCTCGGTGCCTTCGCGGAGCACCTGCTCGTAGACCCGAGCGCGGTCGGCGCGGCTGTCCAGGTCGTACGCGATAGGCGGGCCGCTCCAGCGAATGTGCAGCGGGAGCTGGACGCGCCCGTGGGCCTTTAGCGCAGAAGCCTCGGAGAGAGTCGCTGGCACGGCCACCGGCCGCGCTGCAGGCCCGAGACTCGGTGTCCTCGTCGTCGCCATGCGCCCAGTGTACGAGTCGCCCGTGTCATCGAACGAACGGCTGGTTGACGTGGCGTTGACCCGACATGTCTTGACGGGTCGGTTTCTCGGTCTCGCGCGCGGTCGCTCGCCCACTTGACCTCGGGATTCGCGGTGTTCTACCGGGCCGCCGGAGATCTCGGATCTTCTCGGCTTTGCACACTCGTAAGGCTCGCGCCGGTTCGTGTCTTCTCGTATGGATGGGCCGGGCAGGGATCGAACCTGCGACCTTGGGATTAAAAGTCCCCTGCTCTACCGACTGAGCTACCGGCCCGTAATACTTGCTTCCCTCGTGGGGAAAGGGTACGCAGAAGGGTCGGCGGTCGAGGAGCGGCTCGCGGCGCTCGAACGGGGTGACGATCTCGGCGCGGCGCTCGGCGCCGGTCGCGCCGCCGTGTACGGCGCGACCGAGGACGAGCCCCAGCAGCACTTCCTCGGCTGGGCCGACGAGGTCGACGCCGACGAGCTCTTCGTCTCCGGCCGCGCCTGGGGAATCCAGATCCGGCACCGCGCCTAGAGACGAGGGGGCCGCCTCGCGGCGGCCCCTCCTGCTCGTATTGCGAGCTGCTCTACGCCGCGACCGGCGCCGGCTCGGCAGCGTGCTCGAGCTTCGGCAGCCAGCCCAGCCAGTTCGGCAGGTACCAGTTCCGGTCGCCGAGCAGCTTCATCGTCGCCGGCAGGAGCACCGCGCGGACGATCGTCGCGTCGATCAGGACGGCGGCCGCGAGGCCGATGCCCATCTCCTTCATGTCGAGGATCGGGAGCGTCGCGAAGATCGAGAAGACGCCGACCATCACGAGCGCTGCGCTCGAGACGACGCCGGCAGTCGTCTTGATCCCGTGCGCGACCGCGTCCTCCGTCTTCAACCCGCGGTCGAAGGCCTCGCGGACGCGGCTCAGGATGAACACGTGGTAGTCCATCGAGAGCCCGAACAGGATCACGAACATGAAGATCGGCAGCCAGAACGCGACGCCGCCGGTAGAGCGGAAGCTCAGCAGGCTCTCGCCCCAGCCGTACTGGAAGACGGCGACCAGCACGCCGTAGGCCGCTCCGACGGAGAGCAGGTTGAGCACGATCGCCTTCGCCGCGATCACGATCGAGCGGAACGAGACCAGCAGGAGCAGGAACGCGAACGTGAGCACGAAGCCGAAGACGATCGGCCACGAGCGCTTGAGGAGCGAGTTCGCGTCGACGGACGCCGCGGTCCCGCCGGTGACGGCGTACGTGGCGTGCGGCAGGAGCTTGCCCACGGTCGCGGGCAGGAGCGTGTCCCGAAGCGTCCGCAGTGCTCCGGTCGAGACGGCGTCGGTGCCGTTGCCGTTCAGCGGGATCGCCACCCGCGTGACGGTGCGGGCGCCGTTGACGTCGACCTCGATCGGGCCGCTCATCTGACCGCTGGCGAGCGCCTGCTTGCGGAGCTCGGCGACCGCTGCCCTGGTGGCAGGGGCGTCGGCGTTCGCCTCGATCGCGACGATCGCGGGCGAGGCGCTGCCCGGGAACGACTGCTGGATCTTGTCGATCGTGCTCACCGTCGCGATCCCCTTCGGGAGCGCGTCGAGCCCGGTCTGCGCGGTGTGGATGTGCAGCACCGGGAACGCCAGCACGAGCAGCACCGCCGCCGACGCAACCGCCGACACGACCGGGTGTCGGAGCGCCGGCGTCAGGAGCTTCGACCAGACGCGGTTCTCGCCGCCCTGGCGCCGGAGCCGGCCGAGGAACGGGATGCGGCCTTTCTCGACCCGGTCGCCGAGCTTCGAGAGCAGCGCCGGCAGGACGGTGAGCGAGCCGAGCATCGCGACGGCGACGACGAGCATCGTCGCGATCCCGAACGACAGGTACGTCTTGTCGCCGGAGAAGAGCATCCCGGCCATCGCGATCATCACCGTGACGCCGGAGATGAGCACGGAGCGGCCGGAGGTCGCGGCGGCGGCCTCGAGCGCAGCCCGATGGCCCTTGCCTGCCGCCCGCTCCTCGCGCTCGCGCTTCAGGTAGAAGAGCGAGTAGTCGACGCCGACGGCGAGGCCGACGAGCAGCAGCACGGCGCTGACGTTCGGGTCCATCGGCACGAGATGGCTCGGGAGCGCGACGAAGCCAATCGTGCCGGCGACCGCCGTCAGCGCGAGCAGCAGCGGCACGCCGGCGGCGACGATCGCGCCGAACACGAGCAGGAGCACGACGAGCGTCAGCGGGATCGAGCGCTCGCCCGCCTGCTCGAGCTGCTTGTTGAACGCGTCGTCGAGCGCCTTGCCGGAGCTGATCGAGCCCGCCTCGCCGACGTAGAACGCCGGATGGGCCTTCGCGACGTTGGCGGTCGCGGTGGTGAGCGCTTCGATCCGCTTCGTCGCCCACTTGTCGTCGCCCTTCATGTCCCACTCGACGAGCGCGGTGTGGCCGTCGGCGGAGATCTGGTCGGCGCGGCCGGCGTCGTACGGCGAGCGCAGGTTCTCGATCGTCCTGAACGGCTCGACCGTCGCGACGACGTCGTCGACGACGGCGCGGAACGCCGGGTCGGTCGCCGTCAGCGTCTTGCTCTGGACGAGGACGATCTCCGTTTGCGGGTCGGCCTGGAAGCCGGCGTCCCGCAGGATCTGGTCGGCCTTGTGCGCCTGGCCGACGTTGGCGTTGTTCTGGTCGATCTGCTTCGTCCCGACCGCCTGGCCGATCAGGACGGCGGCGATCACGAACGCCAGCCAGCCGAAGACAGCCGTCTTCCAGTGGCTCGCGCTCCAGCGGCCCATCCGGGCCGCGATGTTGTTCGACTGCCTCAGCGGTGACATGGCATCACTCCCTCTCCGGTCTGATTCGCGTGTGACCGGAGGGTCGCAGCGCCGCCGCGCGCAGCCCAGGGGGCGAGCAGGTGTCTTCGGGTGCGGGAAACCGAACTAGGGGAAGCGCACCGGCGCCGGCCCGTCCGGGACGAACTTTCCGAGCACGCGGCGCCGGCGCGAGATCGGCGCGTAGACGCGCGCGAGGAGCCGTGGCGCCGGCAGTCCCAGCTGGCGGACGAGGCGCACGAGCGCGTCGCCGGCCGAGCGCAGCTCGCCGTCGGGCTCGACCACGTGGATCGACGCGAGCCGCTCGCCTGCGGAGAGCCCCGGCAGCAACGCAGGCGCCGCCTCATCCTGCAGCGTCGCGAACGCCAGCCGCCGCCGACGGTCGAGGCGCAGGAGCACGCGGGCGACGAAGCGGCAGAAGCGGCAGTCGGCGTCGTACAGGAGAACCGGGCGGTCCCTCACTGTCGGAGAAAGGCGAGCACCGCGAGGACGCGGCGGTGGTCGGCGGCGTCGGCGGAGAGGCGGAGCTTGCCGAAGATGCTCGTCACGTGCTTCTCGACCGCGCGCTCGGTGACGACGAGACGTTCGGCGATCGCCTGGTTCGAGCGGCCTTCGGCCATCAGCTCGAGCACCTCCCGCTCACGCGGCGTCAGCTGGTCGATCGGGTCGTTCTTGCGGCTGCGGCCGACGAGCAGGGCGACCACCTCCGGGTCGAGCGCGGAGCCACCGTCGCCGACGCGCCGCACCGCCGCCGCGAACTCGCCGACGTCGGCGACGCGATCCTTGAGCAGGTAGCCGACGCCCTCGGCGCTCTCGCAGAGCAGCTCGAGCGCGTACTCGGGCTCGACGTACTGCGAGAGGACGAGCACGCCGGTGTCGGGGAACTTGGCGCGGATCTCACGCGCCGCCCGCAGGCCCTCGTCGGTGTGCGTCGGCGGCATGCGGATGTCGACGATCGCGACCTGCGGGCTGTACGAGCGCACCTTCAGCAGCAGCTGCTCGCCGTCGCCAGCCTGGCCGACGACGTCGAAGCCGGCGTCCCCGAGCAGGCGGGCGAGCCCTTCGCGCAGGAGAACGGAGTCGTCGGCGAGGACGACTCTCATCGGCGTTCCTTCGCCCGTCGTTTCCCGTTGACGACGCAGGCGGACGTGCGGGCGAAGCCCGCACGTCCTGAAGTCGGCGCCGGCAAGCGTCGCCTCATCGGACCGGGATCTCGGCAACGACGCGGGTGCCGCCGCTCGCCGGGCTTTCGATGCGCAGCTCGCCGTCGAGCGCGGCGACCCGGTCGGCGAGGCCGCGCAGGCCCGAGCCGCGCGTCGGATCGGCGCCGCCCGCACCGTCGTCCTCGACCTCGACCAGCAGCGAGCCGTTCTGCGCCCGCAGCCGCACGTCGACGCTCGAGGCACCCGCGTGCTTGACGACGTTCGCAAGCGACTCGGAGACGACGTAGTACGCCGCCGCCTCGACCGGCTCGGGCAGGCGGCGCTCGACCGGCGTCAGCGCGACCGGCAGCGGGCTGCGGGCAGCGAGCCCCTCGAGTGCCGCATTCAGGCCGCGGTCGGTCAGGACGACCGGATGGATGCCGCGGGCGAGCTCGCGCAGCTCCTCGAGCGCGTGAGCCAGCTCGTCGCTGGCGCCGGCGATGATCTCCACCGTCGCCGCCGGATCCTGCCCGGCCTTCGCCTGCGCGAGACGGAGTGCCAGCGAGAGCGAGACGAGCCGTTGCTGCGCGCCGTCGTGCAGGTTGCGCTCGAGCCGCCGCCGCTCCTCGTCGGCCGCCGCGACGAGCCGCGAGCGCGACGCGCGCAGCTCCTCCTCGTGCCGCTTGCGGTCGGTGATGTCGAGCCCGCCGGCCGAGATGCCGACGACGCGACCGGACTCGTCGCGGAGCGGTGCGCTCCGCCACGCGATCACGAGCTGCTCGCCGCGAGCGTTCGTGAACACGTTCTCGTACTCGCCCGCAGGGAATTCGGGCGCGAGGCGATGGAAGCGCTCGATCATAGCCGGTCGCTCGTGGTCGCCGATGAAGACGTCCCAGAAGAACCGTCCGACGACGTCACCGGCATCGTCGCGGCCGCTTGCGCGCACCGTCGCCGGGTTCGCGCTGACGATGCGGCCGTCGGTGTCGAGCGTCAGCAGCAGGCTGGGCGCGGTGTCGACGATCGTCGTCAGCCGCTCGTAGTGCGCGCGTAGCTCCGCCTGCAGGCGCTCGTTGTCGAGTGCCAGCGCGACGGTTGCCGCGACGCCCTCGACGAGCTCGCGCTCCTCGGTCAACGACTCGTCGTGGACGAGTGCTCCGATCGTGCGGCCGTCGTGCTCGACCGTCGTCGCGCTCGCCGGCAGCTCGACCGGCCTGCCGGCATGGTCGACGAAGCCGCCGCCGACGCGGTACGCGAGCTCGAGCGACGGGTCGCCGAGCGCTTCCGCGATCGCCTCGCGCAGCGGCACGCCGCGACCGACGGCGAGCGGCAGCGTCGCGACGGAGCCGCGCGCGAGGCGGCTGCGCAGGATGCCGAGCAGGAACGCGAGCGGGACGGCGCCGAAGCAAATGACGAAGAACGGCCCCAGCGCGTCCCCGGCCGTCCTCGAGAAGGTCGAGACGAGGTTGCCGACCAGCAGGAAGAGGAGCGCAGCGCCGCCGGCGACGTAGACGGGGAGGAGGACGCGGCGAAGAGCCGTGCTCGAGCGGTGCCAGCGGAACGCGAGGACGATGCCGACGGCGACGATCAGCGCGACGACGTACATCGTCCCGACGATGTCGATCGTGCGCTCGAGCGTGTGCGAGCTGTAGACGACGATCGAGCTGTCGCGGCAGTTCGTGCACGACGGCGGCCGGTTCGCGAACATGAGCAGCAGCGTCGGCCCGATGACGACGAAGCAGGCGGTCGCGCGGACGAGGATGCGGTCGACGCGCGTCGCGAGCCCGCCGGTCGGGAACGAGAGCACGAGCGCCGCGAACGGGATGAACGCGAGGTTCCCCAGCACCGAGCCGGCCGTGTAGACGACGTCGTTGTTCGCGTCGCCGAGCGCTCCGAGCAGCCAGAGGTAGCCGACGGCGGCGAGGTAGAGGCCGGTCCGGTTCCCGGGCCGGCGCCTGAGCGCGACGAGGCCGCTCGCGATGAAGGTGACGCCGGCCGTGAGCGCGAACGCGAGCGTCGCCGCCTTGTGCGGCTCGTGGTCGCTGGTGGCGACGATCGTCGCGGCGCCCGCCGCCTCCGCGAGCCCGAGCGCGAAGCCGAGCGCGATCCGCTGCCGGCTCACGCGAGGAGCGCGCGCAGCGCCGCCCCGGACAGCTCGGCCTTCGGAACGAAGCCGACGGCGCCGCAGCCCGCGATCTCGTCGCCGTAGTCGGCGGCGTCGCGGCTCGAGACGAGGACGACGGCGGGGGACGAGCCGTTCGCCGAGCAGAGCGTGGCGCAGACGTCGAAGCCGCTCAGGTCCGGAAGCTGGACGTCGAGCAGGACGACGTCGGGTCGCAGCCGCGCCGCCTCCGCGAGAGCGGAGCTCCCGTCCCGGGCCTCACCGACGACCGTGAACCCGTCGGCCTCGAGGATCGCGCGGGCAGACGAGCGAAAGCTCGGATGGTCGTCGACGATCAGCACCGTGCGGGCCATGCACGCATGGTCGCAGACCGGCGGCCGGGCGGGAATACGGCTGACCGTACCTCCTAGGAGCCGCCGAGCTCGCGCTCCCAGTCGGCGAGCAGGCCCTCGACGTGGCGGCGCTGCGCGTCCGAGAACTCGAACCGCTCGACGATGCGCCGCGCCTCGGCGGGGTCGTCGTTCTCGATCGCGGCCTCGAGCCGCTCGCGCAGCGGCTCCGGCTGGCGCAGCTGCCGCCGCAGCCACCGCAGCAGGCTCACCCGAGTCGCGCGGTCCACGCGGAAGATTCTCGCGCCGCGGCGGCTACGCTGCGCTCCAGGCCCCCATCGTCTAGCGGCCTAGGACGCCGGCCTTTCACGCCGGTAGCGCGGGTTCGAATCCCGCTGGGGGTACTCGTCCGAGAACCCGGCAGCGCAGATGCTCGTGGGTATGTCGAGCAGTGCTATGCGACCCTTCGGAGCGCCTCGCGAGCAGCCATGAACGAGAGGAGAGAACGGAGATGACGAATCACGCAACGGGAACGCGCGAGGAGTGGCTCGCTGCGAGGCTCGAGCTGCTCGCCGCCGAGAAGGAGCTGACCCGGCGCAGCGACGAGCTCGCCCGAATGCGACAGGCGCTGCCGTGGGTGCCGATCGGCAAGGACTACCGCTTCGACACGGACGAGGGGGGCGCGTCGCTCGGCGACCTCTTCCGCGGGCGCTCGCAGCTGCTCACGATGAAGAAGGTGACGGCGCCGGTGTCCTAGACTTCCGGTTTCCGGTTCTCAGGCAGGAGGATTCCTATGTGCAGGCTCATCGCGTGCGGTGCGGGCGTTCTTCTCGTGCTCTCGGTCGCTGTCGCGTCGGCGTCGGCGATCGACCGTCCGCAGACATTCAGCATGCTCGAGATCGACGAGAGCGACGCGAGCGTCGATCTCGGTTTCGACTTCCAGCGGTTGCCCAGGCCGGGCGATCAGTTCGCGTTCAAGAGCGGTCTCTACCAGTGGGCGGGGACAAAGCGCGGTGTCCGAGTCGGGCGTGACGAGGGTCACTGCATCTTCGTCAGGGTCGCGGGAGACGCGCAGCACCTTTCACTCGACGCACACTGCGCGGCCAGCTTCTTCCTCCCCGCCGGCTCGGTGGTCGCAGAGGCGTTCCTGAGTCTGCCGGAGGGGGCGCTGAACGCCGACATCCCAGTCGTCGGCGGCACCGGCGCCTACGCGAACGCCCGCGGATTCGTCCACATCCGAGACCTCGGCACCGGCGACACGGGACACACGAGCTTGACGTTCCACCTGCTGCCCTAGCGGGATGGGTTCGTTGTCGGGAGAGCAGGCAGCGTCAGCGTGTCGTCGACGTCGTCGGCTGCCGTGTCGCCGTCGTCTCTGACGAGCACGTACGAGCCGCTCTCGTCGTTCGGCGGGCGAATTCGAGTCGGAGTGCGCGAGCTTCGGGCTACCGGCCGAGTTGCTGGCCGAGGCGGCGGTAGACCGTCGCGAGCGTCGAGGCGTCGCGAGCGGTGAACGCGTTGCCTCCTGTGACGGCGGCGATCTGCTCGACGGTCTCCGGGTCAGGAGGAACCGGGATCGAGTTGAGTGTCCGGCCGTAGCCGAATCTGACAACGCCGCGGGCGGTACCGAGCGCGATGCCGTCGACGCGGATGCCGCCCGCCTTGGCACGTCGGGCGGCTGCGAGCGGCGTGATCGGGCCGCGGTTCTGCGCGCCGTCGCTCTCGAGCACGATCGCCGCCGGCACGTCGCGCCCCGGCACGCGGCGGATGCCGTCACGTCGAAGCAGCCGCATCGTCAGCGTCACCGCCGTGTCGAGCCCCGCGCCGAGTGCCGTTCCCGCCAGGGGCGTGAGCGCGCTGAGCGCGCTGAGCACGCGCGCGCGATCCGTCGTCGGCGTGACGACGACCTTGGCCGTCGTGCTGAAGGCGACGAGGCCGACCTGGAGCCTGCGTGGAAGCGTCGCGACGAACGTCTGCAACGCCTTCACCGTCGCGTCGAGACGCGTCGGCTCGACGTCGGTGGCGCGCATCGAGCCGGAGACGTCGACGAGCAGGACGACGGCACGGTAGTGCGGCGGCGCCGCGGCGGGCGAGCCGCCGCCGAGGCCGAAGACCGAGCCGCCGCCGAGGGCGGCGTACGCGCCTGCGCCGACGGTGAGGAGGACGACGGCGACCAGTGCGACCCGAAGCCGCCGACGGCGGCGACGGCGCCGCGCCTCTGCGAAGAGCGCCTCGGGCTCGCCGGCCTGCGGCGGCCGGCGCGGCGGCGCCGCGACCGTCACCAGACCCCTTCCGATCGAATCATGATGAAGCTAGTATCACTAGCACCATGTTTCGTGTCAAGGTCGACCGCGCCGAACCGACGGAGCTCCACGAGCAGGTCGCGGCCGAGATCCGCCGCGCGATCGCGGACGGCGAGGCCGGGCCGGGCGAGCGGCTGCCGCCTGCCCGCGACCTCGCGGCTGTCCTCGGCGTCAACGCCAACACCGTCCTGCGCGCGCTCCGCGCGCTTCGCGACGAAGGCCTGCTCGAGTTCCGCCGCGGCCGCGGTGTCACCGTCGCCGGCACCCCCCAGCGCGGCGCGGTCGTCGAGCGCGCGCGGGAGCTCGTCCGCTTCGCGCGCGCGAACGGCTACCGAACCGACGAGCTCGTCGACATCATCAGGTCGGTTGGCTAGTAGCGGTCGAGCTCGACGAGCCGTTCGTCGCCGATGCCGAAGTGGTGGGCGACCTCGTGCAGGACGACGCGCTCGACCTCGCGGCGCAAACGCTCCGGGTCGAAGGCGGCGATGCGCTCGAGCGGGCCGCGGAAGATCGTGATCTTGTCCGGGAGCGCGCCGACGTAGCCGCCGCTTCGCCGCGTCAGCGGTACGCCCTGGTAGAGACCGAGGAGCGGCTGGCCGGCCGGCGGCTCGTCCTCGACCACGACCGCGACGTTCGACATCCGCCGGCGCAGCTCGGGCGGCAGCGCGTCGAGCGCCTCCTGGACGAGCTGGTCGAAGTCGCCCGGTTCTAAGCGTTCGTTTACGTTCGTGTGCTTTCCTGGCGGTGTGTTACGCGTCGTCGGAGTTGTAGCCGCGATCTCGCTCCTCGCGCCGGCTGCCGCTGCCGCCGGCACCGTGGGCTGGAACGAGACGGCGAAGATCGCCGGCGCGCGCGTCATGACCTACCGCGTCGACACGATCAGCATCCGCTCGGACGGCTGGAGCGCCCGTGTCTCGTTCAAGAACATCTCCCAGCGGACGATCAGGGTCGGCTCCGAGTTCGGGATCGCGTTCTACGCCGATCCGGCGGCGGAGGATCTCTCGCAGGCGGTCGGCTTCGCCGCCGCGACGAAGTTCTCGACGCCGACGCCGACCGTGATGAAGCCGGGCGCCTCGTGGAGCGGCGTCATCGGCGGCAGCGGCCGGCTGACGGCGAGCGGGACGTTCTACGCGCGGATCGTGTTCGGGCCGTTCACCGGCCTGCCGGGCGAGAGCTCGTCGGTCGTCTGGATCACCGACCACAAGACGACCGTACACGGCAAGGGTACGACGCCGCCGCCGCCCTCGACCGGCCCCGTCATCTAGCGCTGCACGCCCATCGTGATGGCGCCGACGTAGCCGGTGCCGTTCTTCGTCAGCGTCAGCATCGACCTCGAGCCGCCGTTGACGAAGATCGAGTCGTTCGCGTTGCGGGTCGTGCGGTTCGGCCGCTGGTTGTAGGGCGACCGCTCGTAGACGACGTCGGTGAGCGGGTCCGGGAAGAACAGCTGCCCCGTGTGGACGACGTTGCCGCCGAGGTGCACCTTGACGTGGATGTGAACCGTCCGACCCTGATACCAGCCGGGGTAGACAGTCTCGAACAGCGCCAGCCCGTGGGCGTCGGTCGGCTGGATCCCGCGCATGAACGTGCGGCTGCTCGCGCCGGCGCCGAAGCCGGAGTAGACACCGCTTGCGTCGGCGTGCCAGATGTCGACCGTGGCGCCCTTGATCGGCGCACACGTCGACGCGTTTACGACCGACAGGCGGAGCTGCAGAGCGACCCCCGGTCGCCCCTCGGTGATGTCGCGGCGAGCCTTCTCGCCGGCGATGTAGTACGGCCCCTCGGTCATCTCCGGCGTCAGCACGCACCTGACTGCGCCCGACGCGACCGCCGCGAGACCCGTTCCGCGCCCCTCGGCCCCGACCGCCTCGAGCCCGCCGGCGCCGAGCAGCGTTGCCAGCAGGCCGCCGAACCTCGTCAGCGAGCCGCGGCGTGTGTAGCGGGGTTCGATGTTCATGCCGCGAGGCTAGCCCTCGTCGCTGGGAAAGCTCTGTGAGAAACTGAGCAGGATGGGGTGGAAGCGCGCGGCGTGGGGGGCCGCGACGGCAGCGGTTGCGCTCGGCTTCGGAGCGACGGGCGGTGCGCGCGACGGCGTGTGGCCGGACAGCCAGGTCGGTACCCAGTGGCCGACGTTCGCGTCGATCGCCGCACCCGAGTCCGGCGGCGGCGGGCTCGCCGGCTGGAACGGAGCGTTCCTCGGTTGCGTCCCGTCACCGCGTTACGCCTTCGACTATGCGTGCGAGTACAGCGACGGGGAGGGACGCCTCGGCTACGTCTGCGTCGCCGCGGCCGAGGCAGGCGCGCCGGTCACGCAGGCATCGATCGACGCACGCGTCGGGCC
>DASRGD010000012.1:0-26742 GCA_035651195.1 Gaiellaceae bacterium | reverse complement strand
CAGGCGTACGGCTTCGACGGTGTCGTCGTCGACGGAACCGACGCCCTCGCCGTCTACCACGAGGCGAAGCGGGCGATCGAGAAGGCGCGCGACGGAGGCGGGCCGACACTGATCGAGTGCCAGACCCTCCGCATGGAGGGTCATGCAGTGCACGACGACGCCTTCTACGTCCCGAAGGAGCTGTTCGAACGGTGGGCCGAGCGCGACCCGATCGAGCGGTACCGCGCATGGCTCCACGAGCACGCGGATCTCACGCACGAGGAAGAGGACGAGATCGGCGTGCAGGTGAAGAAGCTCCTCAACGAGGCGCTGCAGCGGGCCGAGGAGTCACCGCTGCCCGATCCGGCCACGCTGCACGACGGCGTGTACGCGACGCCCGAGGACCTCGACACGCCGCATCACAAGTAGATGGCGGAGAAGACCTACCTGCAGGCGATCTCCGACGGGCTGCGGCAGGAGATGCGCCGCGATAAGCGCGTGATCGTGATCGGCGAGGATGTCGGCGTCTACGGCGGCGCCTTCAAGGTCACGCTCGGGTTCCAGGAGGAGTTCGGACCGTGGCGCGTGATCGACGCGCCGCTCTCCGAGACGGCGATCCTCGGCGGCGCGACCGGCGCCGCGATCATGGGCATGCGGCCGGTCGCCGAGATGCAGTTCGCCGACTTCATCTCCTGCGGCTGGGACCAGCTCGTCACCGTCGCAGCGAAGCAGCGCTGGCGCGCCGGGACGCCGATCCCGATCACCGTGCGGCTGCCCTCCGGCGGCGGCTTCTCGGGCGGCCCCTTCCACTCGCAGAATCCGGAGTCCTCGTTCGCGCACATCCCCGGCCTCAAGTGCGTCTGCCCGGCAACGCCCGCGGACGCGAAGGGCTTGCTGATCTCGGCGATCGAGGACCCGAACCCGGTGCTCTTCTTCGAGCACAAGCACCTCTACCGCCGCGTCAAGGGCGAGGTGCCGGACGAGCGGTACACGACGCCGATCGGCGAGGCACGTCTCCACCAGGAGGGCGACGACGTCACCGTCGTCACCTGGGGCGCGATGGTGTACACCGCCGCCGAGGCGGCGGCGAAGCTCGGCGACCTGTCGGTCGAGATCGTCGACCTCCGCAGCGTGATGCCGTGGGACCGGGAGGCGGTGCTCGCGTCCGTCCGCAAGACCTCGAAGGCGCTCGTCCTGCACGAGGACACGCGGAGCGGCGGCTTCGGCGCCGAGATCGCGGCGACGATCGCCGAGGAGGCGTTCGAGCACCTCGACGCGCCGATCAAGCGTATCGCCGCGCCCGACACGCCGGTGCCGTTCTCGCCGCCGCTCGAGCAGGCGTTCATCCCGCAGGTCGACGACGTCGTCGCCGGGCTGCGCGAGCTGGCCGAGTACTGATGGCGACCGGTACCGCCGTCGACGTCGTCATGCCGCAGATGGGCGTCTCCGTCTCCGAGGGGACGGTGACGAAGTGGCTGAAGAGCGTCGGCGACCACGTCGACGCGGACGAGTCGATCGTCGAGATCTCGACCGACAAGGTCGACACCGAGGTACCGAGCCCCGGCACGGGGACGTTGACCGAGATCCTCGTCCACGAGGGTCAGACGGTCGCCGTCGGGACGCTGCTCGGTCGGATCGGCGACGCCGGCGCCGGGCCGGCTGCCCCACCGCCGCCGAGTGGGGCCTCGGTCGCCGAGCCCGCGACGCAAGCGGCCACCGACGCGGCGACGACCGCGTCGAGCGAAGGCGACGCGGCGCCGGGCGAGGACCGTGTCACGGCCGCGGAGCCGGAGTCGCACGACGGCCACGACCGCACCTTCGTCTCGCCGGTCGTCGCCCGGATCGCCGCCGAGCACGGCATCGACCCGGCGTCCGTCCCCGGCAGCGGCCGCGGCGGCCGCGTGACGAAGAAGGACATGCTGGCGTTCGTCGAACGCCAGCAGGGGGCGACGCCTGCGGTGCCGGCGCCGGAGATTCCCGCGCCGGCACGCGAGCCTGCGTCCGCACAGCCGCCGCCTGGACCTCCGCAGCCGGAGGGTGGGGAGGTCGTCGAGCCGATGAACGCGATGCGGCGGGGGATCGCCGAGCACATGCGGCGCTCACTCGACACGGCCGCGCACGTCACGAGCGCGATCGAGGTCGACATGTCGAAGGTGGTGGCGATCCGCGACCGGCTCAAGCCCGAGTACCAGCGGAGCTACGGCGTCAACCTGACCTACCTCGCCTTCGTCGCCCGCGCGACGGTCGAGACGCTGCGCGACTGGCCGTGGGTGAACGCCGAGCTGCGCGGCGAGTCGATCGTGACGCACAACTACGTCAACCTCGGCTTCGCGGTCGCGCTCGAGGGCGGCAAGGGGCTGATCGTGCCGGTGCTGAAGCACGCGGAGGGACTGAACCTGCTCGGGATGGCACGCGGCGTCGCCGACCTCGCCGAGCGCGCGCGCACGAAGAAGCTCCTGCCCGACGACGTCCAGGGCGGCACGTTCACGATCACGAACCCCGGCAGCTTCGGCACGTTCCACGGCACCCCGATCATCAATCAGCCGCAGAGCGGGATCCTCGGCACGTACGCAGTGGTGAAACGCCCGTGGGTGATCCGCGACGAGAACGGCAACGACGCGATCGCGATCCGGCCGATCATGAACCTGACGCTCACGTACGACCACCGCCTCGTCGACGGCGCCTACGCCGGCGGTTTCCTGCACGACCTGCGCGCGAGGCTCGAGACGAGCGGCGAGGCGGACTACTGATCCGCGGCCGGCCCGGAACGGTCTAACCCTCGACTAGAGCTTAAGCTCCAGCGGCACCCGGCCGCGAATCCCCCGACCGGGTACGTGCGCGCGGCGCCGTCGCGACCGATCATGAGCGTGCGGGGTTCCTGCGGCGGAAGAGGCTCGAGAGATGAACGTGCGGCGTGCGGCAAGTCGCATCCTGATCGCGATCGCTGGCGGCAAGTCGGCGGCGACGGCCGCCGGGGCGACGCTCGCGACCGCGCTCTGGCTCGGCGCCACGGTGCCGTCGCTCTCGCCGGTCCCGTCGACGGAGACCCAGTCGCAGCAGCTGATCGCGATCTCGCTCCAGAGCGCGCTGCTCGGCATCGACGACGAGATCGGCCGGCAGCCGGCGACGCGCGTACTCGCCGCGGCCCGGACGCTCGGCCTCTCGCCGCTCGATCTGCAGGGGTTGACGCCGGAGCGGCTGCGGTCGCTCGCCGCCAGGGGTGACGAGCTGCAGCTCGCGTCGGCGCCGCTCGTCGTCGGCGTGCACGTCGACCGACCCGCCGCGCAGGCGGTGGCGACGCAGGCGCAGCCTCGCGTCGCGACGCACGCACCCGACTCCGCGCCGGCACCGCAGCCGTCGAGCACGACCGACGCCCCCGCACCCGCCGGTCCGACGCCGTCGGCGGTCCCCGACACGCCCGCCGGCGCGGCGGCACCGCATGCGGACGGCCGCGCGGCGGGCGTCGGAACGGCGCCGGCGCCATCGCCGCCGCCGTCCTCGGACGCGCCGAAAGCGAACGGCCAGCAGTCGCAGCACACGTCGCCCGGGACGCCGGTGCTCGACTTCCACCCCGACGTGACCGCGGAGGCGACCGGACCCACCGGCGCGATCGTGACCTACGCGCTTCCGCTCGCACGCGCAGCGCTCGCCGCAGCCGTCGCCGTCTCGTGCACGCCGGCGTCGGGCAGCTTCTTCCCGCTCGGGTCGACGACCGTCGCCTGCTCGGCGCAGGCGGCGGCCGGCGAGACCGTGCGCGAGTCGTTCGCCGTCGTCGTCCGCGACACGACGCCGCCGGTGCTCCAGCTCCCTGCCGGGATCACCGCCCTCGCCGACTCCCGCGACGGTGCCGTCGTCTCGTTCGCCGCGACCGCGACCGACCGAGTCGACGGGTCGGTCGCGCCCGTGTGCAAGCCCGCGTCCGGCAGCGTGTTCGCGCTCGGGTCGACGCAGGTGACGTGCACCGCGACCGACGCGGCCGGCAACGTCGCGCGCTCGTCGTTCACGGTCGCCGTCGGCGCGACGCCGGAGACGATCCCGCCTGCGATCTCCGCGCACGCCGACGTCGTCGCCGAGGCGACGAGCGCGAGCGGGGCGGTCGTCACCTACACGCTCCCGACCGCGACCGACCCCGTCGACGGCGACGTACCGGTGTCCTGCCTGCCCGCGTCCGGGGCCCGGCTCCCGCTCGGCAGCACGACCGTCACGTGCACCGCACGCAACGCCGCGGGCGAGGACGCACAGCTCGCGTTCACGGTCACCGTCGTCGACACGACGCCGCCCGCGCTGGAGCTGCCCGCCTCGATCTCGGCCGCGGCCACCTCCGTCGACGGCGCCGCCGTCAGCTTCCCGGCGACGGCAACCGACCTCGTCGACGGCAGCGTGCCCACCACCTGCCTTCCCGCGTCGGGCAGCACGTTCGCCCCCGGCGCGACCGACGTGACCTGCTCGGCGGTCGACGCTGCCGGCAACGTCGGCTACTCGTCGTTCGTCGTCGTCGTCGGAGACGCCCCCGACACCGCTCCGCCGACGCTCGCCGCGCACGCGAACGTCACCGTCGAGGCGACGAGCGCGAGCGGAGCCGCCGTCACCTACGGCCCCCCGGTCGCGACAGACGACCGCGACGGCGCCGTTCCGGTCTCGTGCCAGCCCGCCTCCGGCAGCCTCTTCCCGCTCGGCAGCACGACCGTCAGCTGCTCCGCCCGCGACACTGCCGGCAACAGCGCCGCGACGAGCTTTACCGTCCGCGTCCGCGACAGCACCCGGCCGACGATCGCCGCGCACGCCGACGTCACCGTCGAGGCGACGGACTCGAGCGGCGCGACGGTCGCCTACGCGACGCCGGCCGCGAGCGACAACCTCGACGGCTCGGTCGCCGTCTCCTGCCAGCCTGCGCCCGGCAGCCTCTTCCCGCTCGGCCGGACCACCGTCAACTGCTCGGCCCAGGACGTCGCCGGCAACAGCGCGAGCAGCAGCTTCGCGGTCGTCGTCGCGGACACGACGCCGCCGACCGTGGCGCCCCATCCCGACGTCACGGCCGAGGCGACCGGACCCGCGGGCGCGACCGTCGCCTTCGCGACACCGGCCGCCACCGACAACCTCGACGGCGCGCTCCCCGTCTCCTGCCAGCCCGCCTCGGGGGACGTGTTCGCCGTCGGCGCGACGCGGGTGACCTGCTCGGCGCAAGACGGCGCCGGCAACTCCGCCAACTCCACCTTCACCGTCAGCGTGCGAGACACGACGCCGCCGGACCTGCGCCTACCGGCCGACGTCGAGGTCGCGCCGAGCGGCCCGAACGGCGCGGTCGTCACCTACTCGGCGAGCGCCGACGACGTCGTCGACGGCGCGATCGCTCCCTCGTGCTCGCCGGCCTCGGGCGACCAGTTCCCGCTCGGGTCGACGACCGTCACCTGCACGGCGACCGACGCCGCCGGCAACCTCGCCGCCGGATCGTTCGTCGTCTTCGTCGGCACGGGCTCGCCGCCGCCGGACACGATCCCGCCGACGATCGCCGCCCACGGTAACGTCAGCGCCGAGGCAACCGGCGCCGGCGGCGCCGCCGTCGGCTACGCCTCGCCGACCGCGAGCGACAACCGCGACGGCTCGGTCGCCGTCTCCTGCGTGCCCGCCTCGGGGAGCCAGTTCCCGCTCGGCGACACCGTCGTCACCTGCTCCGCGCACGACGCGGCCGGCAACTCCGCGACCTCGACCTTCACGGTCTCCGTCCGCGATACGACGCCGCCGGCGATCGCCGCGCATGCGAACGTCACCGTCGAGGCAACCGGTCCCGCCGGCGCCGCGGTCGGCTACAGCACACCCACCGCGACCGACGTGGTCGCCGGCAGTGTCTCGGCCTCGTGCCTCCCCGCCTCCGGCAGCGTCTTCCCGCTCGGCGCCACCACCGTCGCCTGCTCCGCCCGCGACGGCGCCGGCAACACCGCCGGCTCCACCTTCACCGTCACCGTCCGCGACACGACGCCACCCACGATCGGCGCGCACGCGAACGTCACCGTCGAGGCAACCGGTCCCGCCGGCGCCGCCGTCGGCTACAGCACACCGACCGCGGCCGACGTGGTCGACGGCTCGGTCTCCGTCGCGTGCCTGCCGGCAGCCGGTGCCGTCTTCCCGCTCGGCACCACGACCGTCACCTGCTCCGCCCGCGACGCCGCCGGCAACAGCGCCAGCACCAGCTTCACCGTCCGCGTCGGCGACACGACGGCGCCGACGCTTCAGGTACCCGCGGGGCTCACCGTCGACGCGACCGCCGCCAGCGGCGCCGTCGTCACCTTCGCCGCGACGGCAACCGACGCCGTCGACGGCACCGACGCCGTCACGTGCCTTCCCGCCTCCGGCGCGACATTCGCGATCGGGCACACGACCGTGACCTGCAGCGCGCAGGACGCAGCGGGCAACGCGGCGACGAAGACGTTCGACGTCCTCGTCCAGGGTGCCGCGGCACAGCTGACCGAGCTGAACCAGCTGATCACCGCCATGCAGCTCGACCACAAGTTCTCCGACTCGCTCACGTCGAAGGTGAACAAGGCCTCGGACGACATCGCCCACGGCAACACGGGCGACGCCAACAAGCAGCTCACCGAGCTGACGAAGGCGGCGATCGACGAGGTCGCCAAGGCGAGCTCGCGGCTGACGGTCGACGAAGGGGCGGCGATCGCAGCCGCCGCCAACCGCGTCCGCGTCGTGATCGGCACCGTCAGCCCCAGCTCCGTGATCCCGCCCGCCGAGGCGGCGCTGTTCGAGGTCACGGCGACGATCGACGGCCTCGGTCTGGGCGGCTCGACCGCCGACAGCCTGCGGACGAGCGCCGGTCATGCCGGCGACCAGCTCGTCGCCGGCGACGTCCACGGTGCGTGCACGACCCTCGACGGCATGCTGACGACGGCGAACAGCCGCCTCACGCAGGCCCAGCGCGCGGTCTTCGTGCCCGCGGTCGACGCCGTCGAGGAGATCCTCGGCTGCTGATCCCCCGTTGGAGGGGCGACCAGCCACGGCGCCGACGCCGATGCCTCAGCTGGAAGTCCCACTGCGCGCCCTGGTGACCACGAACCCTTCCCTCCTCTCCGCACCCGCGGCCGTCGGCCGCCACCCGGCCGCGAGACGGCTCGCCGAGCGGACGCGCGGCTGGCACAGGAAAGCGGCTGCGTTCCGCGCCGCCGTCCTCGTCTTCGTGCTGACGAGCGGCCTCGTCGTCGGCGTCGTCTACGTCCTCGACCGCAACGCGCAGCATTCGAGCGGGCAGCAGGCGTCGACGGCGCTCGCGGGCGGTGCGCGGGTGGCCGTGTCGACGTTCTCGGCGCTGCGAGCGAACCTGCGGGCGCGCGCAGGCCAGATCGCCGCCTCGCTCGACCTCCAGCAGGCCGTGATCACCGGCGACCGCGCGGCGCTGCGCCGCATCGCGCTCGAGCGGCAGGCGCAGGTGACGGTCGGCGGGCACGTCTTCGGCACGCTGCCGCCGCCGCCGCGGATCGCGTCGACGGCGCTGATCGCCGCCGACGGGCACGTGCTCGCGCGCGTCGCGATCGCGATCGCGCTCGCCGACCCGCTGCTGCACCTGATCCGCGACCAGACGCCGCTGCCGCCGGCAGCGGGCCTGATGCTCGTCCGGAACGGGCGCGTCCTCGCGGGCGGTCCTCGCAACGCGGTCGCGACGATTCGCGCCGGTCGCGTCGCGTTCGGGAAGATCGAGTTCATGGCGCAGACGGCGCCGCTGGGGATCCCGCACACCCAGGTGGTCGCGGTCGAGCCGGTCACCGCCGTCCAAGCCTCGGCGGCGCCGTACCGGCGCCGGCTGCTGCTCGCGGCGCTCGTGACGCTCGCGCTCGCAGGCGCGCTGGCGACGCGACTCGGGCGGCCCGTCGCGCGCCTCCTCAACGACGTGGCGCGGCTGAAACGCCAAGCGCAGACCGATCCCCTCACCGGTCTCGCGAATCGCGCCGCGCTCGACGAGCGCCTGCACCACGAGCTCGCGCGCGCCGACGCGCTCGGCACGAGCGTCTCGTTCGTGATCGCCGACATCGACAACTTCAAGCAGATCAACGACCTCTACGGCCACCAGACCGGCGACGACATCCTGCGGGCGGTCGCGAGCGTGCTCGCGGAGTCCTGCCGCGAGCTCGACCTCGCCGCGCGCTTCGGCGGCGAGGAGTTCGTCCTCCTCCTGCCGGGCACGCAGCTCGGCAACGCGCGCCGCGTCGCCGAGCGGGTGCGGCGGCGTCTCGAGTCGATCGAGGTGCCCGGCCCGACGGGCGAGATCACGCGGGTGACGGCGAGCCTCGGCGCAGCGGAGTTCCCCACCTACCGCGGCGCCGACGCGCTCCTCGCCGCCGCCGACGGCGCGCTCTACGACGCGAAGCGGAGCGGCAAGAACCGCGTCGCCACGGCGACCGCCCGCCGCAAGCAGCGACTGCAGGCAGCGACACCCGTCTGACCCCGCTCCCGCGCCGGCTCAGGCGGCGAGCGCGCCGAGGCAGAGCGCCGCAGTCGAGGCGTTCGTCGCGAGCGGGATGCGGTACACGTCGCAGACCTTCATCAGGGCCTGGATGTCCGGCTCATGCGGATGCGCGGAGAGCGGATCGCGCAGGAAGACGACCAGGTCGATGACGCCGTTCGCGACCAGCGCGCCGATCTGCAGGTCACCCCCGGCAGGACCCGAGGCGGCCCGCTCGACCCGAAGCGCGAACTCTTCCTCGATCAGTTTCCCCGTCGTCGCGGTCGCGATCAGCTGCACGCGCCGCAGCACGGGCAACTGCTCCGCGACGAGCGCGCGCAGCTCGTCCTTCTTGCCGTCGTGGGCGATCAGCGCGACCTTCGCAGCGGCTTCGCTCACGATTCCCCCTTCCGGTCGAGTCGCAGAAAAAGCGCTGCCGAGCCCGAGGCTCGCCAGCGCCGTCGCTTCCCCGAGCGTAGCGGGCCGGCGCCTACGTGTCGCGCCGGACGAGCAGCACCGCGGCGATCGCGATCGCGGCGGCGCCGTAGCCGCAGAAGAGGCCGAAACCGGCCCAGTGACCGAGATCGTGGGCGCCGGCGGTGAGCGAGAAGACGTCGCGGCCGGCGGCAGCCGGCAGATACGGCGACACCGCATCGTTCCAACTCGAAGGCAAGACGTTCATCAGCGGCGGGACGACGAAGAAGATTCCGGCGAAGAGCGCGATCCCGCCGGCCGTGTTGCGGACGATCGCGCCGAGGCCGAGGCAGATGACGCCGAGGACCGTCAGGTAGAGCGCGCCGCCCACGACGGCGCGCGTGACGCCGGGCGCCGACAGCGAGATGTCGAGCGGCGCGATGTGCCCAACGATCGCCTGGCTCGCGAAGAACGCGATCAGCACCGTCGGCAGCATCAGCACGAACGTGACGACGGCGAAGACCGCCGCCTTCGCCCACAGCACCGGCAGCCGCGTGGGCACGGCGCTCATCGTCGCCCGGATCATCCCGGTGCCGTACTCGCCGCTGATCACGAGCACGCCGAGGACGCCGATCGCGAGTTGGGCGACGTTGACGCCGGCGAGAGCGATGTCGAGCGGATGGCGATCCGCGCGCTCGTGCGGGCTCATGCCGCCCCAGTGCGAGGAGGTGACGGCCGCGAAGACGCACGGGAGGCCGATCCCGAGCACGACCGCGGCGACGAGCGACCACAGCGTCGAGCGCAGCGAGCGCAGCTTCGTCCACTCGGAGCGGACGACGCGCGGCTGCGTCACGCGGACGCGGCCGACCGGGGTGAGGAGCGCGACGACGCTGCTCATCACGCGACCGCCCGCTCCGGCTCGCGCACGCCTGCCTGGAACTCGACGTCCTCGCGCGTCAGCTCCATGAAGGCCTCCTCGAGCGAAGCCTGCTGCGGTGCGAGCTCGTGCAGCACGATCCCGTTCGCAGCCGCCTCCTCCCCCACTTGCGCCGCGGTCAGCCCGCTGACCTCGAGCACGTCGCCGTCGCTCGCGACGACGACGTCCGGACCCGCGAGCAGCGCCCGCAGGCGCGCGGCCTGCGGCGTCCGGACGCGGACGAGCTTCTTCGACGCGCGCCGGACGAACTCGTCGACGGGCAGGTCGGCGATCAGCCGGCCGCGACCGATCACGATCAGGTGGTCGGCCGTCAGCGACATCTCGCTCATCAGGTGCGAGGAGACGAAGACGGTGCGGCCCTCGGCGGCGAGGCTCTTGAGCAGGTTGCGGATCCAGTGGATCCCTTCGGGATCGAGGCCGTTCACGGGCTCGTCGAGGAGAAGCGTCTGCGGGTCGCCGAGAAGCGCCGCGGCGATCCCGAGCCGCTGGCCCATGCCGAGCGAGAACTGGCCGACGCGCTTGCGCGCGACCTCGCGCAGGCCGACGAGCTCGACCAGCTCGTCGACGCGGCGCCGGGGGATGCCGTGCGTCTGCGCCAACGCGAGCAGGTGGTTGTACGCCGAGCGGCCGGTGTGGACCGAGCGCGCCTCGAGCAGCGCCCCCACCTCGTGCAGCGGCGCCGGGTGCTCGCGATACGGCTTGCCGTTGACCGCGATCGTCCCCGCGGTCGGGCGATCGAGCCCGAGCGCGAGACGCATCGTCGTCGACTTGCCCGACCCGTTCGGGCCGAGGAAGCCGGTGACGATGCCCGGGCGGACGGTGAAGCTGAGGTCGTCGACGGCGCGCTTGGCACCGTAGTCCTTCGTCAGCGCGCGCGCCTCGATCATCCGCGCCACCCTAGCCGGCCCCGGATGAGAGCCGCATTAAGCGGACGTCGACTACAGTCGGACGCGTGGAGGGCTACGTGCTGCAGCTCGGGGTCGTCGACTACGTCGAGGCGTGGGACCTGCAGCGGGCGCTGGCGGCCGCGGTCTCGCAGGGCGCGATTCCCGACACCGTGGTGTTCCTCGAGCACCCGCCGACGGTGACGCTCGGCCGTCGCACCGATCCCGCCGAGGTGCACCTGCCCGCCGGTGCCGACGTCGCGGTCGTCGAGACGGATCGCGGCGGCCGCTCGACCTACCACGGGCCCGGCCAACTCGTCTGCTACCCGATCCTCGACCTGAAGCGGCACGGGAAGGACGTCAGGCGCTACTGCCGCGACCTCGAGGAGGCCATCGTCCACGCACTCTCGGCGTTCGGCCTGGCAGGCGCGCGAATCGACGGACTGACCGGTGTCTGGCTGACGCCGCCGCCCAGGAAGATCGCGTCGATCGGCGTGCGCGTCAGCCGCTGGGTGACGACGCACGGCTACGCGCTGAACGTCGATCTCGACCCGGCACCGTTCAGCGACTGGATCACCGCGTGCGGCCTCGAGGATGCCGCGTTCACGTCGCTCGCGCGCGAGCTCGGGCGTCCGGTCACGGTCGACGACGTACGACCGGTCGCGCGCGACGCGCTCGCCGCCGTCTTCGGCCTCGAGCTCTCGGAGCTGCCGGGAAGCGAGCCGGGCCTCTGGCCGCAGCCGCTGCACGCGCAGCTCGCGATCCGCTAGCGAATCCCGGTGTCGATCGCGAGGTCGAGGTGCGTGCGCGGAGCGCGCACGTTGATCGCGCGCGGCCGCATGAACCTGCCGGCGCTCGCGCGCACCGCGTAGATGCCCGGCGCGAGCGCGATCCGGTAGCCGCCGGCAGCGTTCGTCGTCGTCGTGAACGTCTGGCTCGCGCGCGTGAACGTGAGCGTCACCCGGGCCGCCGGCTCGTCGCACGGGACGCCGACCTGGCAGACGGGCGTCACCGGCCCGAGCGAGACGGAGCCGTACAGCAGCGCCAGCTTGACTGCGAGCACGGCGTCAGGGTAACCCGCCGTCCCTAGACTTCGCGGCGATGCAACGCTCGCTGCCAGTAGCCGAGCGGCCACGCCGGCCGGAGTGGATGAAGGTGCGCGCGCCGCGCGCCGACAGCCGCTACTTCGAGGTGCGGCGGCTGATCCACGGCGCCCGCCTGCACACGATCTGCGAGGAGGCGCGCTGCCCGAACATCGCCGAGTGCTGGGGGCGCGGGACGGCCACGTTCCAGATCCTCGGCGACACGTGCACGCGCGCCTGCCGCTACTGCTACGTCCACTCGGGGACGCCCGGCCCGGCCGACCCGCTCGAGCCGCTGCGACTCGCGCAGACCGCCGCGCGCATGGGGCTCGAGCATGTCGTCGTGACCTCCGTCGACCGCGACGACCTCGCCGACCGCGGCGCCGGTCACTACGCGGCGACGATCCGTGCGCTGCGGGCCAAGCTCCCGGGCGCAACGGTCGAGGTGCTGACGCCGGACTTCGCCGGCGCCGAGGAGGACGCGCTCCGGGTCGTGCTCGCCGCGCGGCCCGACGTGTTCAACCACAACATCGAGACTGTTCGCCGCCTGCACCGCCGCATGCGCGGGACGAAGGCGAGCTACGACGGCGCGCTCGCCCTGCTCCGACGCGCGCGCGAGCTCGCACAGGCACCGCTCCTGACGAAGAGCGGCATCATCGTCGGCCTCGGCGAGACGAACGACGAGGTCGTCGAGACGATGCGCGACCTACGCGACGCCGGGGTCGACGTCGTCACGATCGGGCAGTACCTGCAGCCGAGCGCCAAGCACGTACAGATCGACCGCTGGGTGCATCCGGAGGAGTTCCGCTGGCTCCGCGAGCAGGGTGAGGCGCTCGGCTTCGGCTCTGTCTTCGCGGGACCGCTGGTGCGGTCCAGCTACCGCGCCGACGAGCAGCGCGCGGCGGCGAGCCTAGCCGGTCACTAGCGGCGACGACGCGCACTGGCCCTGCGCGTTGCGCCCGACGAGGTTCGGGCCGCCACTCGCGGCGACGCCGCCGTTGCCGTTGCACTCGAGGTCGTCGATGATCGTGTTGCCGCTGACGTCGTTCGTGCTCGCAGCGTTGCGGTCGAAGCGGAGCTCGCTCCCGATCGCGCTGCCCGTCCCACCCGTCACGCTCGCGACGTTGGCGCAGCCTGTGGTGCCGCCGATGCTCCAGGGCGCCGAGCCCGAGCTGTCGGTGATGTTGACATCGCCCCACACCAGGCTGTTGCAGACCACGTTCTGGCCGAGGTGGCTCGGGTCGAGGGCCGCGACGGTGTCGTCGACGTCGACCTTGCCGATCACGATCGAGCCGGTGATGGCGAGCCCGGTCGCAAAGTGGGCACGCACGTCGCCGGTCACGGTCGCGCCGGCGAGATCGCACCAAGCGCCCCTGACGACCTTGACGTTGTGGTACGTGCCCGTCAGCTGCTGGTTCTGGCAGCGAACGTCGGCGCCGCTGACGCCGCCGTCCGACGACACCTGCGTCCCGAAGGCGGCGCACTGGCCGACGAGCCGCTGCGCCAGGTTGCCGGCGCCGCTGACGCCAGTGTCGTGCCTGCACTCGAGCGTGCCGGCGACGGAGTTCGCGCTCACCTCGCTCCCGTTGCCCGCGTTGTTGTCGAACTGGAGGTCGTCGCCGATGGCGTTCCCGGGGCCGCCCGTGACGCCTGCGCAGGCGGCCCCGCCGATGCTCCACGCGGCGGCGCTGTCGTGGACGCGCAGGTCGCCGGAGATCGCGCTCGCGCAGACGACGTTCGCGTTCGGGTGGCTCGGATCGGACGCGCCGGTGGCGTGGTTGACCTCGACGTCGCCGTAGACCGTCGTGCCGGTGATGCCGAGGCCGGTCGCCCTGTTCGCCTGGACGTTGCCGGTCACGGTCGCACCGGCGAGATCGCACCAGGCGTTCTTGGCAACGCGGACGTTGTGGTACGTGCCCGTCAGCTGCTGGTTCTGGCAGGTCGCGTCGGGGCCGGTCGGCAGCTGCGAGGGCGGCGGCGGCGGCCCGAGCTGGCCGGGGCTGGTCGTGCCGGCAGCGGCGACCAGGCCGGGGAGGAGGTTCGCGACGTCCGGCGTCCCGAGCCCGGTCGTCAGGTCGTACCCGGGACCGGCCGAGGAGCCGGGGATCAACGGCTGCGACGGGTCGGCCGGGATCCACGTGTTGTCACCGCTCGTGATGTCGTGGAAGCTGCCGGCGTTCGCGTACAGCGCCGGGTTCGCGAAGCCGAGCGGCCCCTTGCCCGCCGCGGCGCGCTGCTCGTTCGCCAGCGCGAAGATGCCCGCCCACTGCGGCGTCGCCTCGCTCGTGCCGCCGCCGGTGTGGCGCTCGCCGTTCCAGATCACCTGCACGCCGCCGAACAGCGCCGCGTCGTAGGCCACGTCGGGGACGGCGCGCTTGCTGAAGCCGGACTGGTACGACGGCGACGGGAAGATCTGGCTCAGCCCGCCGCCCGTCGCGCCGTCGATCGTCCCCTGCTCGCTCTCGTTCCAGGTCTGCTCGGCGCCGTAGTGGCCGTCGACGAGCGCCCCGAGGCCGAACGGCTGGAAGTCGGGCGAGGCGGTGTTCAGGTACGGGTCGCCCATCGTCCCGCCGATCGCGGTCACGAACGGGTCGCTCGCCGGGTACCAGACCTGCGGCCCGAGGCTCGCGCTACCGGCGCGGTCGGGCGAGCCGGCGGCGCCGAAGTCGCCGGCCGCCGCGACGACGGTCTCGCCGAGGGCGGCGGCGCCGGCGTAGAGGAGGTGCGCCGTCTTGTCGTCGATGAAGCCCTGCTTCGCGAACGTCTCGTTCGCGCCGAAGCTCTGCACGATGATCGCTCCCGGGTACTGTGGGATGACGTTCGCGATCGTCTCCTCGATCGCGTGCGAGTCGTCGCTCGCCGCGACCGCGAGAACGATCGCCGCCCCCGGCGCGATCGCGTGCGCCCACTCGACGTCCATCGACGTCTCGAAGCTCCAGTTCTGGACGTTGGGGTCGCTCTGGTTGCCGCTGCCGTTCGGGCCGACGATCGTGAGCGATGGGTCGGAGAGGTCGAAGGCGCTGTCGAAGGCGGCGAGATCGCTCTTGATGGTCGGGTTGCCGAAAGCGACGACGATCACGATCGTCTGGCCGCTGCCGTCGGGCGCGCCGCCGCCGGTGGGGACGTCGTAGATCTCCTTGATCTCGGCCGGCGTGTAGCAGACCCAGCTCGCACCGATCGTCGGGTCGGAGCACGTGCTCGGAAGGCTGCCGGCGGCGGGCTTCACCTTCGCGGCCGGCCGCACCGGCGGCGCCGCGACGTAGGCGCCCGGGGAGGTCGGGGTGCTCGCGCCGGCGAGCGCGGTGCCGACGAGGCAGGCAGCGGCCACCGTCGCCAGCACCACACCCGTCCGCCAAGATCGTCTCGGGCTCACACCCACTCCTCGCCGCAGTCGCAAGAGGCCGCTTCGAGGCTCATCGTGTCGGACGCGCCGAGCGCCGGCATAACCCGAAAAGGTGAACTCCCGTCCCTCGAACGAGGGATTGGCCGCTGTGGAATGTGGTGGTCGCTACTCGTGCGGCTTCGCCATCTTGCGGTAGTCGAGAGCCACGGCGAGGATCTCCTCGTCGACGCCTGCCTCGCGCGCGACCTCGCGCAGAGACCGGCCCGTCGCGACCGCCTTCTTCACGATCTCCGTCGCCCGGTCGTAGCCGATGTACGGATTGAGCGCGGTCGCGGCGGCGAGTGTCAGCTCGGCGTAGTGCTCCGCGCGCTCGCGGTTTGCCTCGATGCCCCGGACGCACTTGTCGTCGAACGCGCGGCAGGCGTTCGCGAGCAGCTCGACCGAGTCGAGGAGATTCCGCGCCATGACCGGCATGAACGCATTCAGCTCGAAGTGGCCCTGCAGTCCGGCGACGGTGATCGTCGCGTCGTTCCCGATCACCTGCGCAGCGACCTGCGTCACGACCTCGGGGATCACCGGGTTCACCTTCCCCGGCATGATCGACGAGCCCTTCTGGAGTTCCGGGAGGACGATCTCGGCGAGCCCGGCGCGCGGGCCGGATGCGAGCAGGCGGATGTCGTTCGCGATCTTCGTCAGCGCGACAGCGAGCGTCTTCAGCGCACCCGACGTGTCGACGAGCGCGTCACGTGTCGCCTGGCCCTCGAACGGGTCCGCCGGCGGCATGATCGCGAGGCCGGTGTCGGCGGCGAGCTTCTCCCGCACGCGCGCGGCGAACTCCGGGTGCGTGTTCAGCCCGGTGCCGACGGCGGTGCCGCCGAGCGGCACCTTGCCGAGCCGCTCGAGAGTGGCCTCGATGCGCGCCTTCGCCTCGCGCACCTGCGCCGCGTACCCGCCGAACTCCTGGCCGAGCGTCATCGGCACGGCGTCCATGAGATGCGTGCGCCCCGACTTGAGGATGTCGGCGAACTCGGCCGCCTTCTGTTCGAGGCTCGTCGCGAGCCCATCGAGCGCCGGCAGCAGCTCGTCGACGATCTCGGAGAGCGCGGCGAGATGGATCGCGGTCGGGAAGACGTCGTTCGTCGACTGCCCCATGTTGACGTCGTCGTTCGGGTGGACGTCGTCGCCTGCGAGCGTCGCGATCACCTCGTTCGCGTTCATGTTCGACGAGGTGCCGGAACCCGTCTGGAAGACGTCGATCGGGAACTGATCGTCGAGCTCGCCGCTCGCGACCCGGTCCGCGGCCGCGGCGATCCGCTCGGCCTTGTCGGCGTCGAGGAGCCCGAGCTCGCCGTGCACGCGCGCAGCCGCCGCCTTGATCCGCCCGAGCCAGCGCCGCAGCGGCACGGGGATCGGCTCGCCCGAGATCGGGAAGTTCGCGATCGCCTTGGCCGTCTCGGCACCCCAGAGCTCCCGACCCACTTTCGTGTCGCTCACGTCACGCTCCCGTCACGGTGTCTGACCCCGTGGGTACGCGGCCCGCGAGAGAAAAAGCCTGCAAAACTGCGCCTCGTGGAGGGACTGTGACTGTTCTGTGACGCTGGTCTGACCCCGGACCGGAACGGGCGCCGGCTCATGCCGCCGAGTCTAGCCCCGTGCTCCGAGCCGCCGAGCCCGCTCGAGGAGACCTTCCCAGGTCGCGAGCTTCACGCGCGGGCGCCCTCGGTCCCGCCCCTGCATCCGCTCGTGCTCGTCGATCGCCTCCCAGCCGGCGTACTCGACGAAGTCGACGCCGCGCTCGCGCAGGAGCTCCTCGAGCGACTCGTCCGACTCGCGCGCGAGCACGCCCGCCTCGGCGTCTGCAAGCAGCAGCTCGACCGTCTCGGTCGCGTCCTTCTTGTTCGTGCCGATGACGCCGCTCGGACCGCGCTTGATCCAGCCGGCGACGTAGACGCCGGGCCGGCCGACGACGCGGCCGCCGTCGTTCGCGATCGTGCCCCGGCGCTCGTCGAACGGCAGGCCCGGCAGCGGCACGCCGTGGTAGCCGACCGAGCGGAAGACGAGGCTCGCCGGAATCAGCTCGATCTCGTCGGTCGGCACGGCGCGGATCGCGCCGCTCTCGCCCGCCTCGAGCCGGTTCCGGACGACCTCGACCGCCTCGACCCGCCCCTCGCCGAGGATCTGCACGGGCGAGACGCAGAAGCGGAGCCGCACCGTCTTCGACCTCCCCGACGGCTCTCGCGCCGCGAACTCGCGCAGGATCTCGAGGTTGCGCCGCGCCGTCTCGCGCCCGTGCTCGAGCGCCGCCGCGCTGGCCGCGTCGAGCTCGAGCTCGGCGGGATCGACGACGACGTCCGCGCCCGCGAGCTCGCCGAGCTCGGCGAGCTCCGGCGGCGTGAACGACGCCTGCGCCGGCCCGCGGCGGCCGAGCACGACGATCTCGCGGATGCCGGACGCGCCCAGCGCCGCGATCGCCTCGTCGGTCGCGTCCGTCGGCGCCAGCTCGCCGGCGGTCAGCGCCAGCATGCGCGCGACGTCGAGCGCGACGTTGCCGTTCCCGACCACGACCGCGCGCTCGCCCGAGAGGTCGAACTCGAGGTGCTGGAAGTCGGGATGGGCGTTGTACCAGGCGACGAACTCGGTCGCCGCCCACGAGCCCGGCAGGTCCTCGCCGGGAATCCCGAGGCGCCGGTCCGTCTGCGCGCCGACTGTGTAGACGACCGCGTCGTAGAGGCGCGCGAGCTCATCGTGCGAGACGTCGCGCCCGACCTCGACGTTGCCGAAGAAGCGGAAGCCGTCGACGCGGGCGATCCTCTCGAACGCGCGCGAGACGGCCTTGATGTTGGGGTGGTCGGGCGCGACGCCGAGCCGGACGAGGCCCCAGGGCGTCGGGAGCCGCTCGAGCATGTCGACCTCGACGCCGACGGCACCCGCCTGGAGGGCAGAGGCCGTGTAGAAGCCCGCCGGCCCGGAGCCGACGATCGCGACGCGCATGACGCGCCCCTCAGTGACTACAGGAAGAGCCGCAGCCGCCGGTCGCGTCGGGCGCCGCGCCCTCGGCGGGCTGGAAGCTGTGACCGCAACCGCAGGACCCTGCGGCGTTCGGGTTGTCGATCTTGAACCCGGACTCCTGGATCGTCTCGAGGTAGTCGACGGTCGCGCCGTACAGGTACGGCGCGCTGAACGGATCGACGACGACACGCACGCCGAATGCCTCGGCCTCGTAGTCGCCCTCGCTCGCTCCGCGGTCGAACCCGAGCGCGTACTCGAAGCCGCTGCAGCCGCCGCCGCGCACGGCGACCCGCAGCACCTCGGCCTCCCCGGCCGGCTCCTGTGCCATCAGGCCCTTGACCTTCGCAGCCGCGCTCGCGGTCAGCGAGACGATCTCGGCGCTACGCGATGCCTCGACGGTTGCCATCGAGCACAGTGTACCCATCGGCCGGACGGGCCGAACCGGTCCTGTTAGCGTCTTTCGTCCCGCCGACGCCGAGGAGGGACGCTTGTTCGACGACTGGCTGCCGTTCCTGATCTACGGGATCTTCGCGCTCCTGATCCCATCCTCGATGATCGTGGCCAGCTTCAAGCTCGCGCAGCGGCCGAAGCGGTACGTACGCGCCCGGCGAATCCCGTTCGAGTCCGGTGTCTCGCGCGGCTCGCCGCCCAAGCAGCGCTTCACCGTCAGCTTCTACCTGACGGCGATGCTCTTCATCCTCTTCGACATCGAGATCGTCTTCCTCTACCCGCTCGCGGTCATCCTCCACCGGCTCGCGTGGTTCGGCTTCGCCGAGTTCGCCGTCTTCCTCGTCGTCCTGGCGCTCGCCTACGTCTACATCTGGCGCAAGGGGGCGCTCGAGTGGCGGTAGGCAAGCCGCTCCGCCAGCTGGGGCTGAACTCCGAGCGGGTGCTCTGGCCGTCGAAGGGGCCGGGCAAGTTCGAGACGGAGATCGAGAACCTCGAGCAGCGCGTCGGCCTGACGACGCTCGAGAAGGCGGTCGCGTGGGCCCACTCGAAGTCGATGTGGCCGGACACCTTCGGGCTCGCGTGCTGCGCGATGGAGATGATGGCGATCGTCTCCTCCCGGTACGACATCGCGCGCTTCGGGATGGAGGCGTTCCGCTCCTCGCCGCGCCAGGCCGACCTGCTGATCGTCTCCGGCCGCGTCGCGCACAAGATGGCGGCGCCGCTACGCCAGATCTACGACCAGATGCTCGAGCCGAAGTGGGTGGTCGCGATGGGCGCGTGCGCGAGCTCGGGCGGCATGTTCAACAACTACACGATCCTGCAGTCGGTCGACAAGATCGTCCCGGTCGACATCTACGTGCCGGGCTGCCCGCCGCGGCCCGAGCAGCTGATGGAAGGGATCCTGCGCCTGCACGAGGCGGTCCAGGCCGGCGTGCCGCCCGCGTACGAGATCAGGTCGGTGGCCTCGTGACGTTCGAAGCAGTGCCGGGCGTCATCGAGACGAAGGAGGCGCACGGCGAGACGACGCTCGTCGTCGACCCGGCCCGACTCGTCGAGGCCTGTACGCACCTGCGGGACGCGGACGGCTTCAACTTCCTCTCGGACATCGCCGCGGCCGACTATCTGGGCTGGGGCAGCGCCGGTCCCTCCGGCTACATCGGGACCGCCTGGGGCCGCGACCTCAACCGGCCGAGCACGGCCGGCTACCAGCAGGTGCCGGCGCCGAAGCCGAAGCGGTTCTCGATGAGCTACCACCTGCTCGCGCTCGAACAACCGCCGCGGCGGGTTCGCGTGCAGGTGTGGCTCGACGACGGCGAGCCGGTACCGAGCGTCGTCTCCGTCTGGCCGACTGCCGACTGGCACGAGCGGGAGGCGTGGGACATGATGGGCATCCCGGTCGCCGGCCACCCGAACCTGAAGCGGATCCTGATGGAGGACGACTGGGAAGGGCACCCGCTGCGCAAGGACTACCCGATCGGCGGCGAGCCCGTGCGCTTCTCGGAGGCCGAGTAGTGGCGATCGCGCCCGACCGTCCACGCGCGGCGATCTACGACGGCTCGCGCATCCCGCAGCCCGTGCCGACCGTGCTGCACGTGCCGGAGGAACTCCGGGCGACCGGCGACGTCCTGCAGGTCAACTTCGGTCCGAACCATCCCTCCACGCACGGCGTCCTGCGCCTGATCGTCGATCTCTACGGCGAGGAGGTCGTCGGGCTCGAGGCGGTCGTCGGCTACGTCCACACGGGCTTCGAGAAGAACATGGAGCAGAAGACGTGGTGGAAGGCGATCACGTACCCGGAGCGGATCGACTACCTCGCCTACCAGAACAACGAGCTCGTCTTCGTGCTCGCGATCGAGAAGCTGCTCGGGCTCGAGATCCCCGAGAAGGCGAAGTACATGCGGATGCTCCTCTGCGAGCTGAACCGCATCCACTCGCACCTGATCTGGCTCGGGACCTCGGCGCTCGAGCTGGGCGCGATCTCGATGTTCTGGTACTGCTTCCGCGAGCGCGAGCTGGTCCTCGACCTGACCGAGATGGTCGCGGGGACGCGCATGCACACCCGCTACTTCCAGGCGGGGGGGCTCGCGGAGGACATTCCGCCCGGCTTCTACGCGCAGTGCCGCACGTTCTGCGACTGGATGCCGAAGGCCGTCGACGACTACGAGCGAATGCTGTCGCGAAACAAGATCTGGCTCGAGCGGACGCGCGGGATCGGGCTGCTCTCGCGGGAGGACGCGATCGCCTTGGGTCAGTCGGGGCCGGTGCTGCGCGCCTCCGGCGTCGACTGGGATCTCCGGAAGGTGCAGCCGTACCTCGCCTACGACCGCGTCGACTTCGACGTGCCGGTGTACCCGGACGGCGACGTCTACGCGCGTTACCGCGTCCACATCGACGAGCTGCGCGAGTCGACGCGGATCGTCCGCCAGTGCAACGACGTGCTCGAGGCGATGCAAGGCGAGCCCTGGATCGCGGACGACCGCAAGGTGGTGCTGCCGCCGCGCCACGAGCTGCACACGTCGATGGAGTCGTTGATCCACCACTTCAAGATCGTCACCGAGGGCTACCGCGTGCCGGAAGGAGAGGTCTACGTGACGATCGAGTCGCCGCGCGGCGAGAACGGCTGTTACGTCGTCTCCGACGGCGGACCGAAGCCGTGGCGGGTGAAGTTCCGCGCGCCCTCGTTTGTCGCGCTCGAGGCGACCGCGACCTGCATGCGCAACGCGTACGTCGCCGACATGATCGCGATCGTCGGCTCTCTCGACACCGTGATGGGCGAGGTGGACCGCTGACTTCGCTGTACGACGAGGTGCAGGCGGTGCGGGCGCGCTATCCGGAGGGGTCGCGCTCGGCGGTGCTGCCGGCGCTCCGGCTCGCGCAGGAGCGGCACGGGTTCCTGTCGCCGGCGGCTCTGCGCGAGGTCGCAGACGCCTTGGATCTGACGCCGGGCTACTGCCACGCGGTCGCGTCGTTCTACGACCTGTTCCACCTCCAGCCGGTCGGGCGGCACCTGGTCGAGGTCTGCACGAACCTCTCCTGCGCGCTCGTCGGGGCGCAGCGGGTCGTCGACGCGTTCGAGCAGGAGCTCGGCGTGCGCGCGGGGGAGACGACGGCCGACGGCGCCGTCACCTTCCGCGTGGTCGAGTGCCTCGGCGGCTGCGGCTACGCGCCCGTCATCGTCGTCGACCACCGCTATCGCCACGGCGTCCGCGTCGAGGACGTCGCCGGAATCGTGGGGGAGCTCGGTGCCGGCGCGTAGCCTCCTGCTCGCAGGTGCGGACGAGCGCGACCTGACGCAGCTCGCCGAGTACCGGGCGATCGGCGGCTACGAGGCCGCCGCAAAGGCGGCCGCAATGTCGTCGGACGAGCTGCTCGCCGAGCTCTCGGCGGCGAACCTGCGCGGACGCGGAGGCGCCGGCTTCCCGATGGGCCGCAAGGCGTCGCTGATCGACCGCGCGAGCCGGAAGCCGAAGTACCTCGTTGTCAACGCGGACGAGTCGGAGCCCGGCGCGTTCAAGGACCGCGAGGTGATCGCACGCGTGCCGCACCGGTTGATCGAGGGCTGTCTGATCGCAGCGCGAGCGATCGAGTCGACGGACGTGTTCATCTACATCCGCGGCGAGTACCTCGCCGAGTACGAGGTCCTCGAGCGCGCGGTCGACGAGGCCCGGGCGGCGGGCCTGTTCGGCGACGTCGACGTCGTCGTGCACCGCGGCGCCGGCGCCTACATCTGCGGCGAGGAGACGGCGCTGCTCGACTCGCTCGAGGGGCGACGCGGCCAGCCGCGGCCTCGCCCTCCGTTCCCGCCGATCCAGGGGCTTTACACGGCGCCGACGCAGATCAACAACGTCTGCACGATCGCGACGGTGCCGGCGATCGTCTCGATGGGGGCGGCCGAGTTCGCGAAGATCGGGCCCGAGAGCGCGCCGGGGACGGCGATCTTCTCCGTGTCGGGAAATGTCGTGCGGCCGGGCAACTACGAGCTCCCTCTCGGAACGCCGATCCGGACGCTGCTCGAGGAGTACGGCGGCGGCGTCGCCGGCGGCCGCAAGCTGAAGGCGCTGATCCCGGGCGGCTCCTCCGTCCCGGTGCTGACGCCGGACCAGATCGACACCCCGCTCGACTACGACTCGATCCAGAAGGCCGGCTCGTTCTTCGGCTCGGCGTCGCTGATCGTCGTCGACGACCGCTGCTGCATGGTGCAGCTCGCGCTGCGGGCCGCGAAGTTCTACATGCACGAGTCGTGCGGGAAGTGCACGCCGTGCCGCGAGGGCACCCGCTGGCTGGTGCAGATCCTGACGAGGATCGAGGCGGGCGAGGCGGAGCTCTCCGACCTCGACCTGCTGCGCTCGGTGTGCGACCGGATACTCGGCCGCGCCCTCTGCGCGCTCGCCGACTTCGCCGTCTATCCCGTCTCCAGCTACCTGACGAAGTACGGCGACGAGTTCCGGGCGCACGTCGAGCGGCGCGCCTGCCCGTTCGGCGACGCGTCCTCGATCGCCGGGATCACGGCGCCGATCGACCAGCACCTGCACTACCCGACGGTCGAGATCCCCGCATGACGGCCTCCGAGCTCGTCAACCTGACGATCGACGGCATCCCCGTCCAGGCGCCGAAGGGGACGGGGCTCGTCGAGGCGGCGGCCGCCGCCGGCATCGAGATCCCCGTGTTCTGCTACGAGCCGCGGCTCGGGCCGCCGGTGGGCGCGTGCCGAATGTGCCTCTGCGAGGTGAAGCCCGGGCCGCCGAAGCCGCAGGCCGCGTGCACGCTCACCGTCGCGGAGGGGATGGAGGTCTCGACGGCGCTCACGTCGCCGCTCGCGATGGACGCGCAGAACTCGACGCTCGAGTTCCTCCTGCTCAACCACCCGCTCGACTGCCCCGTCTGCGACAAGGGCGGCGAGTGCCCCCTGCAGGACCTGACGTTCCGCTTCGGCCCCGGCGTGACGCGGATGGCGTTCGACAAGCGGACCTACGAGAAGCCGATCCCGATCAGCCCGACGATCGCGCTCGACCGCGAACGCTGCATCCTCTGCTACCGCTGCACCCGCTTCTCCGAGTCGGTCGCGGAGGACGGCCAGCTGATCGCGCGCAACCGCGGAGCACAGTCGACGATCGCGACCTTCGAGGACGAGCCCTACCGCGCGGCCTTCTCCGGCAACGTGATCGAGCTCTGCCCGGTCGGCGCGCTGACGTCGGTGCAGTACCGGTTCGAGGCGCGCCCGTGGGAGATCCAGAACGTGCCGACGGTCTGCGGGCACTGCCCCGTCGGCTGCAACGTCCTCGCGACGACGCGCGAGGGGAAGGCGAAGCGAATCCTTTCGCGCAACCACCCGGAGGTCGACGGGGGCTGGCTCTGCGACAAGGGCCGCTTCGCCTATACCCATCTCTACGCGCATGACCGCGTCGTCGACCCGCTGCGCAAGATCGGGGTCCGCCGCTTCGACGAGCTCTCGTGGGACGAGGCCCTCGACGAGCTCGAGCGGCTCGCCCGGGCCGCCGACGGGCGGGTGCTCCTCGCGCTCTCGGGGTCGGAGACGGTCGAGCAGGCCTACGCGCTCTCGAAGCTCGTCCGCCAGGGGTTCGGCTCGAACGCCGCCGTCTTCCCGGAGGAGGCGTCGTCGGCGCTCGACGCGTTCCGCCTGCCGCTCTCGGCGATCCACGACGCCCAGCTGGTCGTCGTTCTCGGCGACGAGCCGGTCGTCGAGCGGGCGCCGGTCGTCGACCTCTGGCTGAAGGCGGCGGCGCGCCGCGGCACGGAGATCGTCACCGTCGGCGCGCTCGGCAGCGTGCAGCGTCCGGCGGGGACGGCGGCGCAGACCGCGCGCGAGCTCGGGGACGAGTCGAGCGAGCTGGGGCGCCGGCTCGCCGAGGCGGATCGCGCGATCCTGATCTGGTCGGGCCCCGGCGGCCATGGCGGCGTCCACGTCGCCGAGCTCGCCGGCCGGCTCGGCTTCGCCGCCAAGCCCGGCTGCGGCGCCTTCTACCTGCCGGCGACTCCGAACGGGCGGGCCGTCGCCGAGGCGTGGGCGGCCGCCGGCAAGGGGGACCAAACGCGCCTCGACCACGTCGGGCTCCTCCTCGTCTCCGGCGAGGAGGCTGCCGAGAGCCCGCGCATCCGCGAGCTGGGCGCGCGCGCCGATGCGGTCGCAGCCATCTCGATGTTCGCCGACCCGCTCCGGGCCTGGGTCGACCTCGTACTACCCGGGACGAGCTATCTCGAGCGCGACGGCACCTTCGTCAACCTCGAGGGCCGGCCGCAGCGGCTGCGCCGCGCCGTGATCCCGCCCGCGCCCGACGAGCTCGCCTGGATCGCGAAGCTGGCGGAACGCTTCGACGTGGAGCTCGCGCCCTACGCGACGGCCGTCCACGCGGAGCTCTCCCCGCTCCTCTTCGAGGGCGCGCCGTTCGGCGCCCTCGGCGAGCGCGCCGAGCTGCCGCCGCGCCATCCCGTGGCGCTGCCGATCGCGGCGCCGGCGCCGGCGCCCGCGGCAACCGAGCACGGCGGGCCGCTCCGCCTCCTGCGCTACCGGCCGCTCTTCTCCGGGCCGGCGGTCGAACGCGTGCCGGAGCTCGCCTTCCAGCGCCCGGCGCCGGAGATCGAGCTCTCGACGGACGATGCGCGCGTCCGCGGCATCTCGCCGGGCGACACCGTCCGCGTCAGCTCGAACGGCACGTCGGTCGAGCTTCGCGCGCGGATCGAGCACGACCTCGTCGCCGGCGTCGCGCGCGCCGCGGAGGAGTTCGCCGGTGCCCTCGCCGGCGCCGTCGAGGTCTCGCGGACATGAGCGAGCCCTGGTGGATCGGTCTGATCAAGGCCTTCGTGATCATCAACGTCCTGCTGATCTCGATGGCGTTCACGACACTCGTCGAGCGCAAGCTGCTCGCGCGGATGCAGCGCCGCTTCGGGCCGAACCGCGCCGGTCCGAGAGGAGTACTCCAGCCGTTCGCCGACCTGATCAAGATGGTGCGCAAGGAGGCGTTCGCGCCGGTCGCGGCGATCGACGTCCTCTACATCGCGGCGCCGGCCTTCTCGGCCTTCACGGCGCTCAGCGCGTTCAGCGTGATTCCGTTCGGCGAGGGCTGGAAGATCTACCACTGGCACGTGAACGGCGCCGTCGCGGACGTGCCGATCTCGCTGATCCTGATCTTCGCGCTCGGCTCGCTGGGGATCTACGGCTTCATCGTCGGCGGCTGGGCATCGGAGTCGAAGTACTCGCTGCTCGGCTCGATGCGGACGTGCGCGCAGATGGTCTCGTACGAGGTCTCGCTCGCGCTCGCCGTCCTCGGCGTCGTGCTGATGGCGCACTCGCTCTCCCTGGTGCAGATCGTGAACCGCCAGATCGACACGTGGTGGTACGCAGGCCCCCAGATCGTGGGCCTTCTTACGTTCTTCATCGCGGGCGTCGCCGAGACCAACAGGCCGCCGTTCGACCTGCCCGAGGCCGATACCGAGCTCGTCGGCGGCTACCACACCGAGTACTCGGGGATGCGCTGGGGCCTGTTCCAGATGGCCGAGTACGTGAACGTGATCGTCCTGTCGGCGCTCGCGGTGACGCTCTTCTTCGGCGGCTGGGAAGGGCCCTGGGCGCCGCTCGGCCCGCTCTGGTTCCTGATCAAGCTCGCCCTCGCCGTGTGCGTCTTCATCTGGCTCCGCGCGACGCTGCCGCGCCTCCGCTACGACCAGCTGATGCGCTTCGGTTGGAAGGTGCTGCTCCCGGTCGCCACGCTGAACGCCCTCGTGACAGCCCTCGTCATCGCCGCGACATGAGCCCTCAGCCGATCGACAGCTTCAAGGGTTTCGGCGTCACCTTCCGGCAGATCTTCAAGAAGCCGATCACGGAGCAGTACCCCGAGTACAAGCGGCCGGTCTACCCGCGCTTCCGCGGCCGGCACCGCCTCCACCGGCACGAGAACGGGCTCGAGAAGTGCGTCGGCTGCTCGCTCTGCGCGGCGGCGTGCCCGGCCGACTGCATCCGCGTCGTCGCCGAGGAGAACACGTCCTGGAACCGCGTCTCGGCCGGAGAGCGCTACGCGCGCATCTACGAGATCAACCTGAGCCGCTGCATCTTCTGCGGCTACTGCGAGCTCGCCTGCCCCTTCGACGCGATCACGCTCGGGAACGAGTACGAGATCTCGGAGTACTCGCGCGACGACCTGATCTACACGAAGGACATGCTGCTGGCGGAGCCGATCAAGCGCGTC
>DASRGD010000011.1:0-2944 GCA_035651195.1 Gaiellaceae bacterium | reverse complement strand
GCCGTCGTTCCGGATGTCGCACTCGACTCCGCGCAGGATCCGGAACGGCGCCAGCCGCTCGTTCGCGGCTGCGATCTCCTCGGCCTGCCGGCGCAACGCGTCGGCGTCGAGCCCGGGAACGACGGCGACGTTCGGCGTGTGGTCGCAGATCGCGAGGTACTCGTAGCCGAGCTCGCGTGCCGCCGTGCCCATCTCGAGCACGCTCGCCTTCCCGTCCGACCAGGTCGTATGGCAGTGGAGGTCGCCGCGGATCTGCCCGAGCTCGACGAGCGGCGGCGGCGGGCCCGCCGGCTCGCCCTCGCGCAGCTCCGGCGGCGCGAACGGGAGGCCGAGCGCAGCGAACACGCCCGCTTCGTCCGCTGCCTCGGGCAGCGGCTCCAGCGCGCCGACCCACTCCGCCGACCCGGTCGCGCGGACGAGCGCCGTCCCGAACGACGAGGCGGGCGCGACGACCAGCTCGACCGGCGTTCCCTCGACGGTGACGCCGAGGTGGGGGGCGACGAGCGCGACGATCTCCGGCAGGGACGCGAACGCCCGGCGCACCGGCTCCGGGTCGTCGGCGGCGACCGCGACCGCGAGCCTGCTCGAGCTGTCGCGCCAGCGACGCGGGTCGCCGGCGGGGACGCCGCCGAGCGCGTCCGCGATACGCTCGACGAGCGACCGCGCGCGCGGCAACAGCAGCGGGCGTGCCGCGGCCTGATCGCCGCGCTCCAGTGCGGCGAGAATCCGCGCCTCCGTCTTGGGGCCGACGCCGGGCGCCTCGCGCAGCCGGCCGGCGGCCGCGGCGGCGCGGAACTCCGCGGCCGTCCGCACGCCCAGCGCCTGCCCGATCTCCGTCGCCCGCCTCGCGCCGAGCCCGAGCAGCCGCCCGAGCGCGGCGAGCTCCGGCGAGACGGTGCGCTCGAGCTCGCGCAGCTCCGCGAGCCCGCCGGTCTCGACGAGCTCGCGCAGCCGGCGCTCGATTCCGGGCCCGATCCCGCGCAGCTCGCGCACGCGCCCCGCACGCACGAGCTCCGTGATCGGCGCCGGTGTCGACCGGATCAGCTCGGCTGCGCGGCGGTACGCTCGGTACGTGTAGTAGCCCGCGCCCGCGAGCTCGAGCAGCGCCGCGTACTCGTCGAGGCGCGCGGCGACGGTCGCGTTGTCGAGCGGCGGTGGCGATGTGTAAGCCGCGCGCCTCAGAGCCATACCTTAAGCGATGTCCAAGCGCCTGCAGGACCAGCTGAATCGGTACCTGAGCGACGCGCATTCGATCGAGAAGCAGGCGCTCGCGCAGCTGCGGGCCGCTCCCGACATCGCCGGCGATCCCGAGCTCGCCTCGCTGTTCCGCCGTCATCTCGCCGAGACCGAGGGCCACGAGCGGATGGTGCGCGAGCTCCTCGTGGAGCGAGGCACGAAGCCGTCGCGGTTGAAGGACGCGGTGATGGCGGTCGGCGGCAAGGGGTTCGTCCTCTTCGCGCGACTGCAACCGGACACACCGGGGAAGCTGGTCGCGCACTCGCTCTCGTACGAGGCGCTGGAGCTCGCCTCGTACGAGCTGCTGGCGCGCGTGGCCGACCGCGCCGGCGAGCCGCAGGTCTCCGGAGTCGCCCGCCAGATCTGCGCCGAGGAACGCACGATGATGCGTCGGCTCGAGGAGAGCTTCGACCGCTCGACTGCCGCGTCACTCGCAAGCGACCGCGAGAGCCCGCGGGAGCGGCTGCGCAAGTACCTCGCCGACGCGCACGCGATCGAGGAGGAGGCGATCGAGCTGCTGGAGCGTGCGCCCGACCTGAGCGACGGCGTCCTCGCCGACGTCTACAACGACCACCTCGCGGAGACGCGGGAGCACGCCTCGCTCGTCGCTGCGCGCCTCGAGGCGCTCGGCGGCGACATCTCGACGCTGAAGGACGCGGTCATGCGCGCCGGCGCGATGAACTGGGCCGCGTTCTTCCAGGCGCACCCGGATACGGCGGGCAAGCTCGCCGCGTTCGTGTTCGCCTTCGAGCACCTCGAGATCGGAGGCTACGAGCAGCTCAGACGCGTGGCCGACCGCGCCGGCGACCGGGAGACGATCGTGCTCGTCGACAGGATCCTCCTCCAGGAGCGGTCGGCTGCCAACCGCGTCGCCGAGCACTTCGACGAGGCCGTCTCGGCAACGCTGAACGTGCTACTCGCGACGTAGCCCGTGCGACCGGCCGAGCAGCGCGAACCCGCCGAGCGCGAGCGCCGCGCAGGCTTCGGAAGCGAGGTGGTCCGCGATCTCGGCGACGATCCGCCGCCGCAGCCGACCGCCGATGCCGACGCGGCGAAGCTCGCGAGGTCGTCGCCGTAGCTCACGCGAGCAGCGCCTCGACGGCGGTCGAGAAGCGTCGCCAGTCGCGCTTGCGCTCGGCGAGCCGGCGGCGGCCGGCGGCGCTGATCCGGTAGACGCGGCGGCGGCGGCCGCCGCCGTCGGCCCACGCGCTCGCGAGCAGTCCCGCCCGCTCGAGCCGGTGCAGGGCGGGATAGACGGTCCCTTCCGGGAGCGCGAACGTGCCGCCGCTCCGTCGCTTCAGCTCCGCGATGATCGCGTAGCCGTGCGCCGGCCCGGCTGCGACGACGGCGAGGATCAGTCCGTCCAGGTGTCCCTTCAGCGCCTCCGCCCGCATCCCCCGCCACGCTATACCTAGCATTGCTAAGCATCAATCACGCTTCACGAGAACTTCATCTACACGCCCTAGGATGCAGCCGATGCTCGAGGAAGCCGGCGCAGCCCGCGTCGAGCCGCTCGCGCCGCCGCGCGGCAGCGTGCGCTGGCGCGGCCGCCGGCTCTCGCTGCTGGCGCCCCTCTACGCGCTCTACACCCGCCGCCTGCGCGAGCAGGTGCGCGCCGCGCCGCTGCCGCACCACGTCGCCGTCATCCTCGACGGGAACCGCCGCTGGGCGAGCCTCGTCGGCCTGCACGAGCCGGGCGCCGGACACC
>DASRGD010000010.1:0-23842 GCA_035651195.1 Gaiellaceae bacterium | reverse complement strand
CCGCCGCGGCGCCCCCGGCTCGGCTACGTCTGCGCGCGCTCGGTCTCCGGCCGGCGCGCGAGCACGTACTCGCGGAAGAGCTCCTCGCAGTGCGGATCCCGCGCCTTGAGGACGCGGCCCTCGTGCTCGAACTCCCAGTAGCGGCGAGGCAGGAGCTGGCCCGTCACCTCGCAGTACTGGACGTCGATCCGGTACCACGGCTCCTCGCGCTCAACCCACGCCACGCGCCAGCTCCTCCCGCAGCGCCCGCGTCGCCGCCTCGTCGACACCGCCGTCGGTCCCGAGCACGACCCCGTAGTCCGCGCGCGCACGCGCGACCGAGACGAAGCCGCTCGCGACGTCTTCGAGGACGTGCGCGACCGGCCGCTCCCACGGCGGCCCGTAGCCGCCGCCGGACGGGGAGCGGAGCAGGACCGCGTCGCCGCGCTCGAGGCGCACGTTCGAGAACTTCGTCGGGCTGATCGTCCCGAACGCCTCGGAGAACGTCCTGAACTCCTCGTCGCCGTCGCGCCGCACGAGGAACGCGAGCCGCTCGCCGCTCCCGCCGCCGTCGACGCCCCACGGCGAGACCTTCGAGCGGTCGCACAGCGCGCTGACGACGATCTCGTCGGCCTCCACCGTCATCACGCGCGTGATCCCGAGCCCGCCGCGCGTCCGCCCCGCACCGCCGCCGTCCGGGTTCAGACGGTACTCCGAGTGGAGCCAGGGGTACCGCGTCTCGAAGACCTCGAGCGGCGTGTTCTGGCAGTTGCCGTGCGGGACGATCTGCGCGTTGTTGCCGTCGGTCGTCCGGCGCCCGCCCCAGCCGATCCCCTCGAAGTTGTAGTGGGCGTAGTAGTGGCCGGTGCGCGGATGGATGCCGCCGAAGAGGAAATTGCACGACGTCCCGCCGCACGCCGCCGCACAGCGCTCGGGCACGATCTGGCTCAGGATCTTGCCCTGGATCAGGTCGAGGATGCGCGGCTGCAGCTCCGTCTGGCCGCCGACGCACGGCCCCGGGTGCCGCACGTTCACGACCGTGCCGGCCGGCGCGATGATGTCGATCGGACGGAACGCGCCGGCGTTGATCGGGCACTCGCTCCCGATCACCTGGAAGATGCCGTTGTAGGTGGCGGAGGCGGTGACGACGTACGGCCCGTTGATCACGCCGCGGGCCTGCTCGTCGGAGCGGCTGTAGTCGACGATCACCCGGTCGCCGGCGATCGTCAGGTCGCAGCGGATGAAGTAGGGGCGATCCGCGAAGCCGTCGTCCTCCTGGCAGTCCTCGGCCGAGTAGGTGCCGTCGGCGAGCTCGGAGATGTCGCGCCGCATCCAGGCCTCGGCGTAGTCGAAGAGCGACGGGACGGCTTCGGCGATCTGCTCCACCCCGTGCTCCTCGTAGAGCGCCTCGAGCCGCCGCTGCCCGATCGAGAGCGCACCGATCATCGCGTTGAAGTCGCCCCACGTGTGCTCGGGGGTGCGGTGGTTCGCCAGCATGATCCGCCACGTCTCCTGCACGTGCTTGCCGCCGCGCACGAGCTTGACGGGCGGCAGCCGCAGCCCCTCCTGGTAGATCTCGGTCGCGTTCGACGAGAAAGAGCCCGGCGCCATGCCGCCGATCTCGGCGACGTGGCCGACGGTGCCGAGGAAGCCTCGTCGCTTGCCGTCGAAGAAGAACGGCGTCACGAGCAGGTGCTCGGGCATGTGCGAGCCGCCGCGGTACGGATCGTTGTGGACGATCACGTCGCCGGGCTCGAACTCGTCGGCGCCGACGTCGTCGATGACCCAACGGCCGGAGAAGAGCGCCTGCCCGAGCATCGCCGGGTTCATGTTCGCCATCGCGACCAGGTCGCCGTTCTCGTCCAGGATCAGGAACGAGAAATCGAGCCCCTCGTTGAAGATCGGCGAGTAGGCGGTGCGCATCATCGCGACCGCCATCTCCTCGCAGATGTTGACGAACTGCGAGTGGAGGATCTTCAGGAAGACGGGGTCAGGCACGTCGCGCCTCCAGGCCAGCGGGAACGAGCTCGTCCTGCTCGAGTGCGTGCGCCTCGACGATCACCAGGCTGCCCTGCGGATGCGTGCGCACGATCTGACCGTCGAGGACGACCGTCGTCGAGTCGACCTCCTCGACGATCAGCGGCCCACCGAGCTCGATGTCGCGACCGAGGTGCTCGCGCCGGTAGATCGGCGTCTCGACCCAGCCGAGCTCCTTGAAGTAGACCGGCCGCGAGGCGACCGGCTGCGGCGCGCCGAGCTCGGGGAGCGTGAGCGCAGGCGGCGGGTCGCGGTGCTGGATCGCGACCGCGGTCAGGTAGACGAACTCGACGACACCCTCGGCGATCCGGTAGCCGTAGGTGCGCTCGTGCGCCTCGTGGAAGCGTTCGACGGTGAGCCGGACGAGGTCGTCGGTCTCGAGCGTGACGCCGATCTCCTGCTCGTAGTTCTGTCCGAGGTAGCGGCAGCTGACCGTCAGCGTCAGCAGCGGATCGCGCACCTCGGCTTCGCCGCCGAGCTCGTCGAGCGCCTCCTGTGCCACGCGCTCGAGGCCGCCGCGGAGCTCGCCGTCGACCGCCTGGTCGGAGCGGAGCACGCGGGTCGCGCGGCGGTCGACGCGCAGGTCGGCCGCGAGCGTGCCGAAGGCCGACGTGAGGCCCGGGCTCGGCGGCACGAGGACGCCCGCGAGCCCGACACGCCGCGCGAGCAGCGCCGCGTGCAGCGGCCCGGCGCCGCCGAACGCCATCAGCTCGAACCGGCGATAGTCGAGCCCGCGGTTCGTGGCGAGCAGCCGGATCGCGTTGGCCATGTTCTCGGTCGCGACCTCGACGACCGCCTGCGCCCCCTCCTCGAGCGAGACGCCGAGCCGCTCCGCGATCGCGGCGACCGCGGCGCCGGCTCGCCCGGCGTCGAGCGCGACCTCGCCGCCGAGGAAGTAGTCGGGGTTGAGGCGGCCGAGGACGAGGTTCGCGTCGGTGACCGTCGCATCGGTCCCGCCGAGGCCGTACGCCGCCGGGCCCGGCTCGGCGCCCGCGCTCTCGGGCCCGACCTTCAGGAGCCCACCCTGGTCGAACGAGACGATCGAGCTGCCGCCGGCGCCGATCGTCGTCAAGTCGACGACGGGCACCGCGATCGGCAGCCCCCACTCGAACTCGTACTGCGTCGTCGAGCGAATCCGGCCCTGCACGACGACGCCGACGTCGCAGCTCGTCCCGCCCATGTCGAGCGTGACGACGTCGGGCCTGCCGAGCTGCGCCGCGAAGTGGCGGCCGGCGATCAGGCCGCCGGCGAGCCCGGAGAGGATCAGGTTGACGGCGTTGTCGGCCGCCGCCCGCGCCGGGATCTGGCCGCCGTTCGACTTGACGAGCAAGCACGGCACCCGCGCGCCGCGACGCGCGAGCTCCTCGTCGAGGTCGCCGGCGAACCGACCGACGAGTCGGCGCAGGTAGCTGTTGACGATGACGGTGTTCGCCCGCTCGTACTCGCGCCAGATCGGCGCGATCTCGCTCGAGACGGACACGGGGACATCCGGGACCCGCTCGCGCAGCGCCGCCGCCAGGCGCCGCTCGTGGTCCGGGCGCACGTAGGAGAAGAGGAGGCTGACGGCGACGGAGATCGGCTCGGGCGACTCCTCGGCGCGCCTCGCTACCTCCGTCACGACGCGCTCGAGCTCCTCGTCCTCGAGCGGCACCCGCACGGATCCGTCGAAGGCGACGCGCTCGCGGACGCCGATGCAGTCGGGCCGTGCCACGTACGGCGTCGGCTTCACCCACTGGATGTCGAACAGCGACTTGCGGTTGATGCGCTGGATGAACGGAATGTCTTCGAAGCCCTTCGTCGTCAGGAAGAGCACGCGCTGGCCCTTGCGCTCGAGCAGGCAGTTCGTCGCCACGGTCGTCCCGAGCACGAACAGCTCGATCTCCTCGGCCGGGACGTCGCTGCGGCGCAGCGCCTCGAAGACCGCCGCCGCCGGCTGACCGGGCGTCGACGGCACCTTGATCGTGCGGCGCCGGCCTTCCGCGTCGTCGACGACGACGAGATCGGTGAACGTGCCGCCGGTGTCGACGCCGATGCGAAAGCTAGGCACGCAGCGCTCCGTCGATCACGAGCGCGGCTCCCGTCAGGTACGGCGGCGCGTCCAGGGCGAGATAGCTTACGAGGCCGGCAATCTCGCTGGGCGCGGCGTAGCGTCCCGCCGGAACCGCGTCGACGAACGAGACCTCGGCGCCGGTCACCGTCGCGAGCCCGCGCTCGATCCGCTCCATCATCGGCGAGTCGATGCAGCCCGGGCAGACGGCGTTCGCGCTGATGCCGTACGGCGCGAGCTCGCGTGCGAGCGACCGCGTCAGCCCGACCAGGGCGTGCTTCGAAGAGCTGTACGCCGCCAGGAAGTCGACGCCGCCGAGACCCGCGCCCGACGCGACGTTGACGATCCGCCCCCGCCGCCGCTGCTTGAGATGCGGCAGGACGGCCTTGAGCAGCCGGAAGGGCCCGAACAGGTTGACGTCGTAGAGGTCGATCAGCTCGTCCGCTGACACCTCCTCGAGCGGCGCGACCGGGCCTTCGACGCCGGCGCCGTTGACGAGCGCGTCGATGCGTCCGAACGCGGCCAGCGCGCGGCCGACGAGCGACTCGACCTGCTCGCCGTCGCGGAGGTCGGTGGGGACGGCGATGCTCGCGTCGCCCGCGGCCCCGCCTGCCCGCTCGAGGCCGACGGGGTCGCGGTCGGCGAGGACGAGCGCCGCCCCGCGCCCCGCGAGCGTCTCGACGATCGCCTGCCCGAGCTGCCCGGCGGCGCCGGCGACGAGGACGACGGGGCCGTTCACAGCTCGATCGCGTCGAGGCCGAACTGGGCCGTCAAGCCGCCGTCGACGAGCAGGACGGCGCCGGTGACGAACGAGGCGAGGTCGGAGCAGAGAAACGCGACCGCGGCCGCGACCTCGTCGGCGCGGCCGACGCGGCCGAGCGCGTGCAGCCGCGCGATCCACTCCTTGCGCGCCGGCGGGTGGCTCGACTCGAACATGTCGCTCTGGATGAAGCCGGGCGCGACGCAGTTCACGCGCACGCCGAACTCGGCGAGGTCGAGCGCCATCTGCCGCGTCAGGTGGTGCAGGCCGCCCTTCGACGCGCAGTAGGCGGACAGGCGCTTCATCGCGACGACGCCGTTGATCGAGCCGACGTTGACGACCGCGCCGTGGCCCGAGCGGCCAAGCTCCCCCGCCAGGTGCAGCGTGCTCAGGTACGGGCCGGTCAGGTTCGTGTCGAGCACCTCCTGCCAGCCCGCGCGCGTCCCGTCGGCCACCCCCTCGAGGATCGCGATGCCGGCGTTGTTGACGAGGATGTCGACGCGGCGGAAGCGAGCGAGAACGGCGTCGGCGAGCGCCTCGATGCTCTCCTCGCTCCTCACGTCGACGCCGAACGCCTCCGCCTCGCCGCCCCCGTCCGTGATCTCGCGCGCCGTCTCCGCGGTCAGCCCGGCGTCGCGGCTCGCGCAGGCGACGGCGGCGCCGCGCGCCGCAAGGTCGAGCGCGATCGCGCGTCCGATCCCGCGGCTCGCGCCGGTCACGACCGCGACGCGGCCGGAGAGATCGAGCGCCGCCACCACGCCTAGCCTGCCTCCGTCAGCGTCGCCAGGCGTTCGGCGAGCTCCGTCACGCTGGCGAAGGCGGCGACGTCGAGCTCGGCGCGCACGCGCCCCTCGTCGACGACGAGCACGCGGTCGCAGAGCTCGAACACCTCCGGCACCTCCGTGCAGAGCGCGACGACGCCGCCGCCGTCGCGCGCGAAGTCCTGCAGCATCCGGTAGATCTCGCTCTTCGCGCCGACGTCGACGCCGCGCGTCGGCTCCTCCAGGACGAGCAAGGTCGGGCGCGCCGCGAGCGCGGCGGCGATCGCCACCTTCTGCTGGTTGCCGCCGCTGAGGCCGGTCACGAGCTGCGCCACCGACTGGCAGCGCACCTGGAACCGCTCGCGCAGCTCTGCGGCGATCTCGTTCAGCCGCGCGACGCGCAGCCGGCCGACCGCGTCGGCGATCTCGCCCTGCCCGAGGCGACTCGTCAGGTTCCGCGCGACGCTGAAGTTGGGGAAGAGGCTGTGCGCTCGCTCGGCGGGCAGGAAGCCGATCCGCGCCTGCGTCAGCGCGCCGCCGTCGAAGCGCACGCGGCCGGTCGCCTTCTCCACGCCCGCGAGCGAGCGGACGAGCTCGCGCGCACCCGAGCCCTCGACGCCGACGAGCGCGACGACCTCGCCCGCGTGCAGCCCGACGCGAACGTCCGCGAAGGCGCCCCCCGGGTGCGTCCACGCGTCGACCGACCACTCCCACTCGGCGCTTCGACGCTCCCGCCCCTGCTGTCTCGCCTCGGCCTCGCTCTGCGCCCCGACGACGAGCTCGCGCGCCACCGCGGCCTCCGACAGGCCGTCCTTCTCGAGCGTCGCCGCACAGACGCCGTCGCGGATGACGACGACGCGGTCGGCGAGCGCGACGAGCTCGCCCAGCCGGTGCGTGACGAGCACGACGATCTTTCCCTCCTCCTTCAGCTTGACGACGCGCGCGAAGAGCTCCTGCGACTCGGCGTCGGTGAGCGCCGAGTTGGGCTCGTCGAACAGGAACACCTCCGCCGCATCCTCCTGGAGCAACGCGCGGGCGATCTCGGTCAGCTGCTGGACGACGAGGCTGCAGGCACCGAGCTCCTCGTCGGCGTAGCTCTCGATGCCGAGCTCCGCCAGCATCGCGAGCTCGACCGGGCCGGGCCGCGGCCGTCGGCTGGTGGCGCGGCCGTCCTGTTCCAGCACGAGGTTCTCGGCGACGCTCAGGTTCGGGAAGAGCTGTACCTCCTGGTGGACGACCGAGACGAGCCGCGCCGCCTCGGCCGCCGACAGCGGCGCGTCGCCGAGCGCGATCGTGCCGCTGTCCGCCGTGTCCTCGCCCGCGATGATGCGCATCAGCGTCGTCTTGCCAGCGCCGTTCGGGCCGGCGACGCCGAGCACCTCGCCGCCGCGCGCGTCGAGCGAGATCCCGCGCAGGGCGTGCGTGTCACCGAACGTCCTGGTGACGTCGCTGATCGTCAGACGGAGTCGCGTCTCAGCCGCCATCCCACGAGTCTCCGCACGCCGCCGCTCCTCGCGGCCGTCCAGCGGTCGAGCGCGACGGCGCCCGCGATCGCGGCGCCGACGAAGATCAGCTGGCCGTACGAGCCGACGCCGATGATCGAGAGGCCGTTCGTCAGCGTCGCCAGCAGCAGCGCCCCGAGCACGGTCCCGACGATCAGCCCGCGCCCGCCGCTCAAGCTCGCGCCGCCGATCACGACCGCGGCGAAAACCGGGAACAGGAGCGACGACCCCGCGCTCGGGTCGGTCGAGCCGAGGAACGAGAAGTCGAGGATCCCGGCGAGCGCGGCCAGCGTGCCGCAGAGGACGAACGTGACGAGCTTGTACTTCGTCACCGGCAGCTTCGCGGTCCTCGCGGCATGCAGGTTGCCGCCGATCGCGAAGAGCCTGAAGCCGAAGAGCGACCGGTGCAGCAGGAAGCCGACGACGATCGCGAGGCCGATCAACCAGACGACCTGGATCGGGATGCTGAACGGCAGGATCGTCGCGCCGAGCGCCGAGAACCAGCCGAGCTGCCACTTCGGAGGGGCCGGGTTGCCGAACGCCGGCGCGATGCTCTGGGCGTTGCTGATCCAGAGCGTCAGCCCCTGCGCGACGTTCAACGTGGCGAGCGTCGCGATGAACGACGGCATGCCGACGACGAGGGTGAGCCCGCCGTTGACGAGCCCGACGGTCGCGCCGGTCGCGAGCCCGATCACGAACGCGACCGGGAACGGGACGCCCGACAGCCAGACCTTCCCCATCAGCATCGCGGCGAGGCCGTAGGTCGCGCCGACGGAGAGATCGAGCTCGCCGACGATGATCAGGAGCGTCAGGCCGAGCGCCATCAGCCCGAGCGAGCTCATCGAGCGGATCATCTCGATCAGGTTCCCGGTCTTCGCGAAGTTCGAGTTGATGATCGAGAAGACGAGCATCGCGATCCCGACCGACACCGTCAGGCCGATCACCCTCGCGATCAGCGCGGCGGAGCCGCCGTGGCGCCGGCGCCCGCTGCGGAGCCGCCCGGCCGCGGTCGTGCCGGCACGCGGCCGCGGCTGCTCCGTGACCGTCTCGCCGCTCGCCATCAGCCCGGCGCGCCGCCGGGGGTCGCCCGGCGGCGCGTCATCGAGGTTCGAGAGAAGCTGCTCACGACGGCGTCCGTCGACGCGACTCCGGCGGACGTCGTGACGATGGGTCTACTGATTGGCGGGATTCGTCCAGTTCTTCGACGCGACGTTCGCCTGCGTCACGGCCTCGGGCGGGATCACGACGTGTCCGGTCTGGTACTTGCCGGCGTAGAGGAAGTCGCCGCACGCTTTCGCGCCCGCCTCCGCCTGCCGCGCGAACCCCTGCACCATCGTCACGACGACGAGGCCGTTCTTCACGGCGCTCGCGATCGGCGGGTCGATGTTGTAGCCGGCGGCGTAGACCTTGTTCTTCAGATGGAGGTCGTTGATCGCTTTCGCCACCATCTCGACGCCCTGGTCGGTATGGAACACGAGCTGCACCTGCGGGTGCCCCTGGAGGTACGCCTTCGCGTCCGCGTACACCGTCGCCTGCGTGAACCCCTGCGACTCGATGCCGCTCGTCGGCGAGTTGACGAACTTGATGCTCGGGATGATCGAGGTGATCCCCTTGATGAACCCCTTCATCCGGTTCTGCGCCCACGGCCCTTCGACGCTCCCCGTCATCAGGGCTGCGGTCGTCAGCGAGATGTGGTTCTTCTTCGCCCATTGCCCGACGACCTTGCCGGCCGTCTCGCCGCCCGCGAACTCGTCCGGGCCGAAGAAGGCGATGCGGCGCGAGCTCGGGCTGTCGGCGTTGACCGAGAAGACCGGCACGCCCATCTTCATCGCCTGGTTGACGACGCCGACGTACGGGCCCGGTGCGTGCGCTTCGAACGCGAGGCAGTCGACCTGGCCGGCCTTGAGGAGCGAGTTGATCTGGGAGACCTGGGTCGGGATGTCGGTGTTGACCGGCCCGATCACCTGCTCGTGCAGCTTGACGCCGTACTTGGACTCGACCTCGGAGACGCCCTTCTTCCAGCCGTCCGCCATCGCCGGCCCGAAGATCGGGATCCCCGTTCCCTCGATCGAGAGGACGAAGTTCAGAGACTGCTTGCCGTTGACCTTGTTCCTGATCGTGCTGCTGAGCGTGAACGTGCCCGACGGCAGCTTCACCGTGGACGGGGGCCCCGCCGTCGGAGCCGCGAACGAGACGCAGGTGACGACCAGCATCGCCAGCGTCAGCAGCCCCGCACTCGTCACTCGCGCTGCCATGACTCTCCTTTCCTCTGACCTTGTCATGCGGGAGCGGCCGGTGCGGCGCCTCGTCGGCCCTCCCGAAACCGATTCCAGCGATCCTAGGGTGGCCGGAAGAACGAAGTCAAGACGCGCCCGGAGCGACGCTGGAGCCAGTGACGGCCGCCGCGGCGCGTCGTAGACTCGGGTCGTGGGCTCGAGGCTTGTCTTCGCAGCGACCGTCGCCGCCGCCCTCGCCGTGGCCGGGAGTGCCGCTGCCGGCCGCAGCGACTCCGTCAGCACGGCGACCGCGAGCGGCCGGGGCGGCGTCGCCGCCGTCTCGGCGGGCGCCTCGCGTCCGCGCTTCCTGACCCTCTCGATCGTGGCGACGCCCAGCCAGCGGATCTCGCTCACCTGGCGCGTCCGCTGCTCGAACGGATTCGCGGCCGGGTCGAAGAGCGGCGAGACGAGGGCGGTCGCGCCGCTGACTCGGACGTTCAGGTTCGGGACGAGCGGCCCGGCGACGTGCTCGGCGCAGGCGTCGGCCGAGCTGAGCCGCGACGGCCAGCTCACGGTCAGGATCGTCCGCGGCTGACAGCTCGTCGGCGCCGAGATGAGCATCGACCTCAACGCCGATCTCGGCGAGGGGTTGGACGACGTCGACGAAGCGTTGCTCGAGGTCGTCACGAGCGCGAACGTCGCGTGCGGGTTCCACGCCGGGGGGGAGGCGGCGGCGCGCGCGGTCTGCCGGTCGGCGGCCGCCCGCGGGGTCGCGGTCGGTGCGCACATCGGCTACCGCGATCGCGACGGCTTCGGCCGCCGCGAGCTCGGCATCGCTCCGGAGGTCGTCGCGCGCGAGGCCGCCGAGCAGATCGAGGCGCTCTCGACCTGGGCGCACGAGGAGGGCGCCCGGGTCGTCTACGTCAAGCCGCACGGCGCCCTCTACCACCGCGCCGGCGCCGACCGCGCGTGCGCGGCAGCGATCGTCGGCGCGGCGGTCGACGCCGGCGGGCTGGGCGTGCTCGCGTTCCCAGGGTCGGAGCTGCTCGCGCAGGCGCGGACGGCCGGACTCGCCGCCGTGGCCGAGGGGTACGCCGACCGAGGCTACCGGCCGGACGGCTCGCTCGTGCCGCGCGGCGAGCCGGGCGCCCTGCTCGCGCCCGAGGACGCGGTCCGGCAGGCGGTCCGGCTCGCGCGCGAGGGCGTCGTCGCGTCGCTCTGCCTGCACGGCGACACGCCGGGCGCTGTCGCGCTCGCACGGCGGGTCCGCGACGCGCTCGCCGCGGCCGGCGTCGAGGTACGCCCGTTTGCATGAGCGACGTGACGCTGCTCCGCGCCGGCGACCGCGGCTGGCTCCTCGAGCTGGCGGACAACGTAGCTGCGCTCCGCGTCGCCCGCCGGCTCGGCGCCGAGCTCCCGGAGCTCGTCGAGGTGGTGCTCGGGCACCGCACGGTGCTCGCGGTCGGCGACGTCGCCCGCGACACGCTCCGTGCGACCGCCGAGCGTGCGTTCGCCGACCGGCTCGAGCCGATCGACGTGAAGGACGTCGAGATCCCGGTCCGGTACGACGGGCCCGACCTGGACGAGGTCGCGCGCCTGACCGGCTTCGCGGCCGAGGAGGTCGTCGCGCGTCACGCGGCTCCGACCTACACGGTCGCCTTCCTCGGCTTCGCCCCCGGCTTCGCCTATCTCGTCGGCGGCGACGCGGCGCTCGAGGTGCCGCGGCTCGCCGAGCCGCGGGAGCGGGTCGCGGCGGGCAGCGTCGCGATCGCCGGCCCCTATTCGGGCGTCTACCCGCGCGCGTCGCCCGGAGGATGGCGGTTGCTCGGCCGCACCGACCTGACGCTGTTCGACGTCGAGCGGCGGCCTCCGGCGCTGCTCGCGCCGGGCGACCGGGTGCGCTTCGCGCCGCTGCCGTGACCGCGGTCGAGGTGCTGGCTGCCGGTCCGCTGACGACGTTCCAGGACCTCGGCCGGCCCGGCTTCGGGCACCTCGGCGTGCCCCCGGCCGGCGCCGTCGATCCGTGCGCGCTCGTGCGAGGCAACCGGCTGCTCGGCAACGCCCCGGGTGCGACCGCGCTCGAGGCGACGCTCGTCGGCCCGCGGCTCCGTTTCCGCGCCGAGGCGCTCGTCGCGCTGACCGGCGCCGAGGTCGCCTCCGGCGCCGACCTCGTGCGGCGCCTCGGCGCGGGCGAGGTGCTGGACGTCGGGCCGTGCCGCGTCGGCGCGCGCGTGTACGTCTGCGTCCGCGGCGGCTTCGTCGTCGAGCCGGTGCTCGGCAGCAGCTCGACCGACCTCCTCACCGGCCTCGGGCCGGCGCCGCTCCGCGACGGCGACGTGCTCGCGATCGGGCCGCCGCCCGCCGACCCGCCGGCCGAGCAACCGCCCCGTCCCCGGGCACCGGCCGGCGGCGCATTTCGGCTGCTGCTCGGCCCCCGCGACGAGCGGTTGACGCCCGCGGCCGTCGAGACGCTGTTCACGTCGCGGTGGCGCGTGACCGCCGCCGCGAACCGTGTCGGCATCCGGCTCGACGGTCCGGTGCTCGAGCTCTCCCGGCACGACGAGCTCCTGTCCGAGGGGCTCGTCACCGGCGCGCTGCAGGTGCCGCCGTCGGGACGCCCGATCCTGCTCCTGAACGACCATCCGACGACCGGCGGCTATCCCGCCGTCGGCGTCGTCGACTCGCGCGACCTGCCGCGCGCGGGCCAGCTGCGACCCGGCGACACGGTGACGTTCGCTCGTTAGGCGCGCGGGGCTCGCGAGCGTCGCCGCGTCGAGCGACGGCCCGACCGCCGCCATCCGCTCGTCCTCGATCAACAGGCCGCCTCCTCGCGTAGATCGTCCACGAGCGACGCCGGAGAGTCTCGGCAGCTCGCCCGAGACCGAAAGGAGAGGAGAGCGGCCCCGGTATATTCGCGCGCGGTGAACCAGACGGCGTGACCGGGGCGCGCGCGACGGACGCATGAGCGAGCGCACGGTGATCCGCAACGCCACCGTGATCACGGTCGACGAGCGCCTCGGCGACCTCTGGCGCGGGGACGTCCTGATCGACGGCACGCGCATCGCGGCCGTGGGCCCGCAGCTCGAGGCGGGCGACGCGCGCGAGCTCGACGCGACGGGCATGATCGTCATCCCGGGGTTCGTCGACGCTCACCGGCACGTCTGGCAGGCGGCGATCCGCGGCGTCGCTGCTGACTTCAGCTTCCTGCAGTACTTCTTCACGATCCACGGGCTGATGACGCCCGTCTACCGTCCGGAGGACGTCTACGTCGGCAACCGCCTCGGGATCGCCGAAGCGCTGAACGCCGGCGTGACGACGACGATGGACTGGTGCCACGTCGCGCGCAGCCCCGATCACACCGACGAGGCGATCCGAGCGCTCAAGGAGTCGGGCGCGCGTGCGGTCTTCGCGCATGCGCCACCGTTCGGGGCTGGGATCACGAAGTGGGCGGTCGAGAGCGTCCTGCCGCATCCCGACGACATTCGCCGCGTGCGCTCGGAGCACTTCAGCTCGAACTCCGGCCTCGTCACGATGGCCGCGGCGCTGCGCGGCGCCGAGTATTCGACGATGGAGGTCACCCGCCACGATGTCGGGCTCGCGCGCGAGCTCGGCCTCTTCGCCACCTACCACGTCGGTTGCGGCACGTTCGGTCCGAAGTACAAGGCGATCACGCGCATGCACGCCGAGGGGCTCGTCGATCCGGGCTCGAACTGGGTGCATTGCAACACGATCGCGGACGAGGAGTTCGCCCTGCTCGCAGACGCGGGCGCGACCGTGACCGCCTGCCCCGGCGAGGACACCGGCTCGGGTGAAGGGCCGCTGCCGATCGGGCGGGCGCTCGCCGCCGGGTTGCAGCCGAGCTTCGGGGTCGACATCGTCACGACAACCGGCGGCGACATGTTCACCCAGATGAAGGCGGCGTTCGCGTACGAGCGCGCCCGCGCGAACGATGCGGCGGTCATGGCGGGACGCGATCCCGAGCGCGTCGACTGGACGACCGCCGACGTGCTGCGCTCGGCAACGCTCGAGGGTGCGCGCGCCTGCGGCCTCGGCGACGTCGTCGGCTCGATCACGCCTGGCAAGGCGGCGGATCTCGTGCTCCTGCGGCCGGGAATCAACCTGGCGCCCGTCTCGCATCCGGTGGGGTCTGTCGTCACCGCCGCCGACCTCTCGAACGTCGACACGGTCTTCGTCGACGGCAAGGTCGTCAAGGAAGACGGGCGGCTGGTCGGCACCGACCTCGAGCGCCTGCTCAGCCAGGCCGAGGAGTCGCAGCGCTACCTGTTCGAGGCCGCCGGCTGGCAGATCGGCGAGCCGGTGCGGCCGCGGAACGAACCGCCGCCGTCCTAGCGACCGGCGGCGGCCCGAGATCGTCCTACCCGCAGGGCAGGAACGCGTTCGTCATCGCCTGCGAGACGCTGACCGGCTTCGAGATCAGCTTGTTGCGGAGCAGGAACTGCACTTGCGCCTGCCAAACCGACGGCGACTGCCACCCGAGGCAGTGCGCCTTCGTCTCCGGACTGGTCACCACGCGCGCGCTCGCCTTCCAGATCGCGAGGCTCGACGTCTTGTCGAGGCTCGGATAGCGCTTCACGAGCAGGTCGGTCGCCGCGGCAGGGTTCGCGATCGCCCACTGCGTCGCTTTCGACCACGCGGTCATGAAGTGGCGCACGAGGTCGCGATGGCCCGACAGGTACGACTGGGACGTCGCGAGGCCGAACGTGTAGAAGCGTGGGATCTTGTGCTTGTAGTACGGGATCTCGGTGTACGTCGACGTGTCGTTCGGCGACTTCTTCAGCTCGAGGTCGTAGAGGATCGGCTCGTACCAGGAGATGGCCTCGTAGCAGTCGATCCGGCCGGCGAGCAGCTGCGGCACGCCTGCGAAGCCCGCGACGACGATCTTCAGCTTCGACTCGGGGATGCCGTTCAGCTTCAGCATCTGCTCGAACATCACGCGGTCGGCGGGGATCCCGGTCAGGCCGTACGTCTTCCCCTCGAGGTCACGGAGCGTCTTGACCCCCTTCGACGCGGGGCAGAGCGCCTCGAGCGTCCCGTACTGGTGCGTTGCACCGAGTGACACGAGCGGGAGGCCCTTGTCGCGGTCGAGGATCACGTCCGTCGAGTGAATGAGGCCGATATCGGCTTTTCCGCTCGCGATCAGCTTGGCCGGGTCGGCACCCGTCGCCGGCACGACGAACGAGACGTCCAGGCCCTGCGCCTTGAAGAAGCCGTGATCCTGCGCCGCGACGAGATTGGCGTCGTAACCGCCGGGCGCGAAGTTGTAGACGAACGTCACGTGCGTGAGCTTCGGCGTGCTCGACGCCGCGGCCGGGACTCCGAGCCCGAGCGCGACCACCAGGCACACCCCGACGAGCTTCCTCATCTCGGTGCTCCTCCTTCGTTGACTGGTCTCATGCGGAAGACGCGCGGAGCGTCGAGCGCGAGCCGGCGGCGCGCTCGCGCGGAGTGGCGCCACGGCAGGCTCACCCACTCGAGCGCCGCGACGAGCAGGTACAGGACGATGCCCGACAGCGACAGGAGCAGGATCGACGCGAAGACGCGCGTCGTGTCGAGCTGTGCGGAGTCGGTCACGATCTGGTAGCCGAGCCCGCGGTCGGCGCCGACCCATTCGCCGACGGTCGCGCCGATCACCGACAGCGTGGCCGCCACCTTCAGTCCGGCGAAGATGTAGGGCAAACCCGACGGGAACGTGAGCTTGCAGAAGATCTGGATCCGGGACGCCTCGAGCGAGCGGAAGAGACGCACGTGCTCCGGATCGACGGCGCGAATCCCGGCGACCGTGTTCACCGTCAGCGGGAAGAAGGCGATCAAGGCGGTGACGAGGACGCGCGGCAGGATGTCGTAGCCGAACCAGATCACGAGCACGGGCGCGATCGCGATCACCGGCACGGTCTGCGACGCGATCACGAGCGGCAGCAGGCTTCGCCCGAAGAGGGGCGAGCTCGCGAGCACGACGCCGAGCGTGATGCCGACGGCCGCGGCGAGCCCGAAGCCGAGCAGCATCTCCTCAGCCGTCACGCGCAGGTTCGGCAAGAGGATGCTCCAGCTCTCGAACAGCCGTCTCACGATCGAGCTCGGCGCAGGCAGCACGTACTGCTTGACGTCGAAGCCGCGGACGACGAGCTGCCAGAGGCCGATGACGGCGAGCAGCACGAGCGCCGGCGCCACGACCCGCTGCACAAGGCGGCGCGTCATTCGGAGCGCTCCTCCCAGACGAGGTCGAGGACGCGGCGCTTCAGCTCCGCGAACCTGGGGTCACCGACCGTATCGTGGTCGCGCGGCCGCGGCAGGTCGACCTCGACGATGCCCTTGACAGTCGCCGGCCTGCGTGTCAGGACGTAGATCCGGTCGGCGAGGAGGACCGCTTCCTCGGGGTCGTGGGTGATCAGCAGGACGGTTCTGGGAAAGTCGGCGCAGACCTTCTGTAGCCACTCGTGTAGACCGGCCCGCGTCAGCGCGTCCAGCGAGCTGAACGGCTCGTCGAGGAGCAGCAGACTCTTGTTGCAGAGGAACGTGCGCATCAGCGCCGCGCGCTGGCGCATGCCGCCCGAGAGCGCCGAGGGGTAGAAGTCGTCGAAGCCGTCGAGCCCGAACACCGGCAGCAGCGCCTTTGCGCGCGCCCGCGCAGCGGCACGCGGTTCGCCGGCGAGCTCGGGCCCGAGCGCGACGTTGTCGAGAACGCGGCGCCAGTCGAGCAGGAGGTCCTTCTGCATCATGTACGCGACGTTGCCGGTGGAGCCGGTGATGTCGCGACCGTCGAGGTGAACAGCGCCCGCGGTCGGCATGACGAGACCGGCGAGGATGTGGAAGAGCGTCGACTTGCCGCAGCCCGTGGGGCCGACGATGGCGACGAACTCGTTCTCCGCAGCGCTCAGCTCGATCCCCGCGAGCACCGGCAGCGGCCGGTTGTCCTGGTCGCGGAACGCGTGGTGGATCCCCGCCAGCGCAACCTTCGGCGCCGGCTCGGAGGGCTCCGCGCCACGTGCCTTGCCGCTCTCAGCAGACTCCGCTACGAACGCCGTCCGCTCCCATCCCTCGCTCGGGCGGCCCGTCCTCGGCCGCAGCGAGGAATCTAGCGCCGGTCGCGGCGCCCGAGCAACCCGCCGGGCGGGGATCAGGCCGGCAGAATCAGCTCGAAGCGGGCGCCGCCGCGGGCGCCGTTCTCGTAGACGAGGTCGCCGCCGTGGGCGTTCGCGTACGCCTTCGCGATCGCGAGCCCGAGGCCCGTGCCGTGGCCGGCGTAGCCGCGCTCGAAGCGCTCGAACAGGCGGGGGACGAGCTCCTCGGGGACGCCCTCGCCGGCGTCCTCGACGACGATGCGGAGGTGGCGGTCGCGGTGGTCGGCGCTGACGACGACCGGCGGCTTGCCGTAGCGGAACGCATTCGCGAGCAGATTCGTCAGGATCCGCTCGAGCGCGAGCCGGTCGGCGAGGACGGCGAAACTCGGCTCGATCAGGACGTCGACGTCGAGCTCCGCAGCGTCGGCGACCGATGTCGCCACGTCCCGCACGAGCGGCTGCAGCACGAGCGGCTCGCGGTGGATCTCGATCGACTGCGAGTCGAGGCGTGAGAGGTCGAGCAGCTGCTCGATCAGACGGCGCAGGCGGATCGCCTGGTCCCAGAGCATGTCCTCGAGCTCCGCCCGGACCTCGTCCGAGAGGACGTCGCCGCGCTGCCTGAGCGTGGCGACGATCCCGTACACGGACGCCGCCGGCGTCCGCAGCTCGTGCGAGGCGACGGCGACGAAGTTCAGCTTCAGCTGGTCGACGCGGCGGAGCTCCTCGTGGATCCGTGCGCGCTCGATCGCCATGGCGGCACGATCGGCGACGACCTGCAGAAGCTCGACGTCGTCGTCGGTGAAGTTGCGCGACACGAGCGAGCCGACGTGGAGGACGCCGATGACGTGGTTCTCCGCGAGCAGCGGCACGCCGACCATCGACTTCAGGCCCTTCTCGCGCAGGATCGGATTGACGATGTCGGCGCGATCGAGGTCGGGAAGAATGACGGGCCGCCGCTCCGCGGCGACGCGGCCGGCGAAGCCGCGGCCGACGGGGATGCGAACGCCTTGCTCGACCTCCTCCTCGATGCCGAGGGCGGCCCGCGCGACGAGCTCGTCCGTCGCCGGGTCGTGGAGGAGGATCGCCGCCGTGTCCGCGGCCAGGATGTCGCGGATGCGGCGCAGGAGCTCCCAGAGGAGCTCCTCGAGGTCGAGGTGCGCGAGCGCGACGTCGGTGACGAGCTGCACGCGCTCGAGCTTCCGTCGCGCGCGCCGCTCGGCTTCGAAGAGCCGTGCGTGCTCGATTCCCGTCGCCACCCGGTCGGCGACGAGCTGCAGGAGCTCGACGTCGCGCTCGTCGAACGCGCGCGGGACGAGCGAGCCGACGTGCAGGACGCCGATGACGCTGCCCTCGAGCAGCAGCGGCACGCCGAGGAGCGACTTGATCCCCTTCTCGCGCAGGATCGGATTGAGGACGTCGGCGTGGTCGACGTCCGCCAGGACGATCGGTTGTCGGTCCGCGGCGACGCGGCCGGCGAAGCCGCGGCCGAGCGGGACGCGAACGCCGCGCTCGACCTCCTCCTCGATCCCGAGCGCCGCGTGGGCGACGAGCTCGCCCGCTTCGTCGTCGAGCATCAGGATCGCGACGGTGTCGACCTCGAGCGCGTCGCGGACGCGCGACAGCAGCTCCTCGAGCATCGCGTCGAGCTCGAGATGCGAGAGCGCGGCGTCGGTGACGAGCTGCAGCCGGCGGAAGCGCTCGAGGTCGCCCTGCTCGCTCATGCCGCGCGGAAGGATAACGAGCAGTCCAGATCAGCTCTGTCGCTCTGTTGCCTTGCGGCAACGGCGGACTGGGTCGCGACGACCTCGAGCGTAGCGGCGGCAACGGTCGACTCGACGTCGCCGACGACGAAGGCGGGCACGGGTACGTGCAGTCCGCATCGGAGCCTCGGACAACGGGTCGGCGCGAGGACGAGATACGGTGCGTCCCGCGGGACGAGCGGGTTCAGCGCCCGAGCCACGCGCGCAGCCGGGCCCACAGCGACGGCCCGCTCAGCCGCCTGAGCGCCTGCTCGCGCGCGAGTGCCCGCTTCGCCCACGCGCGGTCGCGCATGTTGCGCGTCGGGTAGCGCGGCTTCCAGTAGACCGGCATCGCAGCCCGCCTAGCCGCAGGCGTCGTCGCCGTTGCACGCGCGCCCCGTCAGCGGCAGGCGCGCGAAGAGCCCGGCGAGCAGCGCGAGCTCCTCCTCGGAGAAGCGGCCGACGAACAGCTCCTCGACGCCGGCGTGGTGCGTCGCCGAGGCCTCGGCGAGCTTCGCCCGGCCGGCGTCGGTCAGCTTCGCGTACGAGACGCGGGCGTCGCTGTCGCAGCTCGCCTTCTCGACGTAGCCCGCGCGCTCGAGCCCGTCGAGCAGACGCGTGATCCCGGATGCGGTCAGGACGACGCTCTCGGCGAGGTCGACGCGGCGCATCATCTGTCCCTCCGCCCGCGACAGGAGGACGAGCACCTCGTAGTCGTTCAGGGTGAGGCCGTGCGCCGCGAGCAGGTCGACGTTGAGCTGGCGCGTGATCGCGGCGTGGGAGCGGAGGAAGCCGACCCACGCGTCGAGCTGCTTCGCCTGCAAGATCGTGCTCATTGACACCACAAGTGTAGCCCTCCCGCGGAGCGCCCTTCCGCGGCGCGTTCAGTAGACGCCGTCGGCGAAGAGGCGGCCCTCGGCGGCGCGCCTGCGCACGAGGCCGGGCAGCGGCCGGCCGCCCGCGGTCGTCCAGCGGGCGAGCTGGGCGGGGACCGCGGCGTAGTCGCCGCGGTTCAGGAGGCGCAGGAGGGTCGAGCCGGCGAACGCGCCCGGGCCGACGTTGTAGGCGAAGCTGACGAGCGCGTCGAACTGCGGCTGGTCGAGGGGTACGGTGACGTGCGCCCGCACGGCCGCGGCGGCGGCGCGGGCGTCGCCCCGTAGCAGCTCGAGCGCCCGCCGGCGCGTGATCCCGGCGCAGAGCTCGGTCGGCTCGGAGCCGTTCGTCGGGCCGAGGTGGACGAGATGGCCGAAGCCGATCGTGCAGTTGCCGGCCGGGTCGTCGTAGAGCTTCTCGCTGAACCCCTCGAAGCGGCCGATGAAGCGCAGCCCGGCGTCGCTCGCCTCGGTCGCAGTCTGGCCGATCGCCGCGCCGTCCTCGCTCGAGGTCATGGGCGCCTCCGAGTCACGAGCCTACCGCGCCGGCACGCCGCCGCTCAATACGAGCAGGCCTTATTTGACAAATTTGAATCGCTTATGTAATTGTCCACCAATCCAGTGGACAAAGGAGTACAGATGCCCCGTCGCAAGGCCCTCCTCACCGCTCTCGCCGCCGCCGTCCTCGTGCCCGCCGCCGCGACGGCGGCCGCCGCCGACACGACGCTCGACCTCGTCGCCTACTCGACGCCCAAACCCGTGCTGTCGAAGATCGCCTCGGACTTCTCGGCGAGCCCGCTCGGCCAGGGCGTCTCGTTCACGCAGTCCTACGGACCGTCGGGCGACCAGGCGAAGGCGGTGATCGCCGGCTAGCCGGCCGACGTCGTTTTCCTCTCGACAGGCGACGACATGAACGCGCTCGTCGCCGCCGGCCTCGTCGACCCGACCTGGGACCGCCAGAGCTACGACGGCATCGCTGCCGACACCGTCGTCGTCTTCGCCGTCCGCGACGGCAACCCGAAGCACATCAAGAGCTGGGCCGACCTCGTCAAGCCGGGCGTGCACGTCGTGACGCCGAACCCGTTCAGCTCCGGCTCGGCGAGGTGGAACATCCTCGCCGCATACGCGGCGCAGCGCCACCTCGGCAAGACGGACGCGCAAGCGATCGCATACGTCAAGCAACTGTTTCAGCACGTCGTCTCGCAGGACACCTCGGGCAGCAACGCGACGAACACGTTCCTGTCTGGCAAGGGCGACGTCCTGATCACGTACGAGAGCGAAGCGATCAACGCGCGCCTCAAGGGTCAGAACATCCAGTACGTGATCCCGCGCCAGACGATCCAGATCCAGCTGCCGATCGCGGTGATCAAGTCGAGCGGGAACCGCGACGTCGCGAACCAGTTCATCCGCTTCGTGAAGTCGGAGCCCGAGCAGGAGGTCTTCGGGCAGTACGGCTTCCGCCCCGTGAACCCCGTCGCGGCAAGGAAGTTCACGAAGGAGTTCCCGGCCCGGCCCGGACTGATCACGATCGACGACACGACGATCGGCGGTTGGCGCGCAGCCGACAGGAAGTGGTTCGACCCGAGCACGGGGCTGATGGTCGGGATCGAGCGCGCCGTCGGAGGGCCGACGTCTGGCGCTTAGCGGGGCGGCTCCGTCTGCCTGGCTGCCGCGCCGCGGCGGCTCGGCGCTCGCGGTCGGCTTCGTCGGGGCGTTCCTGTCGGTGGTCGTCGCGCTGCCGATCGCGGCGCTCGTCTGGTCGTCGACGAAAGGCGGCGGCTCGGGTTTCTGGGCCGCCGTCTCGTCGCCCGAGGCAGTCGCGGCGCTGAAGCTGACGCTCGCCGTCGCCGCGCTCGCGGCGCTCACGAACGCGCTGCTCGGGACGATCACCGCGTGGGTGCTCATCCGCGACGACTTCCGCGGCAAGCCGATCGTCAACGCCGCCATCGACCTGCCGTTCGCGCTGCCGACGATCGTCGCGGGGTTGCTGCTCCTGACGTTCTACGGCCCGCGCTCGCCCGTCGGCGTCGACGCGGCGTACACCCGGACCGCGATCTGGCTCGCGCTCCTGTTCGTGACGCTGCCGTTCGTCGTCCGCACCGTGCAGCCGGTGCTGATCGAGCTCGACGTCGAGATGGAAGAAGCTGCGCGCTCGCTCGGCGCGCGGCCTCTCGTCGTCTTCCGGCGGATCGTGCTGCCGAACATCCTGCCCGGGATCCTGTCCGGGCTGACGCTTGCGTTCGCGCGCGCGGTCGGCGAGATCGGCTCGCTGGTGCTCGTCTCCGGCAACCTCCCCTACCGCACCGAGGTCGCGTCGGTGTTCATCTTCAACCAGCTGCAGAGCGGAAACCCGCACGGCGCCGCGGCGGTCGCGGTCGTGCTGCTCGCGATCTCGTTCGCGGTTCTGCTCGGCGTCGGCGGGCTGCGGCGCCGGGCGACGAGGCACGATTGTGGCCGCTAGGCTCGGGCTCCGCCTCGTCGCGCTCTTCTACCTGGCCGCGATCCTCGTCGCGCCGCTCGGGCTCGTTTGCTACCGCACCTGTGCGCACGACGCCGGCGCGGCGTGGGCTGCGCTGCATGCACACGCGACGGTGCACGCGTTCCGCGTGACCCTCGTCGCCGTCGCGATCGCCGTCCCGGTGAACGCCGTCTTCGGCGTCGTCTGCGCGCTTGCGATCGTGCGCGGCCGGTTCCCCGGGCGGGGCTTCCTGAACGCCTTCGTCGACCTGCCGCTCGCGCTCTCGCCGGTCGTCGTCGGCGCCGCGCTCCTCCTGCTCTACGGCCGGAACGGCTGGCTGCCCGGCGTTCACGTGCTCTTCTCGCTTCGCGGGATCGTGCTGGCGACGACCTTCGTCTCGCTGCCGTTCGTCGCGCGCGAGGTCGTGCCGACGCTGCGCGAGATCGGCGACGAGCAGGAGCAGGCGGCGCACACGCTCGGCGCCTCCGGCTGGCAGACGTTCTGGCGCGTGACGCTGCCGTCGATCCGCTGGGCGGTCGTGTACGGCGTCGTGTTGACGACCGCGCGCTGCCTCGGCGAGTACGGCGCGGTTGCCGTCGTGTCGGGGAACATCGAGGGCCGGACGCAGACGGCGACGCTGGCCGTGCAGGACGCGTACGAGAACCTCGACCGGGCCGGCGCGTACGCGATCTCGCTGGCGCTCGCGCTGGGCGCGGTGCTCGTGCTCGTCGCGATGTCGCTCGTCCGGCCGCGGGAGGCACGGAGCTGATGTCGATCGCGATTCGCGACGTGACGAAGCGTTTCGGCTCGTTCGCGGCGCTCGACGGCGTCTCCGTCGACGTCGCGACGGGATCATTGACGGCGCTCCTCGGGCCGAGCGGCAGCGGCAAATCGACGCTGCTGCGCGTGATCGCAGGCCTCGAGATGCCGGACTCGGGCTCGGTCGCGATCGCCGACGAGGACGTGACGCGGCGCTCGCCGCAGGACCGCGGCGTCGGCTTCGTCTTCCAGCACTACGCGGCGTTCAAGCACATGACGGTGTGGGAGAACGTCGCGTTCGGGCTGAAGATCCGCCACCGGCCGCGCGTGGAGGTGCGCGCGCGCGTGGCCGAGCTGCTCGCGCTCGTGCAGCTGGAGGGGCTCGAGCGCCGGTACCCGGCGCAGCTGTCCGGTGGGCAGCGCCAGCGGATGGGCCTTGCGCGCGCGCTCGCGGTCGACCCGCACGTGCTGCTCCTCGACGAGCCGTTCGGGGCGCTCGACGCGCGCGTGCGGACGGAGCTGCGCGCGTGGCTGCGGCGACTGCACGACGAGACGCGCACGACCACCGTGATCGTCACGCACGACCAGGAGGAGGCGATGGAGGTCGCCGACGAGGTCGTCGTCATGAACCGCGGCCGGATCGAGCAGGCGGCTGGCCCACGTGACCTGTACGAGCGGCCGGCGAACGAGTTCGTGATGTCGTTCGTCGGGCAGGTGAACCGGATCGGCGACGCGTTCGTCCGGCCGCACGACCTCGAGCTCGTCCTCGACGCAGGCGCCTCGACGCGCGAGGCGATGGTGCAGCGGATCGTGCACCTCGGGTTCGAGGTGCAGGTCGAGCTCGTCCGCGACGACGGCGCGCCGCTCTCGGTACGGCTCACGCGCGACGAGGAGGAGCGCCTCGAGCTCGTCCGCGGCGACATCGTCCATGTCCGCCCCATCCGTGCGACGACCTTCTCGTGAGTGTCAGTGGGGCTGCCACGCGTCCGCGTCGGCGGTGAGCTCGGCGACGATTTCCGGGAGGTCGCCGCTCGCGACGTCGGCCAGCGTCACCGACTCGAGCACGCGACGCAGGCTCGCGCGCACGGCGACCCACACCTCGCGCAGCGGCTCGGCGCTGCCGACGAGCTCGAGCGCCTCCGACCGGCGGCCGCGCACGCTCGCGAGCGGACCGTCGACCGCGCGGATCACGTCGGCCAGCGTCACCTCCGCGGCCGGACGCGTCAGCCAGTAGCCGCCCTCGATCCCCCGCCGGCTGCTGACGAGACCGGCGCGGCGCAAATCGGCGAGGATGTTCTCGAGGAACGTGATCGGGATCTCCTGCGCCTGTGCGATCCGCTCGCCCTTCACCGGTCCGTCGCCGGCCGCGGCGAGCTCCACGAGCGCCCGGACGGCGTAGTCCGACTTTGCCGAGACGCGCACCCCGGCATCCTAAGAACGCGCTGCAGGCGCCGCCGCTGGCGGGGCGGGTGATCGCGCACGCCGGCGGTGATTGACCTGCTCCCTGCCGGTGTTGACAGGCTAGGCCGCCGTTTTCAGTAGTTGTCCATCCTCCCAGGTCCGACGCACCTCGTCGGGTGTGCGGTAGTCGAGCCCGCTGTGCGGGCGGTGGTGGTAGCGGTCGACGTAGCCG
>DASRGD010000009.1:0-23402 GCA_035651195.1 Gaiellaceae bacterium | reverse complement strand
CCCCTCATGCGGGGCAAGCCCGCGCACGAACACCTCCGCGGGACGCATCGACACCTCCTCGAATCGGATACGTCCCGATTCGACGGAAGGCCGACCGGACCCTCCCAGTTTCCCGTCAAACATTCTGAGAGGCCGCACTAGTAGGGCTACCGTGGCGGCATGAAGCGGATCGCCCTCCTCGGCGCGACCGGGTCGATCGGCCGGCAGGCGATCGAGGTGATCGACGCGCACCCGGAGCTCGAGCTCGTCGCGGCCGCGTCCGGCTCGCAGCCGATCGACGGGCTCGCGCCGCTGACGCAGACCGGCGGCGACCTGACCGAGCTCCTCGAACGGGCCGAGCCCGATCTCGTCCTGAACGCGGTCGTCGGCTTCGCGGGGCTCGCGCCGACGATGTGGGCGCTCGAGCACGGGGTCACGCTCGCGCTCGCGAACAAGGAGAGCCTCGTCGCCGCCGGCGAGCTCGCGCTCGCCGCGCGGGAGCGAGGCGGCGGGCAGCTGATCCCGGTCGACAGCGAGCACTCGGCGCTCTTCCAGTGCGCGCAGCTCGGCGAGCCGGAGAGCCTCGTCCTGACCGCGAGCGGCGGGCCGTTCCGCGGCCGCAGCCGCGACGAGCTCGCGGACGTGACGCCGGAGCAGGCGCTCGCGCATCCGACCTGGTCGATGGGGCCGAAGATCACGATCGACTCGGCGACGCTCGCAAACAAGGGGCTCGAGATCGTCGAGGCGCACTTCCTGTTCGGCCTCGGCTACGACCGGATCGAGGTCGTGATCCACCCGCCCTCGATCGTCCACGGGCTCGTCCGCTTCCGCGATGGCGCCTCGATCGCGCACCTCGGCTATCCCGACATGCGGGTGCCGATCTCGTACGCGCTCACGTATCCGGATCGCGCCGCGACGCCGGTGCCGCCGCTCGAGCTTCGGACGCTCGAGTTCCACGCGCCCGACACGGAGACCTTCCGCATGCTCGCGCTCGGCCGCGAGGCGGGGGAGAGGGCCGGCACCTATCCGTGCGCGTACAACGCGGCCAACGAGGTGGCCGTGCAGGCGTTCCTCGAGCGGCGCATCGGGTTCCTCGACATCGCGGCGCTCGTGGAGGACGTGCTCGGCCGCGTCGACGGCTCCCCGGCGCGCGACCTCGACGAGCTCGTCGAGGCGGACCGCTGCGCTCGCGGCCTGGTGGCGGTACCCGCATGAGCCTCGGCGTCGCGATCCTCGCGCTCGCCGTGCTCGTGCTCGTGCACGAGGCTGGGCACTTCGTCGTCGCCCGCCTCGTCGGGATGACGCCGCGCAAGTTCTACCTCGGCTTCGGGCCGCCGCTCGTCAAGCACGTGCGGAACGGCGTCGAGTACGGCATCGCCGCGCTGCCGCTGGGGGGGTACGTGAAGATCCCCGGGATGCACCGGCCGGCGGTCGGCGACCTGCGCGGCACGCTCAACCCGCTGCAGCAGCGCGAGCTCGCGCCGGCGCTGGACGCACTCGACGACGCGCTCGAGCGCGACGACGAGCCCGGGGCGCGCGCGGCCGTCGCCAGGCTCCGTACGCAGCTCGGCGAGACGCGCCAGCTGCAAGAGCTCGAGTGGTCGCTCGCCCCCGATGCCTACTGGCGCCAGCGCGCCTGGAAGAAGGTCGCGGTCATCGCCGCCGGGCCGGTCACGAACGTGCTGATCGCGTTCTTCCTGTTCGTCGCCGTCTTCATGCTGGCGGACGTACGGCCGAGCGTCGCGCGGACGCTGCCGGACCGCCCGGCGGCGGCCGCCGGCGTCGAGGCGGGCGACGAGATCGTCGCCGTCTCCGGGCGGCGCGTAGACGTCGACACCGTCGGCCGCGCGATCAGCGGCACCGCCGGCGCGCCGTTCACGCTCACGGTCAAGCGTGACGGCCGGCTCGTCACCGTCGGCCCGCTGCGGGCGAAGCTCGACCACGGCGTCTACCACATCGGCGTCGAGCTCGTCGGCGTCGTCGGTCCGCCCGGGCAGCCCTTCCCGGCCGCCTGCGCGAGCGCGTTCAGGCTCGGCTGGTCGGTGACCTCGGGCACGGTCAGCTCGATCGTCCATCTGTTCGCCGGCCAGGGAACGCGGAACATCTCGAGCGCCTACGGCATCGTCCGCGCCACCTCGAACGCCTACCGGCAGTCGCTGCAGGACTTCCTCGCGATCGTCGGCCTGATCAGCCTCTCGCTCGGGCTCCTGAACCTGCTGCCGGTCCTGCCGCTCGACGGCGGGCACATCACGATGTCGGTGCTCGAGCGCCTGCGCGGGCGGGCGTTCTCGCAGCTCGCCTACGCCAGGTACAGCGCGATCGGGCTGACGCTCTTCGTCTTCCTGCTCTACCTCGGGCTCCGGAACGACTTCTCCGCCGGCCACAGCTAACCTAGCGCCGTGGCGAGCGAACGATCCGTCAACGTCGGCGGCGTCCGGATCGGCGGCGGCGCGCCTGTCGTCGTCCAGTCGATGACGCTGACGAAGACGCACGACGTGCCGGCGACGACGGCGCAGATCGCCGCGCTCGCGAGCGCCGGCTGCGAGGTCGTGCGCGTCGCCGTCCCGAAGATCGAGGACGCCGAGGCGCTGCCGGCGATCGTCCGTTTCTCGCCGATCCCGGTCATCGCCGACATCCACTTCAACGCCAGCCTCGCGCTGCGCGCGATCGACGCGGGTGTCGCCGCCGTCCGCATCAACCCCGGCAACATCGGCGGCCCCGAGAAGGTCGAGCAGGTCGTGCGCGCCGCCAAGCAGAAGGGGATCCCGATGCGGATCGGCGCCAACTCGGGCTCGCTGCCGAAGCACCTCGAGGACCTCGCCCACGAGGACCAGGCGGCGGCGCTCGTCGAGGCGGCGCTCGAGGAGGTGCGCCTGCTCGAGAGGCTCGACTACCGCGACTTCAAGATCTCGGTCAAGTCGAGCCACGTGCCGACGATGATCCGCGCCTACCGCATGCTCGCCGCGAAGGTGCCGTACCCGCTCCACCTCGGCGTCACCGAGGCGGGGCCGCCGTCGACGGGGGCGATCAAGAGCGCCGTCGGTCTCGGCGCGCTGCTCGTCGACGGAATCGGCGACACCGTCCGCGTCAGTCTGACCGCCGACCCGGTCGAGGAGGTCAAGGTCGCATGGGAGATCCTCAAGTCGCTCGGCCTCCGCGAGCGCGGGCCGATCCTGATCGCGTGTCCGAGCTGCGGCCGCGACAACGTTGGCGTGCAGCAGCTCGCTGAGCAGGTCGAGGAGCGGCTTGCGTACTACCCGCAGCACTTCGAGGTCGCCGTCCTCGGCTGCGCGGTCAACGGCCCCGGCGAGTCCGGCGACGCCGACTTCGGAATCGCCGGCGGCCGCGACGTCGGCTTCGTCTACGCGCACGGCCGCGTGCTCAAGAAGGTGAGCTCCGAGGTGCTCGTCGACACGCTCTTCGACGAGATCGACCGCTGGATCGCCGACGGTATGCACCGCCCGAAGCGGCTCAAGATGGCGAAGCCGGCCGCGCTCGCGATGGCGGAGGCGTCGGCGATCCCGCTCGAGTAGCCTCCAGAGGCAACGATGGTCGTTCGCGCGTCACAGCGCTTCCTGCCGACCCTGCGCGACGCGCCGGCCGACGCCGAGGCTGTCAGCCACAAGCTGCTCGTGCGCGCGGGCTTCATCCGCCAGGTAGGCGCCGGCCTCTGGACGTTCACGCCGCTCGGCTGGCGCAGCCACCGCAAGGCCGAGCAGATCATCCGCGAGGAGATGGACGCGATCGGCGCCCAGGAGTGGTTGGCGCCCGTGTTGACGCCGCTCGAGCTGTGGCAGGAGACCGGCCGCGCCGCGATCCCGGAGATCTTCCACGTCGCGAACCGCCCCCTCATCCTCGCGCTGACGCACGAGGAGACGTTCACCTTCCATGCGCGCGAGCTGCAGAGCTACAGGGAGCTGCCGCAGTCCTGGTACCACTTCCAGACGAAGGACCGCGACGAGCCGCGGCCGCGCAGCGGCCTCATCCGCGTCCGCGAGTTCGTCATGAAGGACTCGTACTCGTTCGATCGCGACGAGGAGGGGCTCGACGCGAGCTTCCGCGCGCACGAGGCGGCGTACCACCGCATCTTCCGGCGCTGCGAGCTCGAGTACTACGCCGTGCAGGCCGAGAGCGGGATGATGGGCGGCAGCGAGTCGGTCGACTTCCTCGCGCCGGCGGGGTCGGGCGAGAACACGCTCGTCACCTGCGAGAACGGGGACTATGCCGCCGACCTCGAGGTCGCGCGGGCGGTGCCGGGGCCGGCGGAGTTCCCGCCGAGCCTCGCCGCGCCCGACGAGATCGCGACGCCCGGCATCGGCACGATCGAGCAGCTCGCGTCGTTCCTGGCGATCGACCCGGCCGCGACGTCGAAGGCGATGCCGGTGGTCGGCGACGACGGGACGGTCGTGCTCGCGCTCGTCCGCGGCGACGACCGGCTCGAGCTCGCGAAGCTCGCGGCCGCGCTCGGCCGCGACGTCCGCCTCGCGACGGAGGACGAGATCCGCGCGGCGTTCGGCGCCGATCCCGGCTCGATCGGGCCGATCGACTTCCCCGGCGAGGTGGTCGCTGACGAGGCTCTCCGCCACGGCCAGTTCGTCGCCGGCGCGAACCGGACCGGCTTCCACCTGCGCGGGGTCGAGGCAGGCCGCGACTTCGAGCCGCGCTTCGCCGACATCCGCGTTCCGCAGGAGGGCGATCGCTGCGTCAACTGCGGCGGCGCGCTCAGCTTCCGCACGGCGATCGAGGTCGGCCACATCTTCAAGCTCGGCACCCGGTACTCGATCCCGCTCGGAGCGACTTTTCTCGACGAGGACGGGCACGAGAAACCGCTCGTGATGGGCAGTTACGGAATCGGTGTCGCACGTATCATCGCGGCAGCGGTGGAGCAGAACCACGACGAGTACGGCATTCGCTGGCCCAGGGCGCTCGCACCGTACGACGTCCACCTGGTCGCCCTCAGCGGGGCGGAGGCGCAGGCGGTCGGGGCGGCGAACGAGCTGTCGCTCGCCGGGCTCGACGTCCTGCTCGACGACCGCGACCTGCGAGCGGGCGAGAAGTTCGCGGACGCCGATCTGATCGGGCTCCCGCTGCGGGTCACCGTCGGCAAGAAGACGCTCGAGGACGGCATGGTGGACGTGCGCGACCGCGCGACCGGCGAGGACCGACGTGTCAATGTTGCCGAAGTGGGCACTGGAGCCTGAATGGCGCGCAGGCGGAAATTCAGCTCCGAGGGGTTCGGGATCGCGATCGAGCGGCTGATGAACGAGACCGGGGTCACCTACCGCGGTCTGGCCGCGAAGTCCGGGCTCTCGGCCGGCTATCTCAACCACCTCGTGCACGGCAACCGGCCGGTACCGTCGAATGAGGTCGTCAAGCGGCTCGCGCACGCGCTCGGCGTCGAGCCGGAGCACTTCCGCGAGTACCGGCTGCGCGTGATCACGGAGCGGCTCGAGCGCATGCCCGACCTCGTCGACCGGCTGTACCGGCGGCTCAGCGCCTAGTCGTGCAGCGACCGTCGGCGTCCTTCAGCGCGACGCTGCGGGTCCACCTCGACGATCGACCCGGCGCCTTCGCCGACCTCGCGCGCGCGATCGGCGACGCAGGCGGCAGCCTCGGCGCGATCGACCTCGTCCGCGTCGAGCGCGGCCGCAAGGTGCGCGACGTGACCGTCGACGCGGCGAGCGCCGACCACATCGAGGCGATCGCCGCGGCCGTCCGCGCCGTACCCGGCGTCGAGGTCGAGCACGTCTCCGACCGCACCTTCCTGCTCCACCTCGGGGGCAAGATCGAGATGGCCTCGAAGGCGCCGCTCAAGACCCGCGACGACCTCTCGATGGCGTACACGCCCGGTGTCGCGCGCGTCTGCCTGGCGATCGCCGACGACCCCGGGAGCGTCTGGAACCTGACGATCAAGAGCCACACCGTCGCCGTCGTCACCGACGGCACCGCTGTGCTCGGCCTCGGCGACATCGGGCCGGAGGCGGCCCTGCCGGTGATGGAAGGCAAGGCGATGCTGTTCAAGGAGTTCGGCGGCGTCGACGCCTGGCCCGTCTCCCTCGCGACCAAGGACGTCGACGAGATCGTCGCCGCCGTGACGGCGATCGCGCCGGGCTTCGGCGGCGTCAACCTCGAGGACATCTCGGCACCGCGCTGCTTCGAGATCGAGGAGCGGTTACGCGGCACGCTCGACATCCCCGTCTTCCACGACGACCAGCACGGAACCGCGATCGTCGTTCTCGCGGCGCTGCTGAACGCGCTGCGCATCGTCGACAAACGCGCGGAGGACGTGCGTGTGGTCCTGACGGGCGTCGGTGCGGCCGGCATCGCGACCACCGACATGTTGCTGGCGCTCGGCGTGCACGACATCGTCGGCTGCGATCGCGCCGGCGCCTTGTACCCCGGTCGCGGCGGGATGGATCCGTGGAAGAAGGCGTACGCCGAGCGCACGAACCCGCGCGGCTTCGCCGGCAGCGCCGACGAGGCGCTCGCGGGCGCGGACGTCTTCATCGGCCTCTCGGGCCCGGGCGCGGTGACCCGTGACGGGATCGCGTCGATGGCGGACGGCGCGATCGTCTTCGCGATGGCGAACCCCACGCCCGAGGTCGCGCCGGAGCAGATCGACGGCCTCGCCGCCGTGATCGCGACCGGTCGCTCCGACTACCCGAACCAGATCAACAACGTGCTCGCGTTCCCGGGCGTCTTTCGCGGCGCGCTCGACGTCCGCGCCTCGACGATCAACGAGGAGATGAACCTCGCCGCGGCGCACGCGATCGCAGCCGTCGTCAAGCCGGAAGAGCTAGGGCCCGAGTACGTGATCCCGAGCGTCTTCAACCGCGAGGTCGCGCCCGCGGTCGCCGCCGCCGTCGCCGCGGCGGCCGAGCAAACCGGCGTCGCCCGCCGCCGGCGGGCAGCGCAACCAGCCTGAGAAGGCACCGGCCGCGGACGAGCTACCGTCCTCGCCGAGGCGACGCCAGGAAGCGTAGTCGGGGCGGCCAGATTTGAACTGGCGACCTTCGGTCCCCCAGACCGACGCGCTAACCAGGCTGCGCCACGCCCCGAACCCGGGCATCGTACCGCGGGGCCCGTGGTCTTTCCGGCGCCGTCCGGTCGGCGAGCGCTCGAGCCCGGCCGGCGAGTCGGTGGGGGCAGCCATTGCTTTACTTTTTGTAGTATCGCGGTCGCAAGCGACCAAAGGAGGAGCGGTGACGGTCATCGATGAGCTGCTCGAGAACGCGGCAGCCTACGCCAGGGACTTCGACAAGGGGGCGTTGCCGCTGCCGCCGGCCAAGCGCGTGGCCGTCGTCGCGTGCATGGACGCCCGCCTGAATCCGTACGGCCTCCTCGGCCTCCGCGAAGGAGACGCGCACGTGATTCGGAATGCCGGCGGGGTCGTCACCGACGACGAGATCCGCTCGCTCGCGATCTCGCAGCGCCTGCTCGGCACGGAGGAGATCATGCTGATCCACCACAGCGACTGCGGGATGCTGACGTTCGGCGACGACGAGTTCCGTCGCCAGGTGCAACAGGACACCGGCATCAAGCCGGAGTGGCCGGCCGAGGCATTCGACGATCTCGAAGCGGACGTGCGCCAGTCGATCGCACGGATCAAGGCAAGCCCGTTCATCCCCCGCAAGGAGAACATCCGCGGCTTCGTCTACGAGGTGGAGACCGGCAGGCTTCGCGAGGTGACCTGAGCCCGGCACGGCGACGCCGACGCGACGACGAGGACCGCCGTCGGTCGCCCCGCTCAGGCGCGACGTCAGCGTCGCGCTGCGACCGCGCAGCCGGTCGGTCGGGGATCGGCTCGTCCGGGGTCGTCCTCGCCGAGGATCGCCACCTTCGACCCGGCGGATCGACGCGGCGAGAGCCGCATCGCCCTTCTCGTCGCGGTCACCGTGGCGGTCGCGGCAGCCCCGCTGGAGCAGGCGACGTGCCGCAACGTGGTCTGGGCCGTGAACCTCGGTTTCGCAGCCCGACGAGCCTCCACGGGTCGCGCCGAACCGGGCTCGCAAGGGCGCCTGAGCGTTCGGCGGATCAGCGGAGGGCGGCGAGTGCGACGGCCAGGGTCAACGGCACGAGCACGAGCCCGAGCCGCGAGTACGTTGTCACCGACGCGCGCGCCCCGACAGCGCGGGCTGCTTGCAGCCAGAGCAGCGCCGAGAGGGCGCCGCTGACGGCGAGGTTCGGACCGACGTCGAGGCCGACGAGGAGGGCGTCGGGGTGGGCAGGGGCGTGCGCAGTGAGCAGCACCGACGCAGGCAGGTTGTTGACGGCGACCGAGACGCCGGCGGCGATGGCGGCCGTGCTCCAGGACCCGTGCGAGTCCAGCAGTCGCGCGGGCAGCGTCCACAACCGTGCCACCGTCCCGAGACCGACCGACAGCAGGAACAGAAGCGTCAGCGTGCGAAGGTCGAGCGCCGGCCGCAGCCGGCGCAGCGTGACCGCCGCGACGCCGACGAGCAGCACCGGTAGCGCCGGGTTCGTCAGCATGACGACCAGCACGGCGGCCGCGAGGGTCGCGGCGACCCCGACGCCGAGGCGAGGCACCGCCGGACCGGCAGCCTGCCGTTCGCCGCCCTCGACCGGAAACACGACCGCGACGAAGCACGCGGTGACGGCGCACGCGCAGGTCCAGGCGGGAAGCATCCGGCCGGCGAACGCCGCGCCGGTGACGGGGTCGGCCCGGAGCACGAGCAGGTTCGTCAGGTTCGAGCCGGGCAGGAGCAGCGAGCCGGCGTTGGCCATGAAGACCGAGCCGTACAGGAACGGCCGCTCGTCGAGTCGCCGCTCCCGCGCCGCGTGGACGAGCACCGGCGTCAGGAAGACGACGGCCGTGTCAAGGTTCAGGATCGCCGTCACGACCGCCACCAGGCCGAGCAACGCCAGCAGCAGCATGCGAGCACCGAGCGGTGTCCGCGCGAGCCGCGTGCCGAGAGCCTCGAACAGACCGTCGGCCGCCGCGACCGCCCCGACGAGCAGGAGGCCCGTCACGAGCACGAACGGCGGCCACACCTGCCGCGCCGACTCTATGGTTGCATGCGTAAGCAGCCTAAACAGTAAAGCAGACTAAACTAATGCCGCGACCGCGCCACCATCCCGGCAGGGGCCAAGCGGCGGAGGCGCTCGTACGGACGGCGCCGCTCGTGAGCCGGTGGATCGAGCGCGTGCTCGCGGGCCACGACCCGCCGCTCACCGTCGCGCAGTACCTGACCCTGCAGGCGATCGGCGAGGGCGAGGTCGTCGGCGCCGAGCTCGCCCGGCGCGCCGCCGTCTCTCCGGCTGCGATCTCGCAGCTCCTCGCCACGCTCGAGGATGACGGTCTCGTCAGCCGCGCCCGCCTCGCCGACGATCGGCGCCGTCAACCGATCACGCTCAGCGACGACGGGCAATGGGCGCTCCGCTCGGCGCAGACGACGCTGCGCGAACGCCTCGCGGGACTCCTCTCCGACCTTCCGCCACCCGAAGCCGACGCGCTCGCGCGCCTCCTCGAGCGACTGCAGGCATCGCTCAGCGGTACGCCGCCGCCGCCGCGGCCGCACCGCCCACCGCCGCAGCGGCCGCCGCTGTAACGCGCTGCCGTTCGCGCGCTCGAGCCCGGACCAGGCCACGCGGGATCGCCGCTTCGGCGCCCAGCGGTCGGCGACGGCCTCGACGAGCCGCAGGCCGCGCCCGGAGGCGTGCGAGGGCGCTCCGTCGGCGCGGGCGCCGTCCGAGGCCCGGCCGCGCCGGCGCGCGCGTCACCCGGGCTCGCTGCGGAGGCCGGAGCCCTGACTACGGGGCGCGGGCGGCCCCGAGCGCGCCGCCGCCGCGGCGGCGACGTCGCCCGGGTAGGTGCCGAGCGCGGTGTAGAGGAAGTAGGCGCTCCCCGCGAGCGGGAGCAGCATCAGCGCGAACGTCCACTGCAGGCCGCTCCGGCCGCCGCCGAAGACGTAGTCGGACACGGCGCCGAACAGGAGCGGCGCGAGCGCCTGCGCGCCGGTTCGGAGCGCTGTGCGCACGCCCTCGGCCCGACCCCAGAGGAGCGGCACCATGATGTCGAGCCGCGCCGCGTCGAGCGGCGGGTTCTGCGCCGAGACGGCGAGGGCGGCGAGGACGAGGTAGGGGAGGGCGGTCAGCGCCTCGTGCGTGAAGATCGCGGGCGCGAACAGCGCCGCCGCCGCGGCCGCGGCGACCGTGCTGACGAGGATGCGGCCGTTGAGGAGGCCGCGGCGGAGGAGCAGGTCGCCGATGGCGCCGCCGGCGAGGACGCCGGTGACCGCGCCGGCGCCGACGACGAGCAGGAGCAGGTTGGCAAGCGCCTGGTCGATCCCGTACTGGCGCGTCGCGAACTCGACCCCGAAGGTCTGGACGCCGGCGAGGAAGAAGTAGCCGCAGGCGCTCGCCAGGATGAGGGCGACGTTCGTCCGGATCCGCAGGATGTAGCGGGTCGCGCCGAGCAGGCTGAGGCGGCGGGGGTCGGTCGTCAGCACGAGCTCCGGATGCGGCTCGACGCCCCGCTCGCGCGCGAGCTGCTGCGCGGCCGTCGACTCCGCCGCGGCATCGCTCTCGGCGACGTGGTCGCGCGCGCCGCGCGGCGGCTCGGGCAGGTGCGCGACGAGCCACGCGAGCACGAACGCCGGCAGCGCGAGGACCACGAGCGCCGCGCGCCAGGAGAGAGCGGCGATGTCGCCGGTGATCGCGAAGCCGACACCGGCGCCGACGAGCTCGCCGGCGAGGATGAACCCGTAGACGCGGCCGCGCTCCGAGCTGTCGAAGAAGTCGCCGACGAGCGACGCGACGAACGGCCCCGCCGCCGCCGTCACCCCGCCGAGCGCCACCCGGGCGAGCAGGAGCTGGTCGAAGTTCGCGACGGTCGCGCTCCAGATCATCGCCGCGCCCCAGAGGACGATCGCGAACGCGAGCGTCCACGTCCGGCGCACACGGTCCGCGAGCACGCCGAAGGGGAGGCTCGCGACCGCGGCGACGAGCGAGGTGACGGCGACGAGGAGGCCGACGTCGGTGTTGTTGATGTGCAAGGCGTGCCGGATCTGCGTCGCCGAGGCGCCGACCGTGGACGCGTCGGCGCTGCTGAGCGCGAGCACGGCCGCGAGCAGCAGGATCACCCGGGCGCGGTCGCCGCCGCCGAGCGCCGCGGTCAGCGCGCGGGAGCCGGCGCCGGCGGCACGGCCGACCGCGGCGAACGCCGCTGCGGCCGGTCTTCTCGCCGCGGCTTCGCGCGTCCCGCCCCCGCCCACTGCTAGCGCGCGACCGCTGCGGCCTCGCCGCGCGGCTCGAGCCGGCGGAGGAGCAGGAGCGACGCGAGCACGGGAATGCCGATCACCGGCCACATCGCGGCGTAGCCGTGCGTCGAGGCGAGCGGGCCGCGGAACGCCTCGATCGCCGCGCCGACGACGATCGGGCCGAGGACGACGCCGAGGCCGCGCGAGAAGTCGAGCAGGCCGGCGGCCGCGCCCGCTCGGCCGGCCGGCGCGAGCGTGAACGCGAGCGCCGGCGGCAGCGTCATCACGATCGCGCCGGCGAGCGCGACGAACGGCAGCCCGACGAGCAGCGGCGCCAGAGTCCGCGGGAAGACGGCGGCGAACAGGCCGGCGCCGTAGACGAGCGCGGCGACGCGGAGGACGGGGACGATCCCGTGCCGGTCGGCGAGCCGTCCGGCGAGCGGCGCGCCCGCGACGTACGCGACGGCGACGACGGCGATCACGGCCGAGGCCACCGACGGCGAGTGGCCGAGGCCGCGGACGACGTAGAGGACGACGAAGCTCTTGAGGCCGCTGAAGCTGAACTCCCAGAGCGCGTTCGCGGCCGCGACCGTGCGCATCTCGCCGCTGCCGAGCAGGAGCCGCCGCAGCGAGACCGTCTCGTACGGCAGCAACGGGTGCTCGCGGGTGCTCTCGAGCCGGACGAGCGGCGCCAGCGCGATCGTCGTCGCAACGACCGCCGCGGCCGCGATCGCGAACGGGAGCGGCCGCCAGACGGGGAGGAGGAGACCACCGGCGACGAGCGCGACGCCGAGGCCGGCGCCGCGCAGCACCGCCTGGCCGGCCTGCGCGCGCGCGTACCAGCGCCGCGGCAGCAGGTCGGCGTAGAGCGCCCGGTACGGCGGGTAGTACAGGTAGTAGCCGACGAAGAAGAACAGGACCGAGGTGGCCGCGAGCGCGACCGAGCCGCTCAACGGCAGGAGGGCGAGCCCGGCGACGGCGAGCGGCGCGCCCGCGACGACGAACGGGAAGCGGCGCCTGGCCGGCGAGCCGCGCAGGCGGTCGGAGAGCGTTCCCGCGAGGAGCGGGACGACGAGCGCGAACGCGCCCTCGGCGCCGATCAGCGCTCCGACCTGCGAGGGCGAGTCGGTCAGGCGGATGAGGACGACCGGGCCGTACGTCGTCAGCACGCTGATCGCGAAGGCGAGCCCGAAGGTCGGCAATCCGAGCGCGAGCAGCAGCAGCCGAATCGAGCCGGCGGGCTCTCCTTCCCGCGACGCGTGCAGTTGCCAGCGCTGGCAATGGTGGTCGTGGCCGTGCGCGAGCCGCTCGACGACGCGAAGCTGCGCGGTCCGTTCCTGCTCGCCCGTCGGCTCGGGTGCCGTGCTCACGACGCCCTCTGTTGTACGTGCTCGCACGCCCGCCGTGCGTGGACGACGATCGCGCCGTGGGCCTCGCGCCGGGCTGCTCGCGGTCGCGGTCGCGCGCCTCCGCGCGGCGGCAACCCGCAGCGGCCGAGGCCGCCGCGTGCCGGGATCGGCTCGGCCGCGGGAGGTCGACACGAGCCTGCCTCCGCGGCGGACCGAGCGCGGTCGTGATCGCGGACCACGCCGGCTTCGGCGCGTCGCTCGCGCCGAACGGCAGCGGCTCCTCTGCCGAGCCGGCCAGGTGTACTCGTCGGCGAAGCCCCAGGTCGTGAACGACGAGCACGACGGCGCGGCATCCATCTCGGTGACGTTCGTGCCGAGCCTGAGCGCGCCGAAGCGGCTCATGTTCTGGCGCCGTTTTCCGGCGCGTCGAGGTCGCGGCCGGCCGTCGGCGCGCTCCGGGGCCTCCGAGCCTCTCCTCCTTCCGGCGGAGAAGCGGTTCATCCCTGTGTCGCCCGATGTCGTTCTCGCTGCCGAGGCGCGGCGGCGGGTCCGGCCGTACGGTGGCCACATGACCATTCGTAGCCAAGAACCCAGCGCGGACGCGCACGCTCTCGTCGTCGAGACGGACCGGCTGTCGAAGCGGTTCGGACGGCGCGTGGTCGTCGACGACGTCGACCTGCGCGTCCCCGCCGGCGTCGCGTTCGGCTACCTCGGGCCGAACGGCGCCGGCAAGACGACGCTGATCCGGATGCTCCTCGGGTTGACCCCGGCGACGTCCGGCTCGATGCGGCTGCTCGGGCTGCCGGTGCCGCAGGCGCGCGCGGCGGCGCTCGCGCGCGTCGGCGCGGTCGTCGAGGAGCCGCGCTTCCACCCGCATCTGAGCGGGCGGGAGAACCTCGAGATCCTCGCCGCCGCGCGTGGCAGGGGTGCGCTCGCTCGGATCGACGACTCGCTCGAGCGCGTCGGGCTGGCTGCGCGCGCCGCAGATCGCGTCGAGACGTACTCGCTGGGGATGAAGCAACGGCTCGGAATCGCCCGCTGCCTGGTCGCCGAGCCGGCGCTGTTCATCCTCGACGAGCCGATGAACGGCCTCGACCCGGCCGGCATCCAGGAGCTCCGCGGCTTCGTCCGCTCGTTCGTCGCCGACGGCGGAACAGTCGTCCTCTCGTAGCACCTGCTCGACGAGGTCGAGAAGACATGCGACCACGTCGCGATCGTCGACAGGGGCCGGGTCGTCGTCCAGGGGTCGATCGCGGAGCTTCGCGACGGCGGTCGGCACAGCCTGGTGGTCGAGGTCGACGACGCCGCGCGCGCCCGGGCGATCCTCGCCGAGCATCCGGCGGTCGAGCGGGTCGTCGACGACGGCGTCGCGCTCGAGCTCTCGCTCGCCGACGCGACGGCGGTGCCCGACGTGAACCGCCGGCTCGTCGCCGCCGGGGTCGCCGTCCGCCGCCTCGAGCCGGCCCGCGCGTCGCTCGAGCAGCGCTTCCTCGAAGTCACCACTCGATTGGAGAACGCAGCATGAGCACCCTCGCCTACATCGACGCAAGCCGACGCCTCGTCGGCGCCGATCTGCTGAAGCTGCGGCGCCGGCACGGGCTCGTTCTCGTGTCGTCGCTTCTCACGATCGGGGCGATGATCGTCACGTACGGCGTGATCGAGCTCCTGCACGTCCTCGCCCCGGCGACGCACGGGCCGGCCGGCGGAGTGGTCAACCTCGGCCACGCAGCGTTCGTCCTCGCGGCGCTCGGATCGGTGGCGGCTGCGATCGTCGCCTCGGCAGCCGGCGGCGGCGACCTCGACGCCGGCGTCTACCGCGACCTGGTCGTCACCGGTCGGTCGCGCCTCGCGCTGTACGCGTCGCGGATCCCGGCCGGGCTCGCCTTCCTGCTGCCGTTCGCCTCCGCCGCCTACACCGTCGCGGCAGTCGCCTGCGTCGTGCTCGCCGGCCACCGGCCCGTCCCGACCGTCGACCTCCTCGCCACGAGCGGCCTCTGGGTGCTGGCCGAGGTCGTGTTCTACTACCTGCTCGCGATCGGCGTCGTCTGCGTCACGGGCTCGCGCTCGTACACGATCGGGATCGTGCTCGCGTTTCGCCTCGCGCTGACGCCGATTCTCACGTCGATCTCCGCGCTCGGCGTCGTTCGCGAGCTCGTCCCCGGCGTCGCGCTCCAGGACCTCACGCCGGCGGCGCTCGGAGACGCGGCGCGTCAGGGCCCGCACGTCGCGATGTCGGGTGCCGCCATCGTGACCGTGTTGCTCGTCTGGACGACGGTCGCGCTGGTCGCGGGCGCGGTACGCGACTCGACCCGCGACGCGTGAACGGGACTACCGTTCGGCTTCGTGCTGATCGACTGGCTGCACCGGCACCCGCGCGTCGTCGACTGGCTGCTGCTCCTGCTCGCGCTGGCGACGACGGTCGGGGCCGCCGCACACCACGACCGTCGCGGGCTCGGCGTGCCGATCGCGACCGCCGCGTGTCTGCCGCTGCTCGCCCGCCGCCGCCATCCGCTCGCGACGCTTGCCGCCACCGCAGCACCGACGCTCGCGATCCTCGCCGTCTGGAGCTCGTACACGCCGTTCCCGGTCGGCGTGGCCCTCTTCACCGTGGCCGAGCGGTGCGAGCGGCGGAGGTCGCTCGAGGCGGGAGCGGCGACGCTGCTCGCGCTCGCCGCCCCCCTGGTGGCCCGGTCGGGATCATGGCCGCACGTCTTCGGCGAGCTCGTCGGCTTCGCCGTCGCCTGGCTGATCGGCGACAGCGTCCGCAGCCGGCGCCAGTACACGACGGCGCTCGAGGAGCGGGCCGAGCGCCTCGAGCAGGAGCGCGCAACCGAGGCGGCGCGAGCGGTTGCCGAGGAGCAGGCCCGGATCGGTCGCGAGCTCCACGACGTGATCGCGCACACGCTGAGCGTGATCGTCGTGCAGGCCGCCGCGGCGAGGGACGTGCTCCCGGCGCGGCCGGCGCGGGCCGCCGAGGCGCTCGCAAACGTCGAGGCGTCGGCACGCGGCGCGCTCCTCGAGCTCCGCCGGCTCCTCGCCGCCGTTCGCGACGACGCGAGCTTCGCCCCGCAGCCTGGGCTCGACCGTCTCGACGAGCTCGTCCGTCAGGTGCGTGCCGCCGGGGTCGACGTGGCGGTGACAGTCGAAGGGCGGCGGGCGCCGCTGCCGCCGGCGCTCGACCTCTCCGCCTATCGCGTCGTCCAGGAGGCGCTGACGAACACCCTCAAGCACGCGCGCGCGACGCGCGCCGACGTGGCGCTGCGCTACGCGCCCGGCGAGCTCCGCGTCGAGGTTCGCGACGACGGGACCGCGACCGCGAACGGCGACGGCCGCGGGCGCGGCCTGATCGGGATGCGCGAGCGCGTCGGCACCTTCGGCGGCTCGTTCACGGCCGGGCCGGCGCCGGACGGCGGCTATCTCGTCGCGGCCCGCTTCCCGCTCGCCGAATGACCATCCGCGTCCTCGTCGCCGACGACCAGCCGCTCATCCGCAGCGGCTTCCGCATGATCATCGACGAGCGCGACGACCTCGAGCTCGCCGGCGAGGCCGAGGACGGCCTGCAGGCGGTCGCCCTCGCCGGCGAGCTCGATCCCGACGTGATCCTGATGGACGTCCGGATGCCGAAGCTCGACGGCGTCGAGGCGACGCGGCGGCTGGTCGACGCCGGCGCCCGGGCGCGCGTCCTCGTCCTGACGACGTTCGACCTCGACGAGTACGTGTACGCGTCGATACGGGCAGGCGCGAGCGGATTCCTGCTCAAGGACGTCAAGCCGGCCGAGCTCGTCGACGCCATTCGCGTCGTCGCCGCGGGCAACACCCTGTTCGGCCCCGCCGCGGCGAAGCACCTGATCGAGCGCTTCGCGGAGCCGCGGGCCGCGGCGGCCGACGCGGCGCTCGACCAGCTCACCGACCGCGAGCGCGAGATCCTGCGACTGCTCGCGCAGGGACTGTCGAACGCCGAGATCGCCCAGCAGCTCTACCTGAGCGAGACGACGATGAAGAGCCACGTCTCCGCCGTCCTCCGCAAGCTCGGCGTCCGCGACCGTCTGCAGGCCGTCGTCGCCGCCTACGAGAGCGGCCTCGTTCGGCCAGGGTCCTAGACGAGCCCCGCATCGCGGCGCTCGCACGGCCGGCGCCGTTCGCCACCGCCGCTGCACGCCGGCCGCGCCGTGTATCGTCGCGCCTCGATGACGGCCACCTCGCACGAGCTGCCCGCGGCGTCGGCGCCGGCGGCAGAGCGGCTGCGGCCGGAGATCGTCCCGCTGCGCGGGCTGCCGATCGCCGGTGTCGTGATCGGGTTGCTGATCGTCTCGATCGCCGGCAACTGGCGCTGGGCGCTCGACTTCTACCACGTCGTCGGCGGCGGAGCCTGGACGGCGCTCGACCTCTTCCTCGGCTTCGTGCTCGGCCCGACGATCGGCCGCCTGTCGATCCCCGCCAGGGTCGAGCTGACGACGCGGCTGATGCCGAAGCTGGTGCTCTTGATCCCGACGCTCGTGACGATGACGCTGGCCTCCGGGTTCCAGCTCGCGCGGCTGAACGGGATGCTGAGCGGCGGCTACCCACAGCATGCGTGGGTGGTCGCGTCGTTCGTCGTCGTCGGCGTGATGGCCACGGTCGCCCTCGGCCTGCTCGAGCCGGCGAACGTCGCCGTGCTCTTCGAGCTGCGCAAGCCCGTCCCGAACGGCGCCGTGATCGAGCAGCTGATGCGGCGGTTCATCTACACCGCCGGCGTCACCGGGCTGATGCAGGTGGCAACGCTGATCATCATGACGAGGCTGGCGAGCTGAGCAGCGTCGCCGGCGCGCCTGCGGGCCTCGACCGGCGCCTGCCGCCGGTGACCGAGCTCGGGATGGCGACGATCGCGCTCGTCGCAGCCGGCGTCATCTACCTCGCCGCCTACCTGCCGAGGCACGCGCCGCTCGGACCGGCGGCCGGGTTGCTCGTCGCCGCTGCCGCCGTCCTCGTCGCGAATCTCGTCCTGCTCTCGCGGCAACCCGGCTTTGCCTGGTGGCGCTTCCGCCAGGTCGCCGGCTGGACGCTGCTCGCCTACGTCGTGATCGGCGGCATGATCGAGTACGCGTTCATCTACGACCGCACGAGCGGCGCCGTGCTCGCAGTGATGAGCCTCCTGCTCCTGACGTTCGTCCTCGACGTGCCGATCCTGGTCGCGTTCACGGTCGCCCGGTTCGAAGAGCGGGCGCGAGCCGAAGCGCGCTAGCGGCGGGCGACGGCGTGCGGCGCGATCTTGCGCCAGGTCTGGATGATCGCCGACACCTCGCAGACGGCGATCGAAGTTCGCGGCAGCTCCTCGGCGACGAGGGCCACCGCGCGCTGGTCGAGCGGGTCGCCGAAGCCGACCTGGACGGAGCCGTCGTGCCGGGTGCGGATCGGGATCGCGACCGCCGCGAGCCCGACCTCCGGGCTCAGGAGCCGCGCGGAGGCGTGGTCGACGCCGAGCTGCATGATGTCGATGTAGGGAACGTCGAGCTGCTCCGAGAGCGTCCGGGCGAGATCGTTGTCGAACATCAGCCGCTCGCGCAGAAGGACGACGCCGAGGAGCTCGCGCGTCTCGCGGGCCTGCTGGAGCGCCCACGCGAGCTGGTCCTCGGTCAGGTAGCCCTTCTGGACGAGTAGCTCGCCCAAGCGGGGCCGGGCCCAGTCCGGCGGACGCGGGACCGGCGTGAGGCCCGTCGGACCCGCGGTGGCAGTGGTGGTCGGGGTCATCGCGTTCTCCGCCGCCGGCCGTGTGCCGGCTGTCTTCAGTATCGTCGCGCGTGCCAGGGGCGGCATCCCTCGGTCGAGGGACGCCGGTCGCCGAGGAACGCGCCTCGACTTCGCATCCCCGCTCGCCTACGATTCGTCTCGACGGGCGCGGCCTCGACCCCCGATGGAGCGGCGTCGCCCCGCCGCTTGACGGTCGGATCGCGTCCCCGATTCCCGGAGCCGCGAGCAACGTGAGGAGGACCGAGATGAGCACGACCACGCTGGTCGACCGTGCACCGTCCTTCCGGCTCCCTGGTGTCGACGGCGCCGAGCATGCGCTGGAGGACTACGCCGCCTACGAGGCGCTCGTCCTCATCCAGTCCTGCAACCACTGCCCGTACGTGCACGCGTGGGAGGGACGCATGAAGGCGGTCCAGGCCGACTACGGCGACCGGAGCGTCAAGCTGGTCGCGATCAACTCGAACGACCACCTGCGCTACCCGCAGGACTCGTTCGAGGAGATGGTGCGCCGCGCGCAGAAGCAGGGGTTCAACTTCGACTACCTCTGGGACGAGGACCAGTCTCTCGCCCGCCAGCTCAACTCCGAGCGGACGCCGGAGGTGTTCCTGTTCGACCGCGAGCGGAAGCTCGTCTACCACGGCGCGATCGACGACCACCGAGACGAGCACGCGGTCGAGGAGCACTACCTCCGCGACGCGCTCGACGCCGTGCTCGACGGGCGCGAGCCTCCGCTCACGCACACCTCGCCGGTCGGCTGCAGCGTCAAGTGGCGGCAGTGAGCTGAGGCGTCTCCGCGTCGTCCTCGGCTGCGGGCTGGCCGCGCTCGCCTTGTCCGCGGCGGCGGTCGCGGCGCCGTCCGTCTCGGCGTTCTACTACCCGTGGTACGGCACGCCGAGCGAGGACGGAAGCTGGCTCCACTGGGCGCAGGACGGCCACGCGCCGCCGGCTGACATCGCCTCCAACTACTGGCCCGCACGCGGGTTGTACTCGTCGGCCGACCCGGCCGTCCTCCGCTCGCAGCTCGCCGAGATCAAGGCGGCGGGCATCGACCAGATCGTCGTCTCCTGGTGGGGGCGAGGCTCGGCCGAGGACGAGCGGCTGCCGGCGGTGCTGGCGGCGGCGCGCCGCGCGGGGGTCGCGGTCGCGGCGCACCTCGAGCCGTACGCGGGCCGGACGCTGGCGAGCGTCGTCCGCGACATCGCCTACCTGCGGACGCTCGGCATCACGAGCTTCTTCGTCTACCAGCCGCTCGACTTCGCGGCCGCCGACTGGGCGGCCGCGATCGACACGCTCGTCGGCGTCCGGCTCTACGCGCAGACGGCCCTCGTCGGCTTCGCGGCCGCCGCTCGCTTCGCCGGCGTCTACACGTACGACGTGCTCGTCTACGGCGGCGACAAGCTCGCGCGCATCTGCGCCGAGGCGCACGCCGTCCACCTGCTCTGCCTCCCCTCGGTCGGGCCCGGCTACGACGCGCAGGCGGCGACCGGCGACGCGCGCGTGAAGCCGCGCCTGGACGGCGCGACCTACGACTCGATGTGGCGCGCGGCGATCGCCGCCAGCGCCGACGGGATCACGATCACGTCGTTCAACGAATGGCACGAGGGGACGCAGATCGAGCCCGCTGCTCCGCACGCCGGCGCCCTCTCGTACGACGGCGCGTGGGGGTTGACCGGAAGGGCGGCCGAGACCGCCTACCTCGACAGGACCGCGTACTGGTCGGCTCGCTTCCGCGGCGCGCTCGGGGCGCGCGGCGCGACCTCGGTTCGGTAGTCGCGAGGCGAGGGGCGGGCGCCGGGAGGCCGCGGTGACGCGGCCCGCCGGCGCGTTCCCCTCAGCGGAGGCGAACCTGGACGAGTCGGCGGGTGGAGACGCCCGCGAGCAGGCTGTCGCCGGGCTTGCGGGCGCGGACGAAGACGACGAGCGCGCGGTGCGGTCGAAGCGGCAAGAGCCGCGTCGGGACGAACGTGATCGTCGCCCAGCCGTCGCCGCCGGTCGGCTGCTCGGCCGCGGGCCGCACCCAGCCGTAGGGGAGGCCGAGCGCGTAGACGAGCACGCCCTGCACCGGCCGGCCTTCGCTGTCGGTGACCCGGAAGCGGGCCTGGAACGGTGCACGCGACGTAATCACGGTCGGCGCGAACTGGACGCCGGAGATGACCAGCCTGTTCGGGAGCGTGATCGCAGCCGCGAGCACGCCGCCGGGCGCGGGCGCCGGTCCCGAGACCGTGGCGGTCGGGTTCGAGTCAGCCCAGGCGACGCCGTGCGCGTTCGCTGCCTTGATCTGGACGAACAGCTTGTGCCCGACGTCGGCAGCCGTGACCACGTAGCTGCTGCTCGTTGCGCCGGGAATCGGGTCGAAGCCGCCCTTGGCGTTGCTCCGTGCCCACTGCGGGTAGAACTGGAAGGGGCTCGTTCCGGCCCAGGAGCCGTTTGACGCCGTCAGCTGCTGCCCGAGGGCCGGCGTGCCGGAGATGGTGGGCAACGCCGTGTTGACGGGGGCGAGCGAGCCGATCACGCCGCTCAGCGTCGAGTAGGCCGTCGTGGCGCCGGCGGTGTTCGCGGCGGTGACGGCGCCGCGGACGCGGTTGCCGACGTCGGCCCGTTGCAGCGTGTAGGTCTGCGCGGTGGCGCCGGCGATCGTGGCGCAGTCGGCGCCGCTCGCGTTGCAGCGTTGCCAGCCGTAGGAGAAGGAGAGCGGGGTGCTGCCGCTCCAGGTCCCCTGGCTGACGGTCAGGACGGAGCCCTGCAGCGGGGTGCCGCTCAGGGTCGGCACGCTCGTGCTCGCCGGCGCGCTGCCGGCGGCGGCGACGACTGCCGACGAGCTCGAGAGCGCGCTCGCCGCGCCGCCGCCGTTCGTGGCCGTCACCACGACGCGAAGGGTGTGGCCGACGTCGGCCGAGACGAGCGCGTAGGTCTGTGCCGTCGCGCCGCCGATCGAGCTGCAGCCGCCCCCGGATACGTCGCAGCGTCGCCACTGGTAGGTGAAGCCGATCGGCTCGCTGCCGCTCCACGAGCCGTTCGCGGCAGTGAGCGTCTGACCCGCCTGCGCCGTGCCGGCGACGGTCGGCGGGGCGGTGTTGACCGGCGCGGCCTCGGCGCTCACGGTCGCCGTCGGGTCCGAGGTCGCGGTGCCGCTGCCGCTCCCGTTCGTCGCGGCGACGACGACGCGGAGCGTCGAGCCGACGTCGGCTCGCGTCAGCGTGTAGGTCTGGTCGGTGGCGCCGGCGACGTCGGCGCAGCTCGCTCCGCTCGGGTCGCAGCGGCGCCACTGGTAGGCGAAGAGGATGGGGTTGGCGCCGGACCAGCTGCCGCTCTGCGCGGTCAGCGTCCGTCCCTGCTGCGCCGTGCCGGAGACGGTCGGCGGCGTCGAGTTGCTTGGCGCTCCGGCAGCGACCGCCGCCGAGGCGGCGGCCGCGAGGGCAGCTCCGGCGAGCGCCGCGGCCGCGGCCGCCGGCAGAGCGCCGGCCCACCCCGTGAATCTCGGTTTCATGTTGGAGTCGTCCTCCCCGATCGATGGCGTCGTTCGGCTGAATCTTTCCACGTAATACGTTGTAATCTGTAAATACGCTGTAAGCGTGTGATACATGTTTTCCTCGGTTGGACGTCGCGGAACGAGAAGGGCCGCCGGTTCCGGCGGCCCTTCCGCGACGCGACCGAGGCGGCGATGCTAGGGCAGCGTGTAGGCGCTGATGTCGGGCCCCGCGGTCGAGAAGTGGGTGAAGGAGACGAGGTACTCCTTCCCGCCGACGCTGTACGGCGTGATCCGCGGCACGACGGGAACGGCCTGGCCGTTCACGAGCACCGGCAGCTGCCAGTCGAGGGCGCCGGTCTTCGCGTCGTAGGCCTGGATCATCCCGACCCCGTTCGGGTACTGCGGCGTCGCCACGATCCGGCCGATCAGGGCGAGCCCGCTCGCGGTCGTCGTCACCGGGCTCGCGCAGGGCGTCGCGTTCCCGCGCGCGAGGCCGCCGGTCGACACCTCGTCGTGCTTCCAGGCGATCCGGTTCGTCGCCGGGTTGAAGGCGACGAGCCGGGCGATCGAGAGCGCGTTCGGTGCGGTCGAGCTCCGCCATTGGATGATCTGCCCGGCATTGCTGATCACCGGGTGCTGGTCGGCCGCCGGCGGCGACTCGTAGCCCGCGCTCTGCACGTTCGCGCACACGTACTCGAGCCCGGTGCTCGGGTCCCAGGACGGGTCCGGCCACTCGACGCCGCCGTTGGCCGTCGGCGCGATCACGACGTACTGGTGGTCGGTGTAGGTCTGGAACGGCTTCGTCGAGACGGCGTACGGCTTCCCGTCCGGCGCCAGCACGCCGTACCAGTCCTGCGGGTCCGGCGGCACGTGCGGGACGAGCTCGTCACCGACCGGGATCGGCTGCGTCGGGTAGGTGTGGTCGAGCGGGTCCTGGGGGACCGGCGTCTCCACCACCGAGATCACGGGCTTCCCCGTCGCCGCATCGAGGACGTAGTTGTAGGCGTCCTTGTTGATGTGGTCGACCACGTCCATCGTCTTGCCGCCCTTGCTGATCGTCTCCAGGATCGGCGTCTGCATCGAGTCGTAGTCCCAGATGTCGTGGTGGACCTCCTGGAAGAACCAGGCGAACTGACCCGTCAGGACATGGATCGCATACACGCCGTCGGTGCCGAGCTCGGCGCCGGGGCCGTTGATCAGTCCGTTGAACGGCAGCGGCTGCCCGACCCCGAAGTAGGCGAGGTCGAGCTTCGGGTTGATCGACCCCATGTCCCAGATCGCGCCGCCGCCGTAGTAGTAGCGGGTGGCCGGCCAGGAGTTCCAGCCGTACGCCTTCGGGTTGGACGGGATCGACGAGTAGTGCCACTTGACCTTTCCCGTCTTCGCGTCGAGGGCGACCATGATGCAGGCGCCGCCCGAGTCGCCGCCCGTCGTGCCGATCACGACGAGCCCCTTGTAGTAGAGCGGGCTGACGTCGATGTTGCCGCCTCCGACCGGGTTGACGACCTGCGTCGCCCAGACCTGAGCTCCGGTCTGCGCGTTGATCGCGTACACGGTGCCGTACATGCCGGTGAAGATCATCCCGTTGCCCATCCCGATCGAGCGCATGTCACCGCCGCCCGGGGTGTTCAGGCCGACGGCCGGGTCGAACTGCCAGAG
>DASRGD010000008.1:0-16946 GCA_035651195.1 Gaiellaceae bacterium | reverse complement strand
CGTCGGTGGTCAACATCGCCGGCACCGCTGCGCTCCTCGTGCTGCTTCGCAAACGAATCGACCGGATCGAAGGGAATGACATGGCGTCGGTGTTCGCGCGGGTCACGGTCGCGTCCGTCCTCGCGGGGGGGCTCGGGTTCGGCGTGTGGAAAGGGCTCGACTCCGCCGTCGGGCGGTCGCTTGGCGGGCAGCTCGTCTCGCTCCCGCCGGCCCTCGTTGTTGCCGGCGCGGTCTACTTGACCGCCTGCCGGGCGCTGCAGGTGCGCGAGATGCAGGCGCTACTCTCACTGAGAAGCCGCCTTCGCCGCGTCTGACAACCCATGGACCAAGACCGCATCCGCAACTTCTCGATCATCGCGCACATCGACCACGGCAAGTCGACGCTCGCCGACCGCATCCTCGAGCTCACGCACGCCGTCTCCGCGCGGGAGATGCGCGCGCAGGTGCTCGACTCGATGGAGCTCGAGCGCGAGCGGGGGATCACGATCAAGGCGCAGGCTGTGCGGGTGACCTGGAAGGGGCACGAGCTGAACCTGATCGACACGCCCGGGCACGTCGACTTCACGTACGAGGTCTCGCGCTCGCTGCAGGCGTGCGAGGGGGCGCTGCTCGTCGTCGATGCCGCGCAGGGGATCGAGGCGCAGACGCTCGCGAACGCCTACCTGGCGATCGAGAACAACCTGGAGATCGTTCCCGTCGTCAACAAGATCGATCTGCCTCAGGCCGATCCGGACGGCACGGCCGCCGACCTCGCCGACCTGATCGGCGAGGATCCGGCGCGGGTCCTGCGCATCTCCGCGAAGACGGGGCAGGGTGTCGAGGCGGTGCTCGACGCGATCGTCGAGCGGATCCCGGCGCCGGTCGGCGACCCGGCCGCTCCCGCGCGCGCGTTGATCTTCGACTCGTCCTACGACCAGTACCGCGGCGTCGTCGCGTTCGTCCGCGTCGTCGACGGGGAGCTCCGCCGGCGCGAGCAGCTGCTCGCGATGGCGCTCGGGACGCGGTTCGAGGCGCAGGAGATCGGCTTCATGGCGCCGGCGATGCGGCCGGTCGAGCGGCTCTCGGCGGGCGAGGTCGGCTACGTGGTCACGGGTCTGAAGGACGTCTCCGAGCTGCGCGTCGGCGACACGCTCACCGCCGACGCACGACCGGCCGTGACCCCGTTGCCGGGCTACAAGGACGTGAAGCCGATGGTGTTCGCCGGCCTCTTCCCGACCGACTCGGACGAGTACCCGGAGCTGCGCGACGCCCTCGAGAAGCTGAAGCTGAACGACGCGGCGCTCTTCTACGAGCCCGAGACCTCGCAGGCGCTCGGCTTCGGCTTCCGCTGCGGTTTCCTCGGCCTGCTGCACATGGAGATCGTGCGCGAGCGACTCGAGCGCGAGTTCGATCTCGACCTGCTCGTCACCGCGCCGACGGTCGCCTACCGCGTCCGCCGTCTGAACGATCCGGACTGGCTCGAGGTGCACACACCGTCGGACATGCCGGACTCGTTCGACGAGGTGGAGGAGCCGTACATCGAGGCCTCGATCATCGTCCCGAAGAACTACATCGGCGCGGTGATGGAGCTGTGCAGCGAGCGGCGTGGCCGCTTCGACCATCTCGAGTACCTGTCGGAGGCGCGCGCGCACCTGACGTTCGAGCTGCCGCTCGCCGAGATCGTGCTCGACTTCTACGACCAGCTGAAGTCCCGCACGCGCGGCTACGCGAGCTTCGACTACGACTACGTCGGCTTCCGGCCTGGCTCGCTCGTGCGCGTCGACATCCTGGTCGGCGGCGATCCGGTCGACGCGCTCTCGCTGATCATCCACCGCGACTTCGCGTACGAGCGGGGCCGCGCGCTCGTCGAGCGGCTGCGCGAGGAGATCCCGCGCCAGCTGTTCGACGTGCCGATCCAGGCGGCGATCGGCTCGCGCGTGATCGCGCGCGAGACGGTGAAGGCGCGGCGCAAGGACGTGCTCTCGAAGTGCTACGGCGGCGACATCACGCGCAAGCGGAAGCTGCTCGAGAAACAGAAAGAGGGGAAGAAGCGCATGAAGCAGGTCGGTGCCGTCGAGGTGCCGCAGGAGGCGTTCCTCGCCGTGTTGAACCTGGGGGACGGGAAGCGCTAGTGGCGCTCGAGATGCGATCGCTCTGCGAACGGTGCGGCGACGCGGTCGAGCCCGCCGGCGCGGCGTTCATCTGCTCGTTCGAGTGCACGTTCTGCGCAGCCTGCGCCGATGCGCTCGTGCGCGTCTGCCCGAACTGCAGCGGCGAACTCGTGCCGCGCCCGCGCCGGGCGGTGGCGACGTGAGCGGCGCGCGCCACCTCTACGTCCATCTGCCGTTCTGCGCCCACCGCTGTGGGTACTGCGACTTCGTGACGGCGGTCGGGCGGCGCGGGGAGCACGGCCGCTACGTCGAGGCGCTGCTCGCCGAGCTCGAGCTGGAGCGAGCGGCCCTCGCGCCGCGGCTCGAGACGATCTTCCTCGGCGGCGGGACGCCGACGTTCACGGAGCCGACCGCCCTCGAGCGGTTGCTCGCAGCGCTCCCGGACGCGGACGAGGTGACGGTCGAGGCGAACCCCGAGACGGTGACGCTCGAGCTCGCGACGCTTCTGCGCCGAAACCGCGTCAATCGCGTGTCGATCGGCGCACAAAGCTTCCACGCGCCTCTTCTGGACGTGCTCGAACGGGTTGCCAGGCCCGACGACATCCGCCGCGCCGTCTACCTTTTCCGTGATGCCGGCTTCGACAACATCTCACTCGACCTCATCTACGGCATCCCCGGCCAGAGGCCCTCCGACCTGCGGCGCGACCTCGCCGAGGCTGTCGCACTCGAGCCGGAGCACGTCTCGGCGTACGAGCTGGAGGCCAAGCCGGGAACCCGCTTCACGCATGCGCACGGAGCGGCACTCGCACGGGCGGCCGAGTCGATGGAGGCGTACTTCGAGCTGGTCGTCGAGGCGCTGACGGGCGCCGGGTACCGCTGGTACGAGACCGCGAACTTCTGCCGCGTCGGCGCTGCGGCAGGCGGTCGCGACCTGCGAGCTCGTCACAACCTCGGATACTGGCTCGGACGGGACTACCTCGGCCTCGGCGTGGGCGCGGTCAGCACAATCGAACAAGAGCGCTGGCGCAACGCTTCCTCGCTGCGTGGCTACCTGACGGCGCTGGCGGCAGGCGAACGGCCGCCGCGCGAGCGCGAGCACCTGCCGCGGGCGACCCGCGACGCCGAACGGCTCATGCTCGGGCTCCGCCTCGACGAGCCGCTCCCACTCGCCGGCCTCGGGCACGCGCTCGACGAGAAGGGCCTGCGACGGCTCGAACGGCTCGGGCTGGCGGCGCGGCACGGACACGCGCTTACGCTCACGCGGCGCGGCCGCTTCCTCGGCGACGGGGTCACCGCCCGGCTGCTCGCGTAGCCTCCGGCGACGCCGGGCTGCGGCTGCGGCTGTCCTACCATGGCGGCATGGAAGCCGTGCTCTCGGAGCGGCAGCGGCGGATCCTGCGTCGCATCATCGAGGAGTACATCGCCACCGGGCAGCCGGTCGGGTCGAAGACGCTGGTCGAACGGGCGGGTTTCGACCTCTCCTCCTCGACGGTGCGCGCCGAGCTCGCCGACCTCGAGCGGCGCGGGCTGCTCACGCACCCGCACACCTCGGCCGGCCGGATCCCGACCGAGGCCGGCTACCGGACGTACGTCGACGAGCTGCTCGCCAAGCCCGAGTCGCGGCCGGCCGAGTTCCCGCTCGGCCTGGCGGCGGCGCGGGCGGAGATCGAGGAGGCGCTGCAAGCGACGACGGACCTGCTGTCCCAGCTGACCCGGCTGCTGGCGCTCGTCTCCGCGCCGCCGCTCGAGGCGGCGACGATCCGCCACGTCGAGGTGCTACCGCTCCAGCCGAACGTCGTCATGGTCGTCGTCATCACCTCGACCGGAGGGGTGGCCAAGCAGCGCTACGCCTTTGCGCACGCCGTCGACCCTGGCCTCGTCCTCTGGGCGGCCGACTACCTCCGCGAGCGGCTCGGTGGCGTCCGTCTCCGCTCGCACCTGTTGCGGCGCGCGTTCGAGGAGCCGGGGCTGTCGCCGCGCGAGGGGATGTTCCTGCAGGTGATCCGGAGCGCCTTCGACGCGGTCGACGAGGAGCGGCAGCTGTACGTGGGCGGAGCGGCCGGTCTCCTCGACGACCTCCGCGCCGGCGAGGTCGACGCCTACCGCAGCCTGATCGAGGCGCTCGAGAAGCGCGCGGCGCTACTCGACGTGCTCGCGCGTTCCGTCGACGCCCGCCGTTCGTTCGCGCGAGTCGGCGATGAGCTCGAGCCGTCGGGCCTCCGCGAGCTCGCGCTCGTCGGGGCGAGCTACGGGCTGCCCAACCAGCCCCTCGGCACGGTCAGCTTGCTCGGGCCGCTGCGGATGGACTACGAGAAGGCGTTGCGGTCGGTGCGGGCGGCGGCACACGAGCTCTCGCGCTTCGTCGAGCAGGTCTACGGCGACGACTGATCGCGCCTTCCTGCCTGGCAACATGTGACGCGGGATGTCGACGACCGAACGCGACTACTACGAGCTGCTGGGAATCGCTCGCGACGCGGACGAGACGGAGGTCAAGCGCGCGTTCCGCCGGCTCGCGCGGCAGCTGCACCCCGACGTCTCCGACCAGCCGGACGCCGAGGATCGCTTCCGCGAGGTGTCCGAGGCGTACGAGGTGCTCTCGAACCCCGAGACGCGGCAGCTGTACGACCGCTACGGACACGCCGGCCTGCGTTCGGGCGGGTTCACGCCGACGCACTTCAACCTCGGTGACCTCGGCGACCTGTTCGCAACCTTCTTCGGCGACGACCTGTTCGGCGGCCGGCCCGGCGGTCGCGCCGACGGCGCCGACGTCGCCGCCGAGGTCGAGATCGATCTGCTCGACGCCGCCCGCGGCGCGACGAAGAGCTTCACGCTCCAGGTCGCCGTCACCTGCGCGACGTGCGGGGGCAGCGGCGTCAAGCCGGGCACCGCGCTGCGGAGCTGCCGTCGCTGTGGCGGCGCCGGCCGGCTGCGACAAGTGTCGCGCAGCGTCCTCGGCGAGTTCGTCCGCACGACGACGTGTCCCGACTGCGGCGGCAGCGGCCGGATCGCCGAGCATCGCTGCGACGGCTGTGACGGCGCCGGCCGGCGGATCGAGCAGCGCGAGCTCGAGGTCGACATTCCGCCGGGAATCCACAACGGCCAGCGGATCCGCGTGACCGGCGCCGGCCACGCCGGTCTCGCCGGCGGACGTCCGGGCGACCTCTACGTCGCCGTGCGCGTCCGTCCCCACGAGCGCTTCGTGCGAGAGGGCGACGACATCTACACGCAGATCGACCTGACCGCGGTCGAGGCGGCGCTCGGCACCAGCGTCACCGTCGAGACGCTCGAGGGGCCGGTCGAGCTCGACTTCGAGCCGGGGACGCAGCCGGGCGACGTCAAGATCCTGCGTGGCCGCGGTATGCCGGTCCTGCACGGGTTCGGGCGCGGCGACCAGCGCGTGCTCGTCAACGTCATGATCCCGCGCCGCCTCAGCGACGAGCAGCGCCGCCTGCTGGAGGAGTTCGAGCGCTCGAGCGACGAGGGCACCTACCGTCGCGAGGAGGGCTTCTTCGAGAAGCTGAAGAGCGCCTTCCGCTGATCCGGGCGGCGGTCACCGTCCCGCGCGAGCGCGCCGAGGAGTTGCGCGCACGCTTCGTCGAGCTCGCCGGCGAGGGTTTCGAGGAGCGCGACGCCGACGACGGTCTCGAGCTCGCTGCGTACGGCGAGGCCGCGGAGCGTGTCCGCGCCGCCTTCCCGGGAGCGCAGGTGACCGAGGTCGCGCCGGGGTGGGAGGAGCGATGGCGTCAGTTCCACCGCGGCGTCGCAACCGGCCCCCTGTGGGTCGGCCCGCCGTGGGAGACGCCGCCCGCGGGCGCCCTCGCGGTGCTGATCGAGCCCGGGCGCGCGTTCGGGACGGGCACCCACGCGACGACGCGGCTCTGCCTGCAGCTCCTCGTCGAGCTGCCGCGCGCGCGCCTGCTCGACGTCGGGTGCGGCTCCGGCGTGCTCGCGATCGCAGCCGCGCGGCTCGGGTTCGGCCCCGTGACGGCCGTCGACGTGGACGCGGCGGCGGTCGCCGCGACACGCGCGAACGCCGCCGCGAACGGTGTGGCCGTCGAGTCGCGTCGCCTCGACGCGCTCGTCGACGAGCTGCCGAGCGCGGAGGTCGCGGTCGCGAACATCGCGCCCGACGTCCTCGAGGCGCTGATGCCCCGGCTCGCCGCCGAGCGGCTCGTCACGTCCGGCTACCTCGCCCGCGACGCCGTCCAACCGCGTGGCTATCGCGTGCTCGAACGGCGGGAGCTCGACGGCTGGGCGGGCGAGCTCTACGCTCGAGGGTGAGCGCCGAAGTAGCATCTGCGCGTGAGCCGGTTCCACGTCGACTTCCTCGGCTGCAAGGTCTCCCACGCCGACGTCCAGGAGATCCGCGAGCGGCTTCTCGCCGACGGGCACGCGGAGAGCGGCGGCGCGACCGCGGACGTCGCGGTGATCAGCACCTGCTGCGTCACGAACGAGGCGCTCGCGAAGAGCCGCAAGGCCGCGGCCCGGGCCGCCCGTTCGCACGGTCGTGTCTACGTCACCGGCTGCGCCGCGAACCTGGGCGGCGGCGCGTTCACGGGTCTGCCCGAGAAGGTGACGGTCGTCCGCGGGCGGCCCGAGCACGCGGCGGCCGCGATCGCGGGCGACGTGGGCGCGATCGGCTGCGTCCAGTCGGACGCCCGCCTCGACCGAGTCCGCGCGTTCGTGAAGATCCAGGACGGCTGCTCGTTCTCGTGCGCGTTCTGCGTCATCCCGCTCGTCCGCGGTGGCTCCCGGAGCCGTTCCGCCGACGCCGTCCTCGCCGAGATCGCGCGCCGCGTCCGCCAGGGCCACCACGAGATCGTGCTGACCGGCATCAACCTCGGCTGCTTCCGCGACCGCACAGCCGGTTACGACCTGCCGCGGCTCGTCCGCGCCGCGGCCGCGACGCCCGGCCTCGAGCGCCTGCGCCTCAGCTCGATCGAGATCAACCACGTGAGCCGCGAGCTCGTCGCGGCGCTGCGGGAGTCGCCGACGGTCGCGCGGCATCTGCACGTCCCGCTTCAGTCCGGCGACGACGGCGTCCTTCGCGGGATGCGGAGGCGCTACACCACCCGCACGTTCCTCGCCAGGCTCGCCGGATTGCGAGACGAGTTCAACCTGACGACGGACGTGATCGTCGGCTTCCCGACCGAGGACGAGGCGGCGTTCGCGAACACGCTGCGCACGGTCGAGGCGGCAGGGATCACCAAGGTGCACGTCTTTCCGTACTCGCCGCGACCGGGAACGCGGACTGCGCACGCCGACGAGGTGCCTGCCGCCGTCAAGAAGGACCGCGGCGCGCGCCTGCGCGCGCTCTCGCGTCAGCTCGAGCAGCGGCGCTGGCGGACGAAGCTCGGCCGCGACGATCTCGTGCTCGTCGACCGTCCCGGCCGCGGCTACGGCGACGACTACTCGCCGTTCTTCGTCGATGCGCCGGTCGGCGCGCTCGTCCGCGTCCGAGCAGAGGCTGTCACCGAGGAGGGGATCCTTGCCGTCGCGGCATGACAACTGCCTCTTCTGCGACATCGTGCGCGAAGGGAGCTACGTCGCGAGGACGAAGGGCTTCGTCGCGATCCACGACGTCAACCCGAAGGCGCAGACGCACCTGCTGATCATCCCGGAGCACCACGTCGAGTCGTTTCGCGAGATCGGTGAGTTCCACGCCTGGGAGCTGAAGCGAATGCTCGAGTTCATCGCCGAGACCGCACGCGAGGTCGGGCTCACCGACTACCAGGTGCAAACGAACGTCGGCCGCAGCGCCGGTCAGACGATCTTCCACCTCCACTGGCACCTGATCGGGGACGTCGAGAGCCACCTCGACTTGAGCGCGCTGACCGCGGTGACCGAGCTGTGAGCCTGATCGAGCAGATCGAGAGCGAGGTGAAACAGGCGACGCTCGCACGCGACGCGCCGCGTCGTGACGCGTTGCGGCTGATCCTCGCCAGCCTGCGGACGGCGGAGAAGGACTTGCAGCGGCCGCTCTCCAACGACGAGGAGCTCCAGGTGCTGCAGCGCGAGCGGAAGCGCCGGCAAGAAGCGGCGGAGGCGTTTCGCGCCGGCGGCCGTGAGGAGCAGGCGGCAGGGGAGGAGGCCGAGCTGGCCGTGCTCGCGGAGTTCATGCCGGAGCCGATCTCGGAGGAGGAGCTCGAGCAGATCGTCGACGATGCGATCGCCGAGAACGGCGCCACGAGCCTGCGCGACATGGGCCGGGTGATGGCCGACGTGATGCCGCAGGTCGCCGGCCGCGCCGACGGCTCGGCGGTCAGCCAGCTCGTGCGCGAGAAGCTCGCGTGAGCGCGTTCGCAGACGTCGCCGCGCTCGACCGCCAGCGGCTCTTCGAGGGCGTCGTCGCCGCTCGGTGCCCGCCGAGCGGATGACGATTCGCGCCGACGTGCCGCACCGCTCGAGGCGGGCCCGGATGGCGCGGTCGCGTTCGCGACCTTCTCGCCGACCCGCGACTGAGGAACGAGTTCCGCGCCGGTGCGCACGGCGCGTGCCGTTCGTGTCGCTGCCTACACTGCGGCTGTGCAGGAAGTTCTCGACGTCTCGAACGCCGTCGCGGCGGAGCTGGCGGGGATGGCGGACGGGGTACTCGAGGCGCTCCGCGACCGGCTCAACTGCACGATCCGGCTCCGCGGCAACCGCCTGACGCTCGAGGGCGCCGACGAGGACGTGAACGAGGCGCGCGAGGTGATCGACGAGCTCGTCGAGCTCGTCGAGGGCGGCCACCAGATCGGCGCGCACACGGTCGACGCCGTCCTCGGTGCGCTCGAGGCCGAGCAGGACGTGCGCGAGGTGTTCGACGACGTCGTCTGGCGGCACCGCGGCAAGAAGATCGCGCCGAAGACGGTGACGCAGAAGGCATACGTCGACGCGATTCGCAACCGCACCGTCACCTTCGGCATCGGGCCGGCCGGGACGGGCAAGACGTACCTCGCGATGGCGCTCGCAGTCGCGGCGCTCTCGGAGCGACAGGTGGCGCGGATCATCCTCACGCGGCCGGCGGTCGAAGCCGGCGAGCGGCTCGGCTTCCTCCCCGGCGACATGCTCGCCAAGGTCGATCCCTACCTGCGGCCGCTCTTCGACGCGCTCTACGACATGCTCGACCCCGAGAAGGCGAATACGTACATGGAGCGCGGTACGATCGAGGTCGCGCCGCTCGCCTTCATGCGTGGCCGGACTCTGAACGACAGCTTCATCATCCTCGACGAGGCGCAGAACACCTCGCCGGAGCAGATGCAGATGTTCCTGACGCGCCTCGGGTTCGGCTCGAAGGTCGTCGAGACCGGCGACGTGACGCAGGTCGACCTGCCCCGCGACCAGGCCTCGGGCCTGATCCAAGTGCAGGACATCCTGAGCGAGATCGATGGAATCGCGTTCATCCGCTTCGGGCACGAGGACGTCGTGCGGCACAAGCTCGTCCAGCGGATCGTCGAGGCGTACAGGCAGCACGCGGAGGAGACCGGGACCGAACGGAGGCGTTGAGCGTGCTCTCGGTCGAGGTCGACAACCGGAGCGGCGTCGAGGTCGACGAGGCGGCCGCGGTCGAGCTGGCGGGCCGGGTGCTGCGGGCGGAGGGGATCGACGACGGCGAGCTCGGGCTCGTGTTCGTCGGCGCCGCCGAGATGCGGGCGCTGAAGCGCGACCACCTCGGCGTCGACGAGCCGACCGACGTCCTCTCCTTTCCGATCGACCGCCGTGACGCCTTGCCGGCGGGGCTGCCGCGCGCCCTCGGCGACGTCGTGCTCTGTCCACAGGTCGTCGGCGACGGGTGGCGCGAGCCGCTGACGCACGGCCTGCTGCACCTGCTCGGCTACGACCACGGCGAGCTGATGGAGTCGCGTGAGCGGGAGCTCCTTGCATGAGCTCCTGGCGCTCACGCACGATCTTCGATTCGTTCAACTACGCGTTCGAGGGGATCATCCACGTCCTCCGAACGCAGCGAAACATGCGGATCCACTTCGTCGTCGCGATCGGCGTGATCGTGCTCGCGCTCGTCGTCGCCGTCTCGAAGATCGAGCTGATCGCGCTCCTGATCTCGATCACCTTCGTCTTGATCGCGGAGATGATCAACTCGGCGATCGAGGGCGCGATCGACGTCGCGACCACGTCGTTCGACCCGATGGCGAAGCTCGCGAAGGACGTGGCCGCCGGCGCCGTGCTGATCGCGACCGTGAACGCGGTCGCAGTCGGCTACCTCGTCTTCTCGCACCGCGTCAGCGCCCGCTCCGGGCACCTGCTCGACCGGCTGCGCGACGCACCCGCCGCCCTGACGCTGGCCGCGCTCGCGATCACCGTCGTCGGCGTGATCGCGACGAAGGCGTGGACGGGGCGCGGGACGCCGCTGCGCGGCGGCCTGCCGTCGGGCCACGCCGCCATCGCCTTCGCTGCCTGGATCGCCGTCACCTACGCCGCCGGCTCGAGTCGCCGCTTCATCGTCTCGCTGATCGCGCTCGTACTGGCGGTGCTGGTCGCGCAGACGCGGATCGAGTCCGGCGTGCACTCGGCGCTCGAGGTCGTCTTCGGCGCCCTGCTCGGCTCCCTGACCGCGCTCGCGCTCTTCCAGCTCGCGTGAGCGCCGAGCTCGTCGAGCGGGCGGAGGCGGCGGCCGCGCGCGCGTACGCGCCCTACTCGCGCTACCTGGTCGGCGCCGTCGTTCGCACACGCGACGGGCGCGAGTTCGCCGGGGTCAACGTCGAGAACGCCGCCTATCCGCTCGGGATCTGCGCAGAGCGGAGCGCGATCGCCGCGGCGGTCGCCGCGGGCGTGCGACCGGGTGAGCTGGCTGCGATCGGCATCAGCGCCGCGCCCTGCGGCGCCTGTCGCCAGTGGCTCCACGAGTTCCGGATCGGCAAGGTCAGTTACCGCGACCCCGGCGGCGAGATCCGAACGACCACGCCGGCCGAGCTTCTGCCCGGGGCGTGGGACCTGCCGGGATGAGGTCGGGCTTCGTCGCCGTCGCCGGCCGGCCGAACGTCGGCAAGTCGACGCTCGTGAACGCGCTCACCGGCGTCAAGGTGGCCATCGTCTCGCGAGTTCCGCACACGACCCGCCGCCGCGTTCGCGGCATCCACAACGCGCCCGACGCGCAGCTCGTGCTCGTCGACCTGCCGGGCTGGCAGCGGCCGATCGACCGGTTGACGGAGCGGATGCAGGAGCGGATCGACGAGACGATGGCAGACGACCTCGACGCCGTTCTGCTCGTCGTCAACGCGCGCGAGCGAATCGGCGCGGGCGATCGTTTCGTCGCGCGGCGCGTCTTCTCGCTCGGCGTCCCCGTCGTGATCGTCGTCAACAAGGTCGACCGGCTGAAGCCGGCGCACATCGCGACCCAGATGAAAGCTGCCTCCGAGCTCGGCGACTTCCACTCGCTGCACCCGGTCAGCGCGAAGACCGGCGACGGCGTCGCCGACCTGCGCGACGATCTGATCTCGCTCCTGCCGGAGGGCCCGCGCTACTACGCGGAGGGCGAGGTGACCGACCTGCCGCTCGAGGCGCGGATCGCGGAACTCGTGCGCGAGCAGGCGCTGCAGCTGACGCGGGAAGAGGTTCCGCATGCCGTCACGACCGAGGTCGTCGAGATCGACGACCGGCGCGTGCGCGTCCGCATCTACACCGAGACGGAGAGTCAGAAGCAGATCCTGATCGGGCGCGGCGGCTCGATGGTGCGGGAGATCGGCCGCTGGGCGCGCCCGGCGATCGAGGAGCTCCTCGGCCGCAAGATCTTCCTGGAGCTGCAGGTGCGTGCGGCGCCGAAGTGGCGACGCGACGAGACGATGCTCGAGCGGCTCGGGCTCTGACGCGTGTCAGAGCTGTCTCTGAGACTGGCGCTGGCGAATCGCCGGCTGCGGCCGCGCGAAATGCCTGCACCGGCGCAGATTGTCTCTGAGACGTCTCTGAGACCGGCGGGTGTCAGACGCGCGCGCCGCGTAAGGCGGTCGCGCACACGTCCTCGGGCTGCGGGCCGATCTTCGGGATCGCGCCGAAGAGGAGGGCGCGGAGCTTCTCGTTGTTCTCTTCGAAGACGCGCAGCACCATCTCGTGCGAGACGGGGACCGTGCCCTCGACGCCGACGTCGTGGTCGGTGACCATCGAGATGTTGGCGTAGCAGAGCTCGAGCTCGCGCGCGAGCCAGCCTTCCGGGTACGCGGTCATGTTGATCATGTCCCAGCCCATCGCCTGGAACCATTTCGACTCGGCGCGCGTGGAGAACCGCGGCCCCTGGATGACGACGACGGTGCCGCCGTCGTAGACCGTGATTCCGAGCTCGTGCGCCGTCTCGACCAGCACACGCCGCAGGTCGGGGCAGTACGGGTCGGCGGCCGAGACATGCGTCGTCTCTGGGCCCTCGTAGAACGTGTCCGCGCGTCCGACCGTGCGGTCGACGAACTGGTCGCAGACGACGAAGCCGCCGAGCTCGAGTTCCGGCCGCAGTGCCCCGGACGCGCACGGGCCGATGAGCCGCCGCACGCCGAGCTCGCGCATCGCCCAGACGTTCGCGCGGTACGGGATCTGCGCCGGCGGCAGCTCGTGCTTGCGGCCGTGGCGCGGGAGAAACGCGACGCGGCGGCTCGCGATCTCGCCGATGACGAGCGGCGCCGAGGGTCGCCCGTACGGCGTCTCGACCTCGACCTCGTCGACGACGTCGACGAACGAGTAGAACCCCGAGCCTCCGAAGACGCCGATCTCTGCCTCGGCCACGCGCGGAGTCTCGCAGGTTCGTTCTGCCGGGCCGGAGCTACACTCGGTCCGATGGTGCAGGCGCCCGCGCTGCCGGCCGAGTTCGAGCTGCCGCTCAAGCTCCGGCTGCCGCGGAGCGGCGCAGTCGACCAGGTCGCGGTCGAGGCGCGCGCGGGCGAGCTTGCGAAGCGGAGCATCAAGCGGGAGGCGAAGCTGTGGGCGCTCGAGCTCGCGATTCGCTGCTGCGACCTGACGACGCTCGAGGGGCAGGACACGCCCGGCAAGGTCACCGCGCTCTGCTCGAAGGCGATCCGGCCGGATCCGAGCGACCCGAGCGTGCCGTCGGTCGCGGCCGTCTGCGTCTACCCGAACCTCGTCGCGGTCGCGAAGGACCGGCTCGCGGGCAGCAGCGTCAGGGTGGCCTCCGTCGCGACCGCGTTCCCCTCCGGGCAGAGCCCGCTCGACGTGAAGCTGCGCGAAGTCGCGGACGTCGTCGCGCTCGGGGCAGACGAGGTCGACATGGTGATCGACCGCGGCGCCTTTCTCTCCGGTCGCTTCGCGCAGGTGTACGAAGAGATCGCGCGTGTCAAGGAAGCGTGCGGCGGCGTGCACCTGAAGGTGATCCTCGAGGTGGCGGAGCTCGGCAGCTACGACAACGTCCGCCGCGCGTCGCTGCTCGCGATGGCGGCGGGAGCCGACTTCATCAAGACGTCGACAGGCAAGTTGCCCGGCGCGGCGACGCTGCCGGTGCACCTGGTGATGCTCGAAGCGATCCGCGACGTCTACGACGGCACCGGCCGTCGCGTCGGCATGAAGCCTGCCGGCGGCATCCGCGCGTCCAGGAATGCGATCCAGTACCTCGTGCAGGTGCACGAGACGCTCGGCCCGGACTGGCTCACTCCGGACCTCTACCGGATCGGCGCCTCGTCGCTCCTCAACGACATCCTGATGCAGATCCGCAAGGAGAAGACGGGTGCCTACCAGTCACGCGACTACTTCACCAACGACTGATGACGGTTTGGACGCACGGCGTGTGGACGGTGCGGCCCGGTCGCGAGGACGAGTTCGTCGATGCGTGGAGCAGCCTGAAACCGCTCGGCTATCGGCTCGGCGCCGGTACGCCGGTGCTGTTGCGCGATCGCGAGCGCCCGAACGTCTTCCGAAGCTTCGGTCCCTGGCCGGACCTCGAGTCGATCGAGCGCTTCCGGGCCGAGCTGCGACCGCGGCTCAGCCGGCTGCAAGAGCTGCTGCAGAGCTTCGAAGCGTTCACGCTCGACGAGGTGCAGGTCGATGAGTGAGCTCGAACGCGGCCGCGGAAGCGCCCCGGTCCCGCGCGAGTGGACGTACGCGCCGGCACCGGAGTCGCGCGAGATCGTCTCGCTGCACGAGCGCTACGGGCACTTCGTCGGCGGCGAGTGGCTCGAGCCGACCGAGACGTACACGACGCTCTCGCCCGCGGACGAGGAGCCGCTTGCGGTCGTCGGGCAGGCGACGCCGGCCGAGGTCGGGCACGCGGTTGCGGCCGCGCGCGAGGCGTTCGAGGACTGGTCGGGACTGCCCGGCAGCGAGCGCGCGAAGTACCTCTTCCGGATCGCTCGCATCCTCCAGGAGCGCTCGCGCGAGTTCGCCGTGCTCGAGTCGCTGAACGGCGGCAAGCCGATCAAGGAGTCGCGCGACGTCGACCTGCCACTCGCGGCCGCCCATTTCTTCTACTACGCGGGCTGGGCGGACAAGCTCGAGTACGCGTTCCCGAACCGGGCCCCGAAGCCGCTCGGCGTCGCCGGTCAGATCATCCCGTGGAACTTCCCGCTCCTGATGCTCGCCTGGAAGGTCGCGCCGGCACTTGCCGCGGGCAACACGGTCGTCCTCAAGCCCGCCGAGACGACGCCGCTGACGGCGCTCCTCTTCTGCGACGTCGTCTGTCAGGCGGAGCTGCCGTCCGGCGTCGTCAACATCGTCACCGGCGACGGCTCGGCCGGCGCCGCGCTCGTCGACGCCGACGTCGACAAGATCGCGTTCACGGGCTCGACCGAGGTCGGCAAGGCGATCCAGCGCCGGCTCGCTGGCAGCGGCAAGAAGCTGACGCTCGAGCTCGGCGGCAAGGCGGCGAACATCGTCTTCGACGATGCTGCGATCGACCAGGCGGTCGAGGGAATCGTCAACGGTATCTACTTCAACCAGGGCCACGTCTGTTGCGCTGGCTCGCGCCTGTTCGTGCAGGAGTCGGTCGCCGAGCCGCTGATCGACAAGCTGAAGCGGCGGATGGCGACGCTGCGCGTCGGCGACCCGCTCGACAAGAACACGGACGTGGGCGCCATCAACTCGCGGCAGCAGCTCGCGAAGATCGAGGAGCTCGTCGCCGCCGGGCGTGCGGAGGGCGCCGAGATCTATCAGCCGCCCTGCCGCCTGCCCGAGAAGGGCTACTGGTTCGCGCCGACCGTGTTCACGAACGTCGCGCAGAGCTATCGCATCGCACAGGAGGAGATCTTCGGCCCCGTGCTCAGCGTGCTGACCTTTCGCACGCCCGACGAGGCGGTCGAGAAGGCGAACAACACGCCCTACGGGCTCTCCGCCGGCGTCTGGACCGAGAAGGGGTCGCGCATCCTCTGGATGGCCGAGCGGCTGCGCGCCGGCGTCGTCTGGGCGAACACGTACAACCGCTTCGACCCCGCGAGTCCGTTCGGCGGCTACAAGGAGTCGGGCTTCGGCCGCGAGGGCGGCCTCCACGGCCTCGCGCCGTACGTCGATGGCGACTGAGCGATGCCGCTCGTCCGGCCGCTGCTCGCGGCCTGCGTAGTCGTCGTGCCCTCCTGGCGTTCCCGGCGATGCTCGTCGCCGTCCACTGGCGTGGGTGGAGGCTGCAAGCGTCCCTTCGTCCTTGCCTTCGGTGTGGCCCGTCGCCTCAACGGTGTCAGACACCGTGACGAAACCGTCACAAGAGTGTTTCGAGACGGTGAACTTGCGCCCGGACGACGATTGCTGCGGCTACGGTTGTGGCGTCTCGATCGCCGGGCTGTGCGCGGCGCGACCGCGCTGCGGGCTTCGTCGCGGGGCGGAACGGTGGCGGCGCCAGACTCGCCGACGTCCGACGACGACCCCTGCTCTGACGCTCGTCGAGCCCCGGGTCCGGTGGAGTTCGCCGTTCGGCCTCCCGGGGTCAGACACCGTGACGGATCCGTCACCGCCTCGCGGCCGGCCGTATCCTGCCGTCGTGGCCCGTCTGCCGGTCAAGAAAACGTACAAGCTCTTCATCGGCGGCGCGTTCCCGCGCAGTGAGAGCGGCCGCACCTACGAGGCTCAGGGCCAGAACGTGGCCCGCGCCTCGCGCAAGGACCTGCGCGACGCGGTCGTCGCCGCGCGCGCGGCGCAGCCGACGTGGGCGGGTGCGACCGCCTACAACCGTGGCCAAGTCCTCTACCGGATCGCCGAGATGATGGAGGCGCGCGCCGGCGAGTTCGCCGAGCTCGCGACCGGCCGAGACGAGGTCGAGCGCGCGATCGACCGCTGGGTCTGGTACGCCGGCTTCGCCGACAAGCTCGCCCAGGTGCTCGGCTCGGCGAATCCGGTCGCCGGCCCCTACTTCAACTTCACCGTCCCCGAGCCGACGGGCGTCGTCGGGATCGTCGCGCCGGACGAGCCGCCGCTGCTCGGCCTCGTCTCGCGCGTCGCGCCGGCGCTCGTCGGCGGTAACGCCGTCGTCGCGCTCGCGTCGGAGACGAGCCCGCTCGCGGCGATCGAGCTCGCGGAGGCGCTCGCGACGAGCGACGTGCCCGCCGGCGCCGTCAACCTGCTGACCGGCTTCCGCGCCGAGCTCGCGCCGTGGCTCGCGTCGCACATGGACGTGAACGCGATCGACGTCACCGGCGCCGACGGCCTTCGCTCCGATCTCGAGCGCGCCGCGGCCGAGAACGTCAAGCGGGTCGTCGCCGGGCTGACCGACAGCCAGGGCCTCAACGAGATCTCGGCGTTCCTCGAGCTGAAGACCGTCTGGCACCCGATCGGCGCCTAGCTGCCCGACGTCCCGCAGGATCCCGGTAGCTACCCGGATCCTGCGGTAGTGGAGGAGTAGCGGTCGGAGAGACGTCCTCCCTGCCGCTCACGATGGGTGTTGCGAGACATCCCAGCGAGCGACAGGGAGGGACTCTTGAAGGTGAAGGTAACAGAGCGGTCGGCGCT
>DASRGD010000007.1:0-23113 GCA_035651195.1 Gaiellaceae bacterium | reverse complement strand
GCGTTCCCGGAGCGCGCACGCGTCTCCGAGCCCGTGCTCCCGCTGCTGCTCGCGGCGCTGCACATGGAGCTCGGCCGCAGCCTCGTCGCGCTGCTCCCGGAGGACGCCGACGCGCGCGACGTCGCCGAGGCGGCGGGGTGGTTCGTCGGCGACGACGTCGTCGGCCTGTTTCCCTCGCGCGGCGTGCACTACGGCTCGGGTCTCGAGCCGCCGCCACATCTCGTCGGCGAACGTGCCCGGGCGCTCGAGGTGCTCGCACGCGGCGGGCTCGTCTGTGCGTCGGCCGTGGCCGTCGCTGAAGGCCTCCCTCCGTCGGAGGTCAGGCCGCCCACGCTGCGCGTCGCGCCCGGGGACGAGCCGGGTCTCGACCGGCTCGCGGAGCAGCTCGCGTCGGCGGGATACGAGCGGGTCGAGCGGGTGGAGGAGCGTGGCCAGTTCGCGGTTCGCGGCGGCCTCGTCGACGTGTTCGGGACGACGGGACGCGAGCCGCTCCGCATCGAGCTCTTCGGCGACGAGGTCGAGCAGATCCGCGCGTTCTCGCCGTTCACGCAGCGCGCGCTCCGGCAGGTCGAGCGCGCGACGATCCATCCCGCATCCGAGCGCCGCCGCGAGCTCGTCGACATCGATCTCGGGCCGGAGGAGGGCGAAGAGCCGTCCGTGATCGCGCCGCCCGACGATCTCGTTCCGGCGTTCGATCGTGCGCCCGATCTCGTGTGGTCGCCGGACGAAGTAACCGCGGTGTGGGAAGAGCAAGGCCTCGCCGCGATCGACCTTGCGGGCGCGACCGAGCTCGCGCCGCTCCCGCAAGGCCAGCCGTACAGCTTCGATGCGCAGCGGCCGGCGCTCTCCGCGCGCGGTCTCTCGGAGGCGGAGAACGAGATCAACGGCCTCCTCCGGCAGGAGCTCGACGTGGTCGTCGCATTCCCGCACCGCGGTGAGGCGCTGCGCCAGCAGCAGCTGATCCGCCGGGTGTCGGCGCACCTGCTCGAGCCGGGGGAGTCGCCGGCGGGGCTCGCGTTCGCGGTTGCGCCAGCACGCCGCGGCTTCGTGTGGCGGGAGCTCGGAGTTGCGCTCCTCCCGGACACGCAGGTCTTTCGCAAGCGCCCGCCGCGCGCGGCCGCCGCGCCCGGCCGCGCGCTGCAGAGCTTCTCCGACCTGCGCACGGGCGACTACGTCGTCCACGAGGACCACGGGATCGCGCAACTGCTCGGCTTCGAGACGAAAGAGGTGGCCGGCGTCACGCGCGACTACCTGCTGCTCGCCTACCGCGGCGACGACCGCGTGTACGTCCCGCACGAGCAGATCGGCAAGGTCAGCCGCTACGTCGGCGCAGATGCGAAGTCACCGACGCTCTCGAAGCTCGGCGGCAAGGCGTGGGACAACTTGAAGACGCGCGCACGCGAGCATCTGCGCGAGCTGGCCGGGGAGCTCCTTCAGCTCTACGCGCAGCGGCAGACGCAGCCGGGAATCGCCTTCGACGTGGAGCATGAATGGGTCGAGCGCCTCGAGAGTGAGTTTCCGTATCGCGAGACCGAGGATCAGCGCACCGCGATCGAGGCGGTGAAGGAGGATCTCGAAGCGCCTCACCCGATGGATCGCCTCGTCTGCGGGGACGTCGGCTTCGGCAAGACGGAGGTCGCGCTACGCGCCGCCTTCGCGGTTGCCGTTGCGGGCCGGCAGGTGTTGATGCTCGTGCCGACGACCGTCCTCGCGCAACAACACTGGAACACGTTCCGCGAGCGCTATCGCGACTTTCCCGTACGCGTGGAGATGGTGTCGCGGTTCCGGAAGCCGGCCGACGTGAAGAAAGTGCTGGCCGAGTTTCAGGAGGGCAAGGTCGAAGTTCTGATCGGCACGCACCGCGTTCTCTCGCGCGACGTGATCCCGAAGGACCTCGGGCTCGTGATCGTCGACGAGGAACAGCGATTCGGTGTTGCGCAGAAAGAGTTGCTGCGTCAGCTGCGCCTCGAGGTCGACGTGCTCGCTCTGTCCGCCACGCCGATCCCACGAACGCTGCACATGTCGCTCTCCGGCCTTCGGGACATCTCGGTGATCGAGACGCCGCCGGAAGGCCGTCGGCCGATCCGCACGTTCGTCGGCGAATACGACGAAGACCTCATCAAGACCGCGCTCGAGCGTGAGGTCGGCCGCAACGGCCAGGCGTTCTATCTGCACAACCGTGTCGAGACGATCGAAGAGGCGGCCGCGAAGCTGCAGGAGCTCTGCCCGGGGCTGCGCTTCCTCGTCGCTCACGGCCAGATGGCGGAGCGCGAGCTCGAAAACAAGATGATGTCGTTCCTCTCGGGCGACGCGGACGTGCTCGTCTCGACCACGATCATCGAGTCGGGCCTCGACATCCCGCAGGCGAACACGCTGATCGTCGAGCGGGCCGATCAGCTCGGTCTGTCGCAGCTGTACCAGATCCGCGGACGCGTCGGCCGCAGCGATGTCCTCGCGCACGCCTACCTCTTCTATCCCGATGCACACGAGCTGACCCCGGAGTCGCGCGCGCGGCTTGCGACGCTCGCCGACCACACGGAGCTCGGCGCGGGCTTTGCAATCGCGATGCGCGACCTCGAGATCAGAGGCGCGGGCGATCTACTCGGTTCCGAGCAATCCGGTCACGTCGCCGCGCTCGGGTTCGAGCTCTACGTCGAAATGCTGCACGAGGCAGTGGCCGAGCTCTCGGGCCAGCGCCGCCTCGCGACGCGGCCCGTGCGCATCGATGCGCGCGTCGACGCGTACGTGCCTGCCGCGTACATCGCCGCCGAGGCATTGAAGATCGACCTGCATCGCCGCATCGCGCTCGCGGAGAGTGAGGACGATCTTCGCGAGCTGCGCGTCGCGACCGAAGATCGCTACGGCCCGCTGCCGGAGCCTGTCGAGAACCTGTTCGCGATCCAGGAAGCGAAGCTCAAGCTGGCCGTTCTGGGGGCCGACTACCTGGTCTTTCGCGGGGGGAAAGCAGCGGTCGGACCGGTCATCATGGGGTCGGGTGAGCTGCGTGAGCTGCGCACCCATGTGGAGACTGCGGTGTACTCGACCGGCAATCGCGAGGTGACATTAAGAGCGAGTGAATTCAAGTCGGCGCTCGATCTGGCCGATGCTATGCTGGCCGCCCGCCAGGCCGCCTAGCCGGCGTTTTTCTATGAAGAACGTGAAGACATATCTCCCGATTGCGCTTGCCGCCGCCCTGCTTGCGGGCTGCGGTGGAGGCGGTTCCTCGTCCAAGCTCGGCTCGGGCGATGTTGCCGTCGTCGGCAACCAGCACATCTCACAGGCGAGCTACAACCTGCTGATCAACCAGGCCAAGCGCAGCTACCAGCAGCAGAAGAAAAAGTTCCCGAAGCAGGGGACGTCCGAGTTTCAGACGATTCAGAGCCAGGCTGTGACGCTGCTCGTCCAGGAGGCAGAGCGCGCACAGAAGGCCAAGTCGATGGGGATCAACGTCACGAACGCCCAGGTGACCGCCCGGCTCAACCAGCTGAAGAAGCAGTACTTCGGCGGAGACGAGAAGAAGTACCAGGCGCAGCTCACGAAGGAAGGGCTGACAGATGCGCAGGTGCGCGACGACATTCAGTCGCAGCTCATCTCCGAAGCCATCCAGGCGAAGCTCACCAAGAACATCAAGGTTTCGGACGCCACGGTGCAGAAGTACTACGCGTCGCATGTGTCGGCGTACTCGACTCCCGAGTCGCGGTCGGTCCGCTACTTGAAGATCGACAAGAAGGCGGCAGCCGACGCGGCGTACCAGCAGTTGCTCAGCACGAAGGGCAGCAAGAAGACGTGGTGCACGCTTGCAAAGAAGTACGCGCAGGATCAGAGCGCGCAGACGTGCGGGCAGGCGACGTTCTCGAAGGGCCAGACTGTGCCCGCGTTCGACAAGGTCGCGTTCAGCGCCCCGACGAACAAGGTGCACGCGCCGTTCTACGATCCCAAGCAGTACAAGTCGTGGTTCATCGTCGAGCCCCTGACCGCCGTGAAGCCGAAGACGACGACGCCCGAGAAGAAGGTGGCGGCGACGATCAAGCAGCTGCTCGTGCAGCAGCAGGAGCAAACGGTGCTCGCCGACTTCGCGACGAACCTGACCAAGTCGTACTGCCACGGGTCGCGCGTGAAGTACCAGGCCGGCTACGCGCCGAACCCCGATCCCTGCGCGTCGGTCAACACGACGACCGGCACCACTACGCAGTAGCTCTTGACTCTCGCGGACGCGCTCGTCGAGCTGCAGCAGCTCACCGAGCGGCTTCGCCGCGAGTGCCCGTGGGATCGCGAGCAGACCGCGGAGACGATCGTGCCGCACACGGTGGAGGAGGCCTACGAGGTCGCAGACGCCGCGCTTGCCGGTGACGACGCGAAGCTCCTCGACGAGATCGGCGACCTGCTCTTCCAGTCCTACTTCCTCGCGCTGCTGCTCGAGGAGCGCGGGGCCGGCGATCTCGAGACGGCGGCGCGCGGCGTTCACGCAAAGCTCGTGCGGCGCCATCCGCACGTTTTCGGCGAGGTCGAAGCGGAGACGGGCGAGCACGTCGTCCGGAACTGGGAGGCCATCAAACGCAGCGAAGAGGGTCGCGAAGGGATCTTCCACGACGTTCCGGAGGGGCTGCCTGCGCTGCTCTACGCACGCAAGGTGCAGTCACGCGCGAAGGCGGTCGGGTTCGAGTATCCCGATCTTGCCGGTGCCGTCGGCGACCTCGACGACGAGATCCGCGAGCTGAAGGAAGAGTTCGCTGCCGATGAGCTCGGCGACGTGCTCTTCGCCGTGGTGAACGTCGCGCGGCGCTTGAGCGTCGATCCAGAGCTCGAGCTGCGCGCTGCGGCCAAGCGCTTTCGCTCCCGCGTGGAGGCTGCCGAAGCACTCGCGGGTGCGGACGGCAAAGATTGGACAACGCTCCCGCTCGACGAGCAGGACGCGTACTACGACGAGGCAAAGGAGCGCGCAGGGTGAAGATCGGCGACGTGCACGCGCGGCAGGTGCTCGACTCCCGCGGGAACCCCACGGTCGAGGTGGAGGTGCGGCTCGAGTCGGGTGCGCTCGGACGCGCGATCGTGCCGTCCGGGGCCTCGACGGGCGCCCACGAGGCGGTCGAGCTGCGCGACGGCGCGGCGGAGTGGGGTGGCAAGGGCGTCACGCAGGCCGTCGCGAACGTCAACGGCGAGCTCGCGCAGGTTGCGCGCGGTCGTGATGCCGCGGATCAAGAGGGACTCGACCGCGCGCTGATCGACGCCGACGGAACGCCGAACAAGGGTCGCCTCGGCGCGAACGCGGTGCTGGGCGTCTCGCTCGCGAACGCGAAGGCGGCTGCGGCCGAGTCCGGCAAGCCGTTGTACGCGTTCCTCGGCGGCGATGCTGCGACGACGCTGCCCGTGCCGATGATGAACGTGATCAACGGCGGCGCGCACGCGACCAACTCGATCGACCTGCAGGAGTTCATGGTGGTGCCGGTCGGCGCCGAGACGTTCGCGGACGGGCTGCGCGTCGGCGCCGAGGTCTATCACGCGCTGAAGAAGCTCCTCACCGAGCGTGGCCTCTCGACGGGCGTCGGCGACGAGGGCGGCTTCGCGCCCGACCTCGAGTCGAGCGAGGCGGCGATCGAGCTGATCCTCGAGGCGGCCGAGCGCGCCGGGCACCGCGACCGCGTTGCGATTGCGCTCGACCCGGCGGCGAGCGAGGTGTTCGCCGACGGCGTCTATCGCTTCGAAGGGCGCGAGAAGTCGAGTGCCGAGATGCCGGGGTTCTGGGCGGGCATCCTCGACCGCTACCCGGTCGTCTCGCTCGAGGACGGCGCGGCCGAGGACGACTGGGAGTGCTGGACGGGCCTGACGCGCGAGCTAGGCGAGCGGCTGCAGCTCGTCGGCGACGACCTCTTCGTCACGAGCCCTGCGCGCCTCCAGCAGGGAATCGAACGCGGGGTCGCCAACTCGATCCTCGTGAAGGTGAATCAGATCGGCACGCTCACCGAGACGATCGAGGCGGTGTCGCTCGCGCAGGCAAGCGGCTACACGGCCGTCATGTCGCACCGGTCGGGTGAGACCGAGGACGCCACGATCGCCGACCTCGCCGTCGCGCTCGGCACGGGCCAGATCAAGACCGGCGCGCCGGCGCGCTCGGATCGAGTCGCGAAGTACAACCAGCTGCTTCGCATCGAGGAGGAGCTGGGTGATCGCGCTGCCTATCCGGGCTGGTCGGCATTCCCGCGCGCCGCGCGTGGGTGACCGGCGCCCGCGCGTCCTCTCGCTATCGTTCGGGAAGTGGTAGCCGTTCGGCGTAGGACGAAGATCGTCGCGACGATCGGCCCGGTGTCTTCGACTCACGACGTGATGCGCGAGCTCGTCGAGACGGGGGTCGACGCGATTCGGCTCAACCTGTCGCACGGTACGCACGAGGATCACGCCGAGAGTGCGCGCACCGTGCGCGGCGTTCAAGAGGAGACGGGGAAGCCGCTCGCGCTGATCGCCGACCTGCAGGGGCCGAAGCTGCGCATCGGCGATCTTCCTGCGCCGCGCATCTTGCTGAAAGGCGAGGACGTGCTTGTGGTGGGAGAGCAGATCGCGGTCGACGGCGAGCTGCCGGTTGCGCCGGCGGTCATCGGCGAGGTGCTGCGCCCAGGGCACGACGTGCTGATCGACGACGGGCTCGTGCGGCTCACGGTGAAGGAAGTCGACCAGGGCCGCGCGATGTGCAGCGTCGTCGTCGGCGGTGAGGTGAAGTCGCACAAGGGCGTCAACCTGCCCGGCGTTCCGATCCCGATTCCGTCGCTGACCAAGAAGGATCTCGACGATCTTGCGTTCGCGCTCGACCTGGGCGTCGACTTCGTCGCGCTCTCGTTCGTGCGGGCGGCCGCCGACGTGCGCGACCTGCAGGCGATCATCCGGCAGCACGGCTCGCCCGCGCGCGTGATCGCGAAGATCGAGAAGGCGGAGGCGATCGAGGCGCTCGACGAGGTGCTGCTCGAGACCGATGCGGTGATGGTTGCGCGCGGCGATCTCGGTGTGGAGATCGGCGCGGCGACGGTGCCCTTGCTTCAGAAGCGCATCATCCTGCGCTGTCTCGAAGCCGGGAAGCCGGTGATCACGGCGACGCAGATGCTGGAGTCGATGATCGAGCACGCCGAGCCGACGCGCGCCGAGGCGAGCGACGTCGCGAACGCGATCCTCGACGGGACCTCGGCGGTGATGCTCTCCGCCGAGACCGCCGTTGGTCGCTTCCCGGTCGAGGCGGTGCGGACGATGGACAGCATCGCGCGCGCGGTCGAGCCGGCGATGGGCTTCCGCCACCAGCTCCCGACGAGAGTCGAGCCGGACGTGCGACGCGCGATCGCGATCGCGGCGACCGAGCTCGCCGAGGCGCTCGGCGCGAAGGCGATCCTCGCTGCGACCGCGACCGGCCGCACCGCCTCGCAGATCGCGCGCCTGCGGCCGCCGAGGCCGATGATCGGCCTCTCGCACCACCAGTCCGCCGTCCAGCAGATGACGCTCGAGTGGGGCGTGCTGCCGCTCCTGATGCCGTCGACCGTCGACGTCGAGGAGCTCTGGGCGCGGTCGATCGAGACCGCCCGCGCCTCCGGCGTCGTCGAGCGCGGCGACCTCGTCATCCTCGTCGCCGGCACCGCCGTCAACCTCTCCGGATCGACGAACGTGATCAAGGTCGAGGTCGCCTAACAGCGGTCCCTTCGTACACGAAGTCGCGGGTGAAGGCGCACGTTCCGCGCAGCTCGAAGTCGAACCGCGCGTCGTGGACGACGACCTCGTCGTTCACGAGCTCCGTGCCCGGCCGGTCGTGGCCCGGGACGATGCACGAGACCGTCGAGGTCGTCTCGTAGGGTGTCGTCGCGCGGAGGCGGACGCTGTCGCCGACGCGGACGTCGCCGTCGCCGAACTCGATCCGCGCTGCGCGAACCTCGACCGACGCGCTCGGCTTGCGGACCCATGGGAGCTCGCGGACATGCGTGCCGCCGAGGCGCCCGAGCAGGACCTCGCCGAGCTCCGCGGGCCCGTCGACGTGCAGGACGAGCGTCCACGGTGATCCCGGCTCGTCGTCGTCGTAGGAGAACGTCATCACGGCGCGCGTGTCGGCGAGGTCGACGCCGCGGGCCTCGCCATCCTCGACGCGCCAGGCGAGGACGCCGAAGCAGACGCCGTGCGTCGACCGCCCGCCGGGGAGGCCGTCGATCCTCCGGCAGGGACAGATCGCATCGCAGTTGCACGCCTCGAGGTAGGTGCCGGCGATGCGAAAGCTCACAGCACGACCCAGAGCGCGGCGCCGGCCAGCGCGAGCGCGACGGGCCGCACCGCCCGCAGCCCGAACGACGTCGTCTTCTCGATCAGGACGGCGGTGGCCACGGCCGCCGACCACAGCATGCTGTCGACCCCGAGCGCAAGCAGCGCGAGCATGAGCGCCCAGCAGCAGCCCAGGCAGAGGAGCCCGTGCTCGAGCCCCGCCCCGAGCGCGTTGTGTCGCAGGAGCTGGCCGAGCGGGCTGCGGCAGCGCCGCAGGCAGGCGCGCTTCAGCGGCGTGAGCTGGTAGGCAGCGGCAGCCCCGACCGCGCCGGCGGCGAGCCAGTCCCCGGAGCGGGCGAGCCCGCGCGCCGCCTCGAACGCGACCAGCCCGCTCACCGTCCAGACGCCGAAGTAGCCGCCGACGAACGCCGCGGCCGATCGCCCGACCTGCGCGGCAAGCGAGGCGGCAGGCACGAGCGCCGGCAGCATCATCGCCGCGCTCATCGGGACCCAGAGCGACAGGAACGACGCCGGCGGTCCGGGCCCGCCCATGGAGCTCATCCCGCGCATCGCGAGCGCGCTCGCGATCCAGCCCGCCATCGCGAGGGCGACGAGAGCTGTGGGGACCCGGAGCGTCCGCGGCACCGGCAGACGATCATCGCAGGAACGGCGCCGCGGAGCGAGAAGCGTGTCGCCGTGCTGCGGCCGACACGCGTGCTGGCGCTCGGCGGGGTCGTCGTGCTCGGGCTCCTGTACTGGAAGCCCGTCCACGCCTACCTGCGCACGAAGCAGGAGCTGCACGCGCGGCAGATGGAGGTGCAGACGCTTGCAGGCGAGCGCCGGAAGCTCGCGCAGCAGATCGCGGCGGTCGGCTCCGGCTCGACGCTCGTGCGCGAGGCGCGCCGGCTCGGGCTCGTGAAGCCGGGCGAGCGGCTGTTCATCGTGCGCGGGATCGACGCCTGGCGGGCCGCCAATCGGTGACGATGCGCCGGTGGCAGAGACGGATCGCACGATCGTCGAGCGGCAGCTCGGGCGCCCGCCGCGCGCGTTCCGTCGCGTCGCCGTCCGCTGCCCGTTCGGCCGCCCGGCCGTGACCGAGCAGGCGCCGTTCGACGAGAACGGCGCCCCGTTTCCGACCCAGTTCTGGCTCACCTGCCCGCACCTCGTGGAGCAGGTCGCCCGCGTCGAGGCGGCGGGCGGCGTCGAGCGCTGGACACGCGCGGCCCAGGACGACGCGCACCTCGCCCGCAGCCTGGCCGCGGCCGAGGCGGCACAGCGCGAGCTGCGGCCCGAGCTCCCGGTCGGAATCGGCGGCGCGCGTCGTGGAGGCAGCCTCAAGTGCCTGCACGCCCACGCGGCGTTCGCGCTCGCACGGCCCGGGTACGCGCTCGGCGACGGCATCCTCGCCGACGCGGCGCCGCTGTGGCCGGGATCGGGGTGTTGCACGCCTATCATCGACCTGGAGTGAACGTCGAGCTGGCGCGGCAGCACTGGCGCGAGGGGACACGGCGGGTCGAGGCGGCGCGCAGCGATCCGCGCCGCTACGCGCGCCTCTCGCAGCAGGTGGAGCTCCTGGCGACGGCGCTGCGGCGGCGCGTCGGGCAGACCTACACCCTCGCCGACCTCGTCGACGCGTACGAGGGCGCCGAGGACTGGGCGCGCGCCCTGCTCGAGGAGGCCCGTGCCGAGGACGCGCCGCCGCCGGAGGCCGCGGACGCCGCGGACGCCGCGTTCTACCTCTACGCGCGTGGCGCGACGGACTACACGCCGTGACCTCCACCCCGCCGCGGCGCCGGCGCCGGCCGCGGCTCGGCTGGCTCCTCTCCGTGCTCGCGCTGGTCGTCGTCTTCGGGCTCGGGGTCGCGGTCGGGGAGGCGCTGCACGACAACCCGGGCGCCGGCGGCGCGCAGACGATCGTGCGCACGCTGAGCCCGCTCACCGTCGCGCCGATCTCCGCGCAGAGCGATACGACGACAAAACCGTAATCGAGGTTTCCGTCCGGTTGAGCTTTGGGTAGTTTCAGAGCGAATGAGCTACCAACGTCCCAACCGGCGTGCCCCCGCGGGCGAGCCCGACTGGCTGACCCTCGGCCAGGCGGCGAAGTTCCTCGGCGTCGCCCAGTCGACGATCCGGAAATGGTCGGACCTGGGCCGGGTGCCCGCCTTCTACACCCCCGGCGGCCACCGCCGCTACCGCCGCAGCGACCTCGAGGCGTTCATCCAGCGCTCGGGCCCGGGCAAGCCGAGCGGCCCGCTGGTGCTCGTCGTCGACGACGACGCGCGCGTGCGCGAGTTCATCCGGATCAACCTCGAGTTCGAGGGCTACGCCGTGCGCGAGGCGGAGCGGGCGGACGAGGCGCTCGCGGCGATCGAGGACCAGGCGCCCGACCTGATCCTGCTCGACGTCGTCATGCCCGGCACCGACGGCTGGGAGCTCCTGCAGCGCGTGCAGGAGCGACACGGGTCGATTCCGGTGATCATGTTCAGCGGCAAGATCGACGACCAGGACGCCGCCGAGGCGGCGCGTCGCGGCGCCGAGGGGTTCATCGGGAAGCCGTTCGACCCGCAGCAGGTCGTCGAGCGCGCCAAGCAGCTCGTCCCCGTCGGCTAGCGCGCTGGCCTGGGACCGCCACCTCGAGCGCTGGCAGGTCCTCCACCGGGTCGGGGTCCTCGACACCCCGTTCGAATGGCTGACGCACGCCGGGAGCTACGGCGCGCTCTGGCTCCTGGTCGCGCTCGCCCTCGCGCTCGCGCTGCGCCGGCCGGGGCTCCTCGCCTGGACGGTCGTCGCCGACGGCGTCGGCGAGCTCGCGAGCGAGGCGCTGAAGGCCGCAATCCCGCGCGCCCGCCCGCACCTGCAGCCGCTCGTCGCCCTCCCGCACTCGCACTCGTTCCCCTCGGGCCACGCGACGACGAGCTTCGCCTGCGCGACCGTGCTCGCCGCAGCCGTGCCGCGCCTCCGCTTTCCGCTCTACCTGCTGGCGGCGGCAGTCGCCTGGTCGCGCGTCTACGTCGGCGTCCACTACCCCCTCGACGTGCTCGCGGGTGCCGTGCTCGGGCTCGCGATCGGACTGGTCGCGCGAGCGGTGCCCGAGCACGTCGGCGGTCGTCGTCCGCCGTAGCGCGCCCGTCGGCCTGCGCCCGGGACGCGGACGCGGTCGTTCGCGGATCCGCGCGCCTCCCCAACCGTGTGGCGCGGGACACCTGCGGGACGGCTACGATGCGGTCGTTGAGCGCCGAACGTGAAGCGCGTCTGGCCCGAAACGAGGCGCTCTTTCGCGAGGTGAACGAGCGCATCGCCGATCTGGCGCATGGCTTCGGCCGCGACGAGGCGTACGAGTTCCTGTGCGAGTGTGCCGATCTCGCCTGCACGGAGCGGGTCGCGCTGACCGCGGCGGAATACGAGCACGTCCGGTCGGACGGGACGACGTTCGTGCTCGCGCCCGGTCACGCGAACCCGGAGATCGAGAAGGTGGTCGCGCGACAAGACGACGACCACGTCGTCGTCGAGAAGGTCGGCGTCGCCGGTGCGGTCGCGGCCGAGCTCGATCCGCGCGACTAGCCCTGCTCCGAGCCTCGCCTCGGCCTGCGCCGGCGGGCGCGGCGGCGGACGAGTGCGCCGGTTGCGATTCCGAGCAGCCAGGCGACGACGGCGGTCCAGAGGAGCAGCCACACGAGCGAGACTCGTCCGGAGCCGAACACCCAGCTGACCTCGACGTGGCGCGTGTTGGCGACGACGAGCGCGACGACCACGATCAGCGCCGCCGCCGCCGTGAACGTCCAGCCGTAGAGCCGGATCCGCACCGCGCGGCCGCGCAGCTGCTGGCGCCGGGACTCGGCCGCCGCGGCGGCAGGCTCGGCGCCCGCGCCGGGCTCGCCGACGCCGGGCGCCTCGGGTCGTGGCGGGTGTCCGGGCGCGTCGCCCGCCGGCGGCTCGCGGTCGTTCTCGTCTGCTTTGGGCGGGGGCGGTTCTCGCATTGCGTCGTTCCCTTGCGGTGGCAGTGTCCATGAACCGGTCGACGGCGTCGAGAAGCCGTGCGCCCGTACGGGCACGGTGATCGACGGCCGACGACGGATGGCGAGGCGACCCTCGGCGGCTCGGCGGCGCCGGTGGTGTCTCAGAGCTCTTCCGCCGCTCGCAAGAGCCCGCCTGCGACGAGGCCGAACGCTGCGAGCAGGCTGATCCAGATCCCGATCCCACGGCTGTCCGCCGGCAGCACGGCGTCCGGGATCGAGATGATCCGCACGAGCACGAAGACGGTCGCGAGGATGCCGAGCGCGAGCACGACGAGGCTCTCCGGGACGGACGGGGGCAGCTCGAGCCCGGACAGCCGCAGCGCGACGATCGCGAGCACGAGGAGCCCGATGAAGAAGACGAGCTTGCCGAGCGCGCCGGTGTGCCAGCCGATCACGGCCAGCTGAACGCCGGGCTGGGAGCCGGCATACCAGTCCATGAACGTCGAGAGCGCGAGGATCAGCGCCGAGAGCCAGACGACGCGGTCGCCGGCCGCCCAGATCCCCTGCGCCTGGGCCCGCCGGTAGGCGCGCGACGGGCCGAGGATCGGCTCACCAGGGTCGTCGTAGGAGTCCGGTGTTTGCACGCGCCTAAGTATGGGGATTGAATCAGTCGACGGTACCGCCGACCGGGAGGAGCGGGCGATGGAAACGGGGGAGCAGGACTCGTCGATGGACGATTTCGTTGCGCTGTTCGCAGCGGGGACGAGGGCGACGGGCCAGTACCGCTGTGCCTCCTGCGGCTACGGCATCACCCTGCATTCGAAGCTGCCGAGCTGTCCGATGTGCGGCGGCGAATCGTGGGAGCAGTCCGCGTGGACTCCGTTCGCGCGGAGCATCGAGGTCGCGTCCGAGCGCGCGAACTAGCGTCCGGCAGGCGTCGCCACGCGGTCTCGGCCGGGCGGCGCGCCGGCCGCTGGCCGGACACCACCTTAGAGGCCGAACGTCGTCTGCACCTCGTGCCAGGCCGTCAGCCCGATCACGACGGTGAGGAAGACGAGCACGGCGATCACGACCCAGAAGCGCGCGTTCGAGCTCTGCGCCGCCGTGCGCCGCTGCTCCCGCGCGCGCCGTCGCGCGCGCTCGCGCCGGTACGCGCGCTCGATCGCGACCGGGTCGAGCGAGGGTCCGTCGTCGTCGACGGCCGGCGGCCTGCTCGCAGGCTGGGTCACCGCAACAGTCTAAGACATACTGGGCGGTCGGATGGCCGTCGAGACCGGGCAGACGCCGCACGAAAGCCTTGCAGACGCCGCGAAAAGCCTCGCGGCGGGGCTGCCGCTGCGCGAGTCCCTCGCGCTGATAGCGGCCGCCGCGGCAGAGTCGACGGGCGCGGCCCTCGCGGCCGTCCGCGTGCTCGACCCCGACAGCGGCGCGTTCGTCGTCCGCGCCGCGGCGCCGACCGATTCGCCCCTCGCTGCCGAGCTCGTCGGCTCACAGGCCGGCGGGGACGAGCTCGAGCCGGAGAGCGACGACGAGGGCCGGCTGCTCGTGTGGGCATTCGTCGGCGACCGCGTCGCCGGCGCGCTCGAGCTGCTCGGCGCCGACGACACCGCGCGGCCGCTCGCCGAGCTGGCGGCGGCCCAGCTCGCGCTCGTGCTGCGGCAGCCGCCGGAGCTCGACGGGCAGCGGCGCCGACTCCCCGAGCCGGCCGCGACGCTCGAGCGGCTCGGCGACGCGCTCGCGGCCGGCGCGACGCTCACGCACGCCGCCCGGCACGCCGCCTGGGTCGCCGCCGAGGCGAGCGGCGCGGACGGCGCCGCCCTCTGGCGCGCGCGCGACGGTCTCGAGCTCCTCGCTGTGCACGGCGAGGCGGACGTGCCGGCGCTCGAGCGCCGGCGCGAGCTCGCCGCCGCGGCGCTCGAGCAATGGCAGCCGCTCGCGGTCGACGACCCGGAGAGCGGCGTCCACGTCGTCTCGATCCAGCTCGGTCAGCCGGCGTTCGGCGTCCTGCAGCTCGTCCACCGCGAGGAGCTGCCCGCGCACGACCTGGAGCCGCTGGCCGCGTTCGCCGTCCGCGCGGCGCACGCGCTTCGTGCCGGCGAGCGCGCACGCGAGCTCGAGCTCGAGCTCGAGCGGACGCAGGCGCTGCTGTCCGTCGTCGGCGAGGCGATCTCGCGGCTCTCGCTCGCGCACACGCTCGAGACGGCGCTCGACCGCTTCGCCGAGCTGCTCGCGATCGACCGCGTCGGCATCTACCTTCGCGAGGGCGCGAAGCTGCAGGCCGCCGCCGGGCGGGGGCTCGCCGAGGGCCACGACGACGTCGCGGCGGCGCTGTTCGAGCTCGCGCTCGGCGCCCTGCGGGCGCGCGACACGATCGAGGTGCGAGCGGGCGCGCGAGACCGCCTCGCCTCGCCCGTGCGCCGGACGTTGCGGGCGGCAGGGGTCGAGTCCGTGCTGGGGGTCCCGCTGCGCGTCCGCGACGAGCCGATCGGCCTGCTCGTCGCCTACCCGGGGCTGCGGCGGCTGGCAGCGAGCGAGCGGACGCTGCTCTCCTCGCTCGCCGCGCAGCTCGCGGTGGCGGTACAGAACGCGCTCCTGCACGAGCGGACGAAGGAGCTCGGCGACGCGCTCTCGTCGGCGCTGGACGCGGAACGGGAGGCGGCGAAGCGTCTCGGCGCGCTCTACGAGATCTCGCGTTCGTTCGCACAGAGCCTCTCGCTCGACACGACGCTCGACGCGGTCGCGAAGACGGTCGTCGACGTCCTCGGCGTCGACGCGGCGGTGATCCGCATCCCGGGCGAGCGCGGCGACAGCATGGTCGCGCAGGCGATCCACGTCGCGGACGAGCGGCTGGCCGCTGCGATCGGCACCGTGCTGCGCGTCCCGCAGCCGCGCACGCTGCGCGCGCAGCGGCCGACCGTCCTCGATCCGGCGTCGGCGCAGCGGCTCGGCGGCGCGCACGCCCTGCTCGTGCCGTTCCTCGAGCGCGGCTCGACGGCGGCGGTGCTGCCGATCGCGTCGCCGTCCGAACAGCTTGCGGTGCTGACGATCGTCTCGCTCGACCCGGAGCGGCCGATCACGGAGGAGACGATCGCCGCCGGAACGACGATCGCCGCCCAGGCGGCGCTCGCAATCGACAACGCACGCCTCTATCAGCAGCAGAAGGCGTTCGCGGAGACGATCCAGCAGGCGCTGCTGCCGCGCGACCGGCCGCACGTGCCCGGGCTCGAGCTCGGCGCCGTCTACGAGTCGGCGGCGCGAGTCGACGTCGGCGGCGACGTCTACGACTTCGTCGAGCTGCCCGGCGACCGACTCGCGGTCGTGGTCGGCGACGTCACCGGGCACGGGATCGACGCCGCGGCCGACATGGCGATGGCGAAGTTCGTCTTCCGCTCGCTCGCGCGCGAGCACTCGGAACCGGGCGACTTCCTCGCGCACGCGAACGACGTCGTCGCCGGCGAGATCGAGCTCGGCAAGTTCATCACGCTCTCGTACCTGACCGTCGACGCGCACGGCGAGCTCGGGTGCGCGTGCGCAGGCCACCCGGCGCCGCGCCTCGTGTTGTCGGACGGGCGCGTCGAGGAGCTTCGCTGCGGCGGCCTCGCGCTCGGGATCGACGTCGCGCAGGCCTACGACGAGTGCCGGGCGACGCTCGACCGCGGCGCCGCGGTCGTCCTCTACACCGACGGCGTCATCGAGGCGCGCAAGGGCCGGCTGCTGTACGGCGTCGAGCGGCTCGACGCGCTGCTCGCGGCGCGGCGCGACCTCGGCGCGCAGCAGCTCGCCGAGGCCGTGCTCGCCGACTGCCGCGCGTTCGGCGGCGGCGAGCTCGCCGATGACTGCGCGGTCGTCGTCGTCAAGCGCGCGTGAACCTTCGCCGCGACGGGCGGCGGCCGCTCGTCATCGGACACCGCGGCGCCGCCGCGCTCGCGCCCGAGAACACGCTCGCGTCGTTCGCGGCCGCCGTCGACGCGGGCTGCGACGTCGTCGAGTTCGACGTCGGCGCGGGCCTCGTCGTCGCGCACTCTGCGAGCGAGCTGCCGGAGGAGCCGATCGCGCTCGACGACGCGCTCGACTTCCTGCGCGGACGAGGCGTCGGCGCGCACGTCGACGTCAAGGTGCTCGGGATCGAGCCGCAGATCGTGCACGCGCTGCGTCGGCACGGGCTCGCCGACCGCGCGTTCGTCTCGTCGGCGATCCCCCGCTCGGTGCGGCGCGCGGCGGCGCTCGCGCCGGAGCTGCCGCGGGCGCTCGGCTACCCGCGCGACCGGCTCGGCGCGGCCGGCCTCGGCTGGCCGCGCGGCGTCGCGGCGGCCGGTGCCCGCGCGCTCCGCGCGGCGATGCCGCTTCGCGTGCCGCTGCTCCTGCGCGCCACAGGCGCGACGGCGCTCTCGCTGCACCGCACGATCGTCTCGGCGCCTGCCGTCACCGCCGCGCACGTCCGCGGCGCCGCCGTGGTCGCCTGGACGGCCAACGATCCGGAAACGGTCGTCCGGCTCGTCGAGCAAGGCGTCGACGCGATCGTCTCGGACGACCCGCGGGTCGTGTTCGAGACCCTGGCTACACTTGGAAACCGCCAATGAGGCGGGGTCTCACCATCTCGGTCGCGGTCCTCGGCCTCGCGAGTGCAGGGCCGGCGCTGGCGGCGGCGCCGGCCCTAGCGCCGCGCGCGAGGCCGAGCCCCCTGCTTCCGCCCGGCGTCCGGATCGCCGGCGTCCGAGTCGGCGGGCTCGATACCGCGGCCGCGACGCGCGCGGTCGAGCGAGCGTTCGCGAAGCCGCTGCCGATCGTCGTCGACGGCAGCACCTACGAGCTCCGGCCCGAGAACGTCGCGACAGCGTACGTCGAGGGTGCGGTCGCCCGGGCGCGCTCGGCGACGCGCGGCGACAACGTCGCGCTGACGGTCGTCGTGCGGGGGGCCGACGTGCGCGCGTTCGTCGCGCGGCTCGCGGAGCACGTCGACCGGAAGGGCGTCCCCGCGCGGCTCGAGCTGCGGGACGGCCAGCCGCTGATCGTCGGCAACGAGCTCGGCCGGAGGCTGAGGCAGGAGCACGTGGTCGCCGCCATCGTCCACTCGCTCACCGTCAGCACGCGGCTGCCGCTCGGCTTCAGGACGGCGAGGGTGCCGCCGGCGCCGACCGGTGCGCAGATCGGCGCCGTCGTCCTGATCAACCGCAGCCTGAACCGGCTCACGTGGTTCGACGACGGCCGGCTGCGGCGCTTCCCCGTCGCGACGGGCCAGTCGATCTATCCGACTCCGACCGGCCGGTTCCGCATCGTCGTCATGTGGAAGGACCCGTGGTGGTATCCGCCGACGTACGACTCGTGGGCGCGCGGGCTGAAGCCGGTACCGCCGGGTCCGGGTAACCCGCTCGGGACGCGCTGGATGGGGCTGTCGGCGCCGGGGGTCGGCATCCACGGCACGGACGACCCGAGCTCGATCGGCTACAGCGTCTCGCACGGCTGCATCCGGATGCAGGTTCCCGACGCCGAGTGGCTCTTCGAGCACGTCAAGATCGGCACCACCGTCTTCATCGTCTGAGCCGTGCGCCGTCTGCCGCAGGTCGTCGCCGTCGCCGTCGTCGTCGGCCTGCTCGGCGTGCTCGTCTGGGACGTGGCGCACACTCCCGCAGGTCGGGTCGCGAAGGAAGTCGACAGCGGCCACGCCTACGCCGCGCCGTCGTTCACGCGGCCCTACGTGAACCGGAAAGGCAAGCTGAGGTTCGCGTCGTTGCGGGGCAAGGTCGTCGTCGTCAACTTCTGGCAGAGCTACTGCGCGCCGTGCACCCAGGAGGCGCGGACGCTCGCAGCCGTCTCGAAGCGGTGGCAGAGGGTCAAGGACGTCGTCTTCCTCGGCATCGACGTCCAGGACTTCCGCAGCGCCGGGCTCAAGTTCCTGCGGCGCTTCGGCATCACGTATCCGAACGTCAGCGACGACGGCTCGCTGGTCGGCCGCTTCGGCGTCACCGGCTACCCGGAGACGTTCTTCGTCGACCGCCGCGGCCGCGTCGTGCCGATGCCGCCCGTCGGCGGCCAGGCGGGCCACATCGTCGGGCCCGCGACGCCGCGGCTGCTCGCCGCCGGCATCCGGCACGCGCTCGCGACGTGAGGGTCGCCGCCGTAGCGCTGCTCGCGCTGCTGCTCGCAGCGCCCGCGTTCGCCTGCACGCAGCACCCGACCCAAGGCGCGATGGAGGCGGAGTTCGTGTGCCCCGAGTGCCACACGCCGCTCGACGAGTCGAACTCGCCGATCGCGCAGCAGATGAAGGCGCACATCCGCACCTGGATCGCCGCCGGCTGGAGCGAGTGCCGGATCCGCTCGACGCTGCTCGCGCAGTTCGGCCCGGCCGTGCTCGGCGTGCCGCGGACGCACGGCTTCGATCTGCTGGCGTGGGCGCTGCCGCTCGGCGGCGTCGGCCTCGGCGCGCTCGCCCTCGCCGCGGGCGCGTGGGCGTGGTCGCGCAACCGCTCGGGGACGAAGGGGGTGCTCGCGCCGGGATTGACGCCGGAGCAGGAGCGGCGCGTCGACGAAGAGCTCGCCCGCTTCGATGCTTGAGAAGCTCCCGGTCGCGTTCCTCGCCGGGCTCGTCTCGGTGGTGACGCCGTGCGTGCTGCCGCTCGTTCCCGGCTACCTCTCGGCCGTGTCCGCAGTGGAGGTCGCGCGCCTCGGCGAGCGCGGCACGGGCCGCCGCGTCGCCGCCGCCAGCGTGCCGTTCATCGCCGGCTTCACCGCCGTCTTCGTCGCGCTCGGCGCGGGCGCGGCGGCGATTGCGAGCGTCGTTACCAAGGCGACCCAGACCGAGATCGCAGGGTTCGCGCTGGTCGTGATCGGGCTCGCGTTCGCCGGGCTCCTGCCTTGGCCGGAGCGGACGGTCGCGCCTGGGATGCTGCAGCGCGCACGCCGCCGCGGCTCCTCGGCCGTCCTCGGCTGCGCCTTCGCGGTCTGTGCGGCACCGTGCATCGGCACCGTGCTCGCGTCGATCCTCGTGCTCGCGAGCTCGAGCGGGACGATCGCGCGCGCCGTCGTGCTCCTGCTCGCGTACTCGCTCGGGCTCGGTGCGGCCTTCGTGCTCGCGGGAATCACGTTCGCGCACGCGATGCGAGCGTTCCGCTGGGTGCGCTCGCACTACGTCGCGCTGCGAACGGCGTCAGGCGCGACGCTCGTCGCGCTCGGCCTGCTGCTCTTCTTCCACCGCGACTGGTGGCTGCGGGTCGCGCTCGACCAGGTGTTCTCGAAGGTCGGGCTCGGCTCGTTCTAGCGCGCGCAGGATGCCGTCGACGTCGAGGCCGCGGTGCTCCGGCGTGTACGGCCCCAGCCGGCGGAGCGCCTTCTGCCGCTGCCGTTCGGCGCCGATCGGCTTGCCGCGGCCGGCCTGGTAGGCGAAGACGACGGCGTGCACGAGCCCCTGGAAGAAATCGCGCTCGCCGGGCGCGGCCGCGCGCCACGCCGTCTCGAACGCCTCGTGCGCCGCGAAGAACTCGCCCGCCTGCGCGAGCTCGAGACCCCGCTTGTAATCGCCGGCGACGGTGCTATCGTCGGGGCCAGGCATGGCCACGATCCTGCTCGTTGGGGTCGAGTTGTTCCTCCGAGGAAAACTCGAGTCGCTGCTTCCGGAGCACCGCTTCGAGACGAGCGACGGGATCGACCCACCCGATATCGTCATCGCGGACATCGCGCGCGTCGACCCCGACGACGTCGCCGACACGTACCCGGACGTGCCGCTGCTCGGCTTCACCAATCACACGGACACGGCGGGGCTGCGCCGCGCGCATGCGGCCGGCTTCGACCAGGTCGTCGCGAAATCGGCGCTGTTCGAGCGTACACGTGAGCTGATCGACGGGCTTTTGGCGTCGGTAGAGTAGGTCGTCATGACCTACGTGATCGCCGAGCCCTGCATCGACATCAAGGACCAATCTTGCATCGACGTCTGCCCCGTCGACTGCATCCACATCGGGGAGCGTATGCTCGTCATCGACCCCGAGGAGTGCATCGACTGCTTTGCCGCGGGCGAGCGGCTCGTCACGCGGTGGGGCCTCCGGAGCTTCGCCGAGCTCGAGGACCGGTGGTGCACCGTCCTGACCGACACCGGCTTCCAGCGGGCGCTCGTCAAGCGCTTCCGCCGGCGCCCGCTCGTCGAGGTCGAGCTCGCCCCGGCTTTCGAGGAGCGAACCCGCCACGGGGGAGTGCGCCTGACGACGCGCAACGTGAGCCGTTTCCGCCGTACCGTGCTGGCCACGCCGACGCACGAATGGGTCCTCGCCGACGGCGAGCGGACGGACGCGCTCGCCGCTGGTCAACTCGTCCCGTCCGCGCGCACGCTGCCGCGGCGCGATGGCGAGAGCTATCGCCTCGGCGTCCTGCACGGGCTCGTCTACGGCGACGGGAGCTGGAACAAGCAAGCGATCGAGTCGGGCGAGCATCTCCACTACGTGCAGCTCTACGGTGAGAAGGTCGCGGCGTTCAAGGACTTCTTCGACCAGGTGGACTTCTCGCCCTCCCTCGACGGCCATCCCGGCTACGTCGGCACCGGGGTCGTGCGCGCGCCGGTCAACCTCAAGCGCGTCCTGCCGGAGACCGGCGACTCCGAGTACGTCGCCGGTTTCGTCGACGGCTGGCTCGCAAACGACGGCGCCCGGGTGGAGGCGGGGTCGTGGCGTCTCAGATCCACCGATCACGAGGCACTCGGCTGGCTCGAGGACGCAGCGCCCCTCGCGGGGTACGTGGCGATCGGATCCGGCCAAGAGGCGAGCCTGGAGACGAGCTTCGGCGTTCGCAGCCGGCCGATCCGCTGGCTCGACCTCGCGACGCGCGAGGTCCACTGGCGCGTGGTGCGCGTCGAGCCGCAGGAGCGCGACGAGGAGGAGACGTTCTGCGCCGTCGTGCCCGGCAAGCACGAGTTCACCCTCGCCGGCGGGATCTACACTCGCAATTGCGGCGCCTGCGAGCCGGAGTGCCCGGTCGAGGCGATCTTCCCCGAGGACGCGCTGCCTGAGAAGTGGGAGCCGTTCGTGCGCATCAACGCCGCGTTCAACGAGGGCATGGACGTGGTCAACAGGCTCGCGCAGGAGTACGCGACGGAGCACGACGTCCAGAACGAGCCGATCGCCTGAGATTGGGACCCGCGTTCCTGGGTAGGTAGATCGGCCGTGCAGCCGAAGCGCATCGACCACGTCGCCTTCTGGGTCGCCGGCCGCGACGCAGCGGCCGCGGCCATCCTCGCTCGGCTGCCGTGGCACGTGATCGACCGCCAGGAGAACTTCACGCTGCTCGGCGGCGACGCGCGCGGGTTCAAGCTGACGCTCTTCGACGCGGAGGGGCCGCGCGAGCCGGGTGCGTTCGTGCACGTGGCGCTGCGTGCGCCCGCGGCCGGCGAGTTCGACGCGGGCGAGGGGCTGCGGATCCGGCTCGTCCGGGGCGCCGGCTACGCGCTCGACCACGTCGCCCTCCGCACCGCCGATCCCGCGGCGACCGCGGCCGAGTACGAGCGCTACGGCTTCAAGCAGGCCGGCACTCGCGCCGAGCTCGACGGCGCCTTCGTCGAGCTCGTGCCCGGCGATCCGGGCCGGCCGGAGCGGCCGCTCGTGAATCACCTCGCCGTGCTCGTCGACTCCGCCGACGCGCACGTCGCCGACGCGGAGGAGCTCGGGATCGAGGTCGAGTCGGTCGTCGACGCTGCGAACACGTACGCGGCGTTCCTTCGCGGGCCGGACGGCGTCCGGATCGAGTACGTCGAGCACAAGCCCACCTTCTCCTTGACGTGATCGTCGCCGGGGCCGGGATGGCCGGCCTCGTCGCGGCGGTGCGGGCACGCGAGCTCGGCGCCGACCCCGTCGTCTACGAGAAGGGTCCGCGCCCCGGTGGCTCGATGCTGCTCTCCTCCGGCGTCGTCTGGCGTCACCGGGAGTGGGAGGACTTCCGTCGCGAGTGCCCCGGCGGCGACGACCGGCTGCAGCGGCTCGTGTGGGAGCGGCTGGACGAGGCGCTCGCCTGGCTGCGGAGCGTCGGTGCGCCGGTCGTGTGGGAGGAGACGCGCAACCCGCGCACGACCGGTGTTCGCCTCGACCCGCCCGGCCTCACGGCCGCGCTGGCAGGCCGGATCCCGAGCAACAGGTTGTTCCTGGCGACGGAAGCACCGGCGGACTGCGCCGACGCGACGGTGCTCGCCACCGGCGGCTTCGCGGCGTCGCGCGACCTCGTCGCCGAGTACATCCGGCCGGCGGCGCCGCTGCGGCTGCGCGCGAACCCGTGGTCGACCGGCGACGGGCTGCGGGTCGGACTCGCGCGCGGCGGCTCGCTCTCCACCGGCCTGGACGAGTTCTACGGCCGCAACATGCCCGATCGCCCCTGGAGCGAGGACGAGTTCGTGTCGGCGTCGCAGCTCTACGCGCGTCGCGCGCGCATCGTCGACGAGGACGGCGTCGAGTTCTTCCGGGCCGAGGACGTCTCGTGGTCGGAGACGAACGTCGTCCAGGCGACGGCGCGGCGGCCGGGCGCACGGGGCTACTACCTGGTCGACGAGCGAGCGCTGGCGGATCCGGACGTCGCCGCACAGGTCGCGCGGGCGGGGAGCGCGCGTGTGGAGCCGCCGCCGGGCGCTGCCGCCGCGGTGCGCGTGGTCGCGTCGATCACGCACACGATCGGCGGTCTCCGCGTCGACGAGCACGCCCGGGTGGTCGGCGCCGACGGCCTGTATGCGGCCGGCGTCGACGCCGGCGGCGTCTCGACCGGCGGATACGCAAGCGGGCTCGCACAGGCGCTCGTGCTGGGTCTCGTCGCTGCCGAGTCGGCCGTGGCGGGTGCTTGACTACTTCCCGACGGTGTACACGCACGGGCGTCCGTCGCCGGGTAGGGGCGAGGCGCCGACCTTCGTGACGACGAGCGTGCGGCCGTCGTCCTCCAGCTCAGCGCCGGGCGCAGGCGGCTCGCCGTCGGCCGCGCGC
>DASRGD010000006.1:0-4160 GCA_035651195.1 Gaiellaceae bacterium | reverse complement strand
GGCGGCGTCGAGCTCGAGATCGACGCGGAGCGCGTACGTCGTCCCGATCTGCTCGGCGAGCGCGCGCAGCGCGGGCGCGAATCCCTGGTCGCGCAGGACGACGGGCTCGAGCGCGAACGAGAGGTCGCGCAGCTCGCGGATCGTCTCGCGGTGGCGCTCGAGCGCGGTCGCGAGGATCCTCTGCGCCTCGTCCTGCCGACCGTTCGCGAACAGGTGCGCGGCCGCGTCGAGCATCAGGGCGATGCCGGAGAGCTGCTGCACCGGCCCGTCGTGCAGGAAGAGCGCGAGGCGCCGTCGCTCGTCCTGCTCCGCCGCGATCAGCCGGTCGAGCCGGTCTCGATCGCCGTCGCCGCCGCTGGTCAATCGATGATCGCTTCGCGGAGGGCGATCGCGACCGCGTGCGTGCGCGTGTCCGCCTCGAGCTTCGTGAGGATGTGGCGCACGTGGCTCTTCACCGTCTCCTGCGAGATGAAGAGCTTGTCGGCGACGTCGGCGTTCGACATCCCGTCGGCGAGGAGCTGGAGGATCTCCCGCTCGCGCGCCGTCAGCATGTCGGCCTGGTCCTTGCCGGCGAGGAAGGCGGGCATCAGCGCCGGGTCGACGTAGCCCTCGCCCGCGGCGACCTTCTCGATCGCACGCACGAGCGTCTGGTGCGGCGCCTCCTTGAGGATGTAGCCGTTGGCGCCGGAGTCGAAGGCGCGGCCGAGCAGGGAGCGCTCCGAGTAGGCGGTGAAGATCAGCACCTTCGCGTTCGGCGCCTGACTCGTCAGCGACCGCGTCGCCTCGAGCCCGTCCATGCCGGGCATGCGGACGTCCATGATCACGACGTCGGGCTTGCGGCGCAGGGCGAGCTCGATCGCGCTCGCGCCGTCGCCGGCCTCGCCGACGATCCGGATGTGCGGCGCGCGCGAGAGCGAGAGGCGCAGTCCCTCGCGGACGACCTCGTGGTCGTCGACGATCAGCGCGGTGATCTCTTCCGGCACCCGTTCGATTCTAGGCGGCGGGGAGGAGAGACAGCTGCTCGGCGAGGGCGGGGCGCCGCGCTTTGCGACCGCGACGGTCGCGCACTCCGGCTGCCCGCGCGAGCTCGCGCACCCGCTCGCGCACCGGGTCGGCGTCGGCCTTCGCCATGTACGCACGGCCACGATAGAGCCGCTCGTACTCGGTCAGGAGCTCGGGCCAGTCGCGCGCGAGGCACTCGAGGAAGTGCTCGCGCGTGCCCGGCTTCAGGTAGAGCACGTTCGCCCACACGCCGCAGGCGCCGGCCTCTCGCGCCGCGCGCACGACCGCGGCGAGTTGCTCCGGCCGGTCGGAGATGCCCGGCAGGATCGGCGCCATCCCGACCGACGTGCGGATCCCGCTGTCGACGAGCCGCGTCAGCGCGCGGAGCCGCTGGTGCGGGGGCGGGGTGGAGGGCTCGGTGCGGCGCCAGATCTCGCGGTCGAGCGTCGGCACCGAGAAGGTAACCGACAGGTCCGCGCGTTCGGCTGCCGCGCTCAGGACGTCGAGGTCGCGCACGATCAGCGGGCTCCGCGTGATGATCGAGAACGGGTTCGCCGTGTCGCGGAGCGCCTCGAGGCACTGTCTCGTCAGCCGGTAGCGGCCCTCGGCCGGCTGGTAGGGATCGGTCGCGGCGCCGATCGCGACCGCCTCGCCGCGCCATGACGGCCGCGCGAGCTCGCGGCGCAGCACCTCCGCGACGTTGACCTTGACGCGGATCGAGGTGCCGTAGCGCGCGCCGGATGGGCGGTCGGCGCGCAGCTCGAACGCGCGGACGTAGCAAAACGTGCAGCGGTGGGCGCAGCCCATGTACGGGTTGAGCGACCAGCCGAACGGCATCCCCTGCACGCGATTGAGCGCCGTCTTGCAGGGCTCCTCGCGGTACTCCGTCCGCATCCGGCCAGTATAGAACACACGTTCGTGTTGCGGAAGGTCGCCGAGGGGTCAGTTACCATGCGGGGGATCCGCTTGGACGACGACGACGCGCCCAGTACCGCCCAGGCAGGCGCATGACCCTCACGCTCGAGCTCGTCGCCCTCGCGGGGCTGATCCTGCTGAACGCGTTCTTCGTCGGCGCCGAGTACGGCCTCGTGACCTCTCGCCGCACCCGCCTGCTCGAGCTCGAGCACCAGGGCAACCGGCGCGCGCGGGACGTCCGGCGGATCACGAGCGACCCGCCGCGCTTCATCGCGGCGATGCAGCTCGGCGTGACGATGACGAGCCTCGGCATCGGCGCCCTCGGCGAGCAGGTGCTCGCCCACCGCTTCGACCGGGTGATGGCGAGCGTCCTCGCGGTCCTGCTCGCGCTCCTGATCGTGACCTACCTCCACGTCGTCGTCGGCGAGCTCGTGCCGAAGGGGATCGCCCTCGGCCACCCGGAGCGGGCCGCGCTCGCAGTCTCGCGGCCCGTGCGGGCGTTCTTCTTCGTCTTCAAGCCGCTGATCTGGGCCCTCCAGCAGTCGACCGCGGCGATTCTCGGCACGCTCGGCCTCGAGCAGCCCACCGGCGAGGGGGAGGCCCACTCGGAGGCGGAGCTGCGGATGCTGCTCTCGAGCTCGGCCGAGCAGGGCGAGATCGAGCACGAGGAGCAGGAAATGCTCTACAAGGTCTTCGACTTCGCCGACAAGGAGGTCTCGGACGTGATGGTGCCGCGGCCCGAGGTCGTCGCGCTGTCGATCGAGCTGCCGCCGGAAGAAGCGCTCCAGGCGGTGCTCGACTCGCAGTACACCCGCTATCCGGTGTACCGCGGCTCGCTCGACGAGGTGGTCGGGATCCTCCACGTCCGCGACCTGATCGAGGCGATGCACGATCGCGGCATCGCAGCCGTCGACATCGAGGAGGTCGTGCGGCCGGCGATCATGGTTCCGGAGACGAAGCACCTCGGCGCGCTCCTGACCGAGTTCCGGCGCACGAAGCAGCACATGGCGATCGTGATCGACGAGTACGGGAGCATGGAGGGCATCGTCACGCTCGAGGACCTGCTCGAAGAGATCGTCGGCGAGATCGAGGACGAGTTCGACCTGCCGGACGAGACGGTCGAGCAGGTCGACGAGGACACGGTCCGGATCGACGGCACGTTCACGATCGACGACTTCAACGAGCAGTTCCAGCTCGACCTGCCGGACGAGGACTACCACACGGTCGGCGGCTTCGTCTTCGGCGCGCTCGGTCGGACGGCGACGCCCGGCGACGAGGTGCGGCACAACGGCGTCCTCTTCCGCGTCGACTCGGTCGAGGGCCAGCGGATCGACCGGCTGACGGTCCAGTTCGACCAGTCGTCGCGGGCCGCACGCGAGGCCGAGCCCGCCGAGGAGGATACGTGACCGGCACCAGACTGGCGTCTGGGCCGGGTGGTGACTAGACGGCGTAGCGCGTCCGCGTCGCGAGGCCGAGGCGGTCGCGAAATGCGTTGTCCGCGACGAGCAACTGCTCCTGATCGCCGATGTCGAACCAGACGCCGGCGAAGCGGAACGCGTAGACCGCGGCGCGCTTGTACAGCCAGGCGATGAAGTTCCCGGGCGCGTCGGGCGTGTTCCCCTCGGCGAGGTAGGTCGAAAGGAGCGGCACGTGCTCGCGCGCGTAGACGTAGGCGGCCGTCGAGATCAGCGTGCTGGCCGGCTCGGCCGGCTTCTCGACGAACGACACGATCCGGTCCTCCGCGTCGACGCCGAGGACGGCGTAGCTGCGCGCCAGCTCGCGATCGCCGCAGTCGCGCACGCCGACGGCGCTGCCGCCGTTCTTGACGCGCCACCAGTCGACGTACTGCGCGAGCGACTGGTCGAACAGGTTGTCGCCCGCGACCACGAGCAGATCGTCGTCCGCGATCTCCGCGCGGCCGAGCACGAACGCGACGTCGCCGATCGCGCCGAGCCGGTCCTCGTTCGTCGACGTGCCGTCGTCGTGCACGACCGGCTCGAGCCGCCCCACGCGGCCCTCGGCCCACGCAGCGAGCGCGGCGGCGAAGCGGGCGTTGGTGACGACGTGGAGCTCGTCGACCTCGGCGACCTCGTCGACCTTGTCGGCGATCCAGTCGAGCATCGGCCGCCCGGCGATCGGCAGCAGGGGCTTCGGCCGGTTCGCGGTCAGGGGGAAGAGCCGCGTCGCGTAGCCGGCGGCGAGCAGGATCGCCTTCATCGGCGGCAACGCTAGCCTTCGGCCTC
>DASRGD010000005.1:0-5037 GCA_035651195.1 Gaiellaceae bacterium | reverse complement strand
GAACGCCTGTCGCGCAAGCCCGCAGGTTACGCGTTCACGATGCGCCGCACGCTCGCGATCTACGTCGGGCTGATGGTGACGCTGCTCCTCGCTGCGCTCGACCAGACGATCGTCGCCACAGCGCTCCCGAAGGTCGTCTCGGACCTCGGCGGCCTCACTCAGTACGCGTGGGTCTTCACCGCGTACATGCTCACCTCGACCGTCAGCGTCCCCGTCTACGGCCGGCTCGGCGACGTGCACGGGCGGCGGCCGCTGATGCTGATCGCGATCGCGCTCTTCCTCGCCGGCTCCGCACTCTGCGGCGCCGCGCAGAACATGACCGAGCTCGTCGTGTTCCGGGCGGTCCAGGGAATCGGCGCCGGCGGCCTGTTCCCGCTCTCGCTCGCTGTGATCGGCGGTATCGTGCCGCCGCGCGACCGCGGCCGCTGGCAGGGGCTGATCGGTGCCACCTTCGCGTCGGCGTCGATCGTCGGCCCGGCGGTCGGCGGGTTCATCGTCGACAACACGACATGGCGCTGGATCTTCTTCGTCAACCTGCCGGTCGGCGGCCTCGCGCTCGCCGCGATCTGGCTGACGATGCCGAAGCGGACGGCGCGGGCCGAGCACGCGATCGACTGGGTCGGCGCGGCGCTCCTCGCGGCCGGAACGGCGGCGCTGCTGCTCGCGCTCGTCTGGGGCGGAGTCGACTACGCGTGGTCGAGCGGACACGTCCTCGTCGCGCTCGCCGCCGCCGTCTGCCTGCTCGCCGTCTTCGCGTTCGTCGAACGGCGCGCGCGCGAGCCGATCCTCCCGTTCGAGATCCTGCGCAACCCGATCGTCGCGGCAAGCGTCGCCTGCATGGCGCTCGTCGGCATGGCGATGTTCGGGACGATCTCGTACGTGCCGCTCTTCGTGCAGGGCGTGATCGGCACGTCGGCGACCTCGTCCGGGGTCGTCCTGACGCCGCTGATGCTCGGCGCCGTCGTCACCTCGTTCGTCTCCGGGCAGCTCGTCTCGCGAACCGGCCGCTACCGGTGGAACGTGGTACTCGGTCCGTTGGCGCTCACGGCGGGGATGCTGCTCCTCTGGCGGATGAACGTGCACACCACGAACGGCGAGGCGGCACGCAACATGGTCGTCGCCGGGATCGGGATCGGCTCGATGATGCAGGTGTTCGTCCTCTCCGTGCAGAACGCGGTTGCGCGTGCCCGAATCGGCGCCGCGACGGCGCTGACGCAGTTCGCGCGGCAGATGGGCGCGACGATCGGCGTCACGATCATGGGCGCGATCGTCAACTCCGGGCTGCCGGCGGGCGCGACCGCGCGCGGCACGCAGATCCACCTGTTGCCGCGGGCGCTGCGCAGCCCGTTCGCGGCGGCGCTCAAGCCCGCCTTCCTCGCGGCGGCCTGCGTCTCGGCGCTCGTCTGGCTCGTCGCGGTGCTGTGGGTGAAGGAGGTGACGCTGCGACGGTCGGTCGACGAGGTCGCCGCCGCCGAGGCGGCAGCCGGCACGCCGAACCCCGGCATCCAGGAGACGCGGTCGACGCGAGCGTGAACCCGCCCGCTCGGCCTGCCGCCGCCGCTCCGGCCGCTCGACGGGGTCCGGGTCGCTCGAGCTGTGACAATCGTCGGGTGAGCCCGCAGCGACGCGCCGCTCTCACCTCGGTTGCCGCCGCGGCGGCGCTGATCGCGCTCAAGCTGTCGGTGGGGCTCGCGACGCATAGCCTCGGCCTCGTCTCGGAGGCGATCCACTCCGGCACCGACTTCGTCGCGGCGCTGCTCACGTTCTTCGCCGTCGGCGTCGCCGGCCGGCCGGCCGACGTCGCGCACCAGTACGGCCACGGCAAGGCGGAGCACCTGACCGCGCTCGCCGAGGCGGCGTTCCTCTCCGCCGCGAGCGTGTTGATCGCGGTGCGGGCGTTCCAGCGGCTCTTCGGGTCGGGCCATCCGCAGGTGCACGCGACGTGGTACGCGCTCGTCGTGGTGGTCGTCGTGATCGCCGTCGACGCGAGCCGCCTCGTCGTCTCGTGGCACGCGTCTCGCCGCTACCGGAGCGCGGCACTCGAGTCGAACGCCGTGCATTTCGGCAGCGACCTCGCCGGCTCGCTCGCGGTGCTCGCCGGACTGCTCGTGGCGCGCGGCGGCTATCCGAACGGCGATTCCATCGCGGCGCTGTTCGTCGCCGTGCTCGTGCTGACGGCGGCGGCGCGCCTGATCAAGGTGAACGTCGACGTGCTCATGGACCGCGTGCCGGCCGCGGCCGAGGAGCGCGCGCGGGCAGCGATCGCCCGCCTCAGCCCCGCGGTGCAGCTGCGACGGCTGCGGATGCGGCAGGCGGGCGGCCGGCAGTTCGCCGACGTCGTCATCGACGTGCCGTCGATCGCCGGCGTCGGCGAAGGCCATGCGGCAGCCGACGCGGTCGAGCAGGCGCTCGAGGCGGCGCTGCCCGGCAGCGACGTCGTCGTCCACGTCGAGCCGCGCGAGGACGCCGAGTTGCGCGACCGCGCGAACGCGGCGGCGCTCGCGGTGCCGGGGGTGCGAGAGATTCACAACCTCGTGCTGGTCGACGTCGGCGGACGGACGGAGCTCTCGCTCCACCTGAAGCTGCCCGGCGCCGTCTCGCTCGAGGCCGCGCACGAGGTCGCGGAGCAGGTCGAGCAGGCGATCTGTCGCGCCGTGCCCGAGGTCGACGCCGTGCAGACGCATCTCGAGCCGCTGACCGAGCCGTCGGCCGGCAGCGAGGAGGCGATCGACGCGGCGACGGTCGAGCGGGTCGTCCGGCAGGTGACGGGACTGCCGCCGCGCGCGGTGCGATTCCTGCGCACCGACGCCGGGCTCGTGGCGCTGCTCACGCTCGGCCTCGACCCGCACTCGACGCTCGCCGACGCGCACGCGCGCGCGAGCGAGATCGAGGAGCGGATCAAGCTCGAGCAGCCGGAGATCGCCGACGTCGTCGTCCACACCGAGCCGTGAAATTCACCGATTTGTTGCAGCGGACGGCTTGCGCGGCGCCGCCGGCAGCGGCGACGATCCTGGCGGGTAGCGGGTGGCCCACTCCCCACCCTGGGTGGGGGTGTGGGCGGGGACGTCTCAGCCGGCCGGCGCGCGCAGATGCGCGCGGCGCCGTCGGTCGCCGGCGCGGATGAGGCTGTGCATGTTCAGCCCCGACGGGCTCGCTCTGGTGCGCGGCTGGCCGGGCCGGATCGACGGCGACCGCGTCGTGCAGCTCGCCGCGCAGACGCTGCAGTCGTTCTTCACCGGCGGCGGCGCCGCGCGCGAGCACGCCGAGTATCCCCTCGCCGAGGTCGAGCTCCGCGCCCCGTCCTCCAGCCGCCCGCGGTGCGCGTCTTCGCCGGTGCCGACTTCGCGTTCGCCAACCCGGCTGCGATCTACGGGCCCGGGGACGAGCTCCCGTATCCGCGCGGCGCGCGCTCGCTCGAGCTCGGGCTCGGCTTCGCCGCGGTCGTCGGCGCCGCCGGCCGGATCGGCGGCTACACGCTCGCGAACACGTGGCGGGCGCCCGACCTGCCCGGGGCGAAGAGTCGCGACTTCGCCCTCTCGATCGGGCCGTTCGTCGTCACCGACAGGCCGGCGGCGACGGTGCGCGCGGCCGCGCACGAGCGCGAGCTCGCCCCCGACTGGGACGCGCTCGTCGCGCACGCGGCCCGAAACACGCGCCTGCGCCCCGGCGACCTGCTGGTGGTCGACGGCGGCGCGGGCGGCGCCGTCGCGCCTGGTGACGTGGCCGAGCTCGCAGCCGACGGCTTCGACGTCCTGCGCAACCGCGTTGCTCCTGCGCCTGCCTGAGCCGTACGACTTCGACGCCTCGACCGAGCGCTTCCGCGCGTTCGGCGTCGATCTCGCGAACCTCTGGCACGAAGGCGGGCTGCACCGGGTCGTCGGCGGCCGTGAGGTGCGGGTCGAGCCCGCGCCGGGCGGGGTGGACGTCGAGCCGCTGGACGAGGAGACGCGGCCGGTCGTGCTGAAGCTGCTCGGAAGCGAGTTCGAGCTGGAGCCCTTCTACGCGTGGGCGAGGGGGCGGCCGGTGCTCGGCGCGCTCGTGCTGCGGCTCGCCGGTTTTCGGCCGCCGCTCGCGCCGGACCCGTTCGAGACGCTCGTCACCTCGATCAGCGCCCAGCAGGTCTCGCTCTTCGCAGCCTTCGCGATCCGCAATCGGCTGATCGAGCGCTTCGGCACGCGCGGCACGTACGCCTACGCCTTCCCGACCCGCGAGCGGATCGCAGCGGCCCGCGAGGACGAGCTCGTCGCGCTGGGGTTCTCGCGGCGCAAGGCCGAGTACGTCGTGGGCGTCGCGCGCTCCGAGCTCGACCTCGGCGCGCTCGCCTCGCTCGAGGACGACGCGGTGCGCACGGCGATCACGTCGCTGCGCGGGCTCGGGCCGTGGACGGCCGAGTGGTTCCTCGCCCGGCATCTCGCGCGGCCGCGCGCGTGGCCTGCCGGCGACCTCGGCCTGCGCAGGGCGGCGGAGGTTCTCTACGGTCTCGACGTGCACGAGCTCGGCCGCCTACTCGACCCGTTCCAGAACCTCTCGGCGCACTACCTCCTGACCGGCATGCGCCTGCGGTGAACATCCGGCCGGCGACCGAGGCCGACGAGTCGGCGATTCGGACGTTGTGGCAGGAGTTCGAGGCCGAAGTGCCCGAGCCGGAGGGGTTCGCACCCGACACCTGGGACGTCGACTGGGCGAGTCTGTGCGAGAACATGCGATCCGGCGTCGTCGTCGTCGCCGAGGAGGACGGCGACCTGATCGGCTTCGCCGAGGCGACTGCGGCCGAGGCGCAACGGTGGCACCTCGACACGATCCACGTCCGACCCGAGAGCCGCCGCCGCGGCGTCGGCGCGGCGTTGCTGCGCGCATGCGTGCGGGCGGCGCGTGCGCGCGGCGCGCGGTACCTCAGCCTCGACGCGCTCGAGCAACGGCTCGCGCCGGCGCCGACCGGCGAGTCGCAGGCGTCGATCCACGTCCAGAGCGACGACCGCCTCTCCGTCGAGCGCGCGCTCGCACAATTCGTGCCGCGGCTGGAGACGGCCGCGGTGC
>DASRGD010000004.1:0-9310 GCA_035651195.1 Gaiellaceae bacterium | reverse complement strand
CGCATAGCGGGCGGTCGGCGTGTGGACGAAAAAGGCGCTCGCAGCGCGAACTTCCGCCGAAGTTCCACAAGCGGTGGAGAGGGATGTGGAGAAAGAGGCCGACCCACTCGTCCACAGTCTTCTGTGGAGAAGCTCTGGAGGTGCGCGGGCGGCTATCGTCGGGCGCCCGTGAGCGCGCGCACGCGAACGAGCCCCGCGGTCACCGAGGACGCGGTCGAGCTGTCCGTGCCGGATGGACGCTTCCGCAGCGTGGCGCTCGTCCACGAGTTGCGCCGGCCGCGAGTCGTCCCGTTCGAGCGGCGCGGCGGCCGCTGCGCCGCCGCGCCGGTTCCGACGACGATCACCTGCGGTACCGCCGAGGAGAACCTCGACGACAACCGCGTCCTGGCCGGCGCGCTCCCGGAACACGGCTTCCCGGCGCGGCTCGTCGAGCACCCCGACGCGCACGACTGGGTCGCGTGGCGCGACGCGCTGCACCCGCATGTCGGCGAGCTCGTCCTGCGGTCGCTCCGGTGAGCCGCTACCAGTGGGTGCCGTCGTGGGCCGAGCTGCCACCGGCGCCGCGCGGCTGGATGCACTCCGGCATCGCGCTGCTCGACGGCGAGATCGTCGTCGCGCACGCCGGCGAGCCGACGCTCCTCTGGTACGGGGAAGGCGGCGACCTACGCCGCAGCGTCCCGGTCCCGGGATTGCTCGAGCTGCACGGCTTCGAGGTCGTCCCGGACGGCTTGTGGATCGCGGACATCGGCTCCAAGCGCCGGCCGCGCGGGGCCGAGTTCGAGACGCGGCGGGGGGACGGCCGCGTCGTCCTCGTCGACCGCGACGGCGCCATCCGGCGCGAGCTGCACGACCCGGGCCGAGGCTGGTCGCCGACCGCGGTCGCGCACGTCGCCGAGAGCGGCGACCTCTGGGTCGCCGACGGCTACGGGCAGCAGCTCGTCCACCGGTTCGACGCGGCCGGCCGTCACCTCCTCACGCTCAGCGGCGAGGAGGGCGCCGGCCGCTTCAGCTGCCCGCACTGCGTCGCCGTCGACCGTCGCCGCGGCGACCCGGAGCTGTACGTCGCCGACCGCGCGAACGGGCGGCTGCAGGTGTACGACCTCGAGGGGCGGTTCCGCCGCGTCGCCGGCGCGGGCGTGCTCGTCACGCCGGCCGACCTCGCGTTCGTCCGCGAGCAGCTGGTGCTGACCGACTACACGCGGGCGCGGCTGACGATTCTCGACGGCGACGACACGTTCGTCGAGCACGTCGGCGAGGATCCGCAGGCGCCGACACGCGACGGCTGGCCGAACGCGCGTGACCAGCGCGGCGACCTCGTGCCGCCGCCGCTCGTACCCGGCCGCTTCAACAGCCCGCACACGCTCGCCGCCGACGGCGGCGGTGACCTCTACGTCACCGAGTGGCTGCTCGGCGGCCGGCTCACGAAGTGGCAGCGGGTGGCAGCGTGAGGCGGGAGGAGGCCGAGGGTGCGCGCTCGCTCTCGATCGCGCTGCTGGTGAGCTCCGCGCGGCGCTCAATGAATCGCGCCCGGCTGCCGATCAAGCGTCCATGGACTGGCGAGTTTCGCTCCGATACCCGGACGGGCGCACGCACGAGACGACGATCTCGGTGGAGAGCCACATGCATCCCGGCCGCGAGTTCGCCGCCTTCGGCCGCCGCTGGCGCGTGGTCGACGCAGAGGTCAACGGCGACAACGGTGACGAGCCCGAGCCGATGGTCTGCGAGTGCATCGGCTTCGACACCGGCACGCTCGTCGGCCGCCTCGGCGAGCGGGAGCAGTGGACGAACGGCGTCGCGCAGTGACCGGCGGCCCCGCGCGCCGGGCGCGGTACGCGACGCCCCAGGCCTAGCTGTTCGTCGCGCTCACGAGCAGGAATCCGCGCGCTCCCGGCTCCCTTCCTGATCGCCGTCGCGTCGCGGCCGGGACCGTCGCCGCCTGCGCTTCGATCGGTCGGGCCGGCCGTACTCCGCTCGGGCGGCGTCGAGCAGCCGATGAGTTTCCGTCGCCTCCGGAGTCACAACGTCGACAGGCAACGATGCGAAGGAGACAAACGATGGCCAAGCTGAACTTGAAGCAGGTCGGACGCGTCTGCGTCACGGTCGCCGACACCGACCGCGCGATCGACTTCTACGTCAACACGCTCGGTTTCGAGAAGGTCGTCGACGTCCCGATGGGCGATGCGGGGCGCTGGGTCGAGGTCGCCCTGCCGGGTGCTCCGACGACGATCGCGCTCGCGCCGCCGCCGAACGGCACCGCCGCCGGCGGTAGCCAGACCGGCATCTGCCTCGACACCACCGACGTCGACGGCGACCACGCGGCGCTGAGGTCGGCGGGCGCCGACGTCGACGCCGAGGTCTCGCGCTGGGGCGGGCCGGTACCGCCGATGTTCTGGGTGCGCGACCCCGACGGGAACTCGCTGATCGTCGTCGAGCCGTCGGCGTAGCGAGCCGAGGCGGGAGAGGAGGGTAGGGCCTAATCCCTACCCTCCGCTAGCCGGACCGCTTCAGCTTCCCGTGCCGCTTCGCGTAGCGCTCGCCGCGGCGGAACGTCTCCAGCCCGAGCGGGATCGCGACGGCGCCGATCGCGAGCAGCGGCCAGACGTCGCCCCAGAGCGTGCCGAGGCCGGCGCCGTCGAGGATCGCGGCGCGGATCCCGCGCAACGCGTACGTCGCCGGCGAGATGGTCGACAGCCACTGCATCCAGCCCGGCAGGACCGAGACGGGGTAGTAGACGCCGGAGACGACGAGGAGCACGCCCTGCGCGACGAAGCCGAGCTGCGTCCCCTTCTCGGGCGAGACGAGCGGCAGGACCGCGGTCATCATCCCGATGCCCAGGAACGACACCGAGGCGACCGCGAGCACCACGATCGCGCCCGCGAGGTTCGCGTCCGGCAGCGAGAGCCCGAACAGCCCCGCGACGACGCCGAACAGGAGCCCGGCGCGCACGACGCCGTAGCAGACCGCGAAGAAGCCCATCCCGAACAGGTGCACGGGCCTCGAGAGCGGCGCCATGAACGTGTACTCGATCGTCCCCTCCCACCGCTCCCAGGCGACTGTCTCGGTGAGGACCTCGAAGATGATCCCGAGGTACGCCCAGATGACGGCGCCGATCAGGAGCACGGTCGTCAGGCGGTCGACGTTCACCGGCGCACCGCCCGCGCGGAGGCCCTTCGCGATGAAGACGATCGTGAGCGTGTTCGCGACCGTCCAGACGAAGAACGCGAGCTCCCACCAGACGTAGCGTTTGACGAGGTACCAGTTGCGCTCGACGACGCCGCCGAGCCCGACCAGCTCGTGCCGGAGCGTGAACGCGACCTGCCGCGCCATCAGTCGAACACCTCCCGCTCGTCGTCCTCGGCGCCGAGCGCCTCGCCGGTCGCCGCGAAGAACGCCGCCTCGAGCGTCGAGGCGTCGTAGCGCCGCAGCAGCGACTCCACCGGCTCGAGGCAGACGAGCTCGCCGCGGTCGAGGATGCCGACGCGGTCGGCGAGCGCGGCGGCCTCGGCGAGGTCGTGAGTGCAGAGGAGGATCGTCGCGTCGTGCTCGGCGCGAACGTCCTTGATGAACTCCTGCACCTCGAGCTTCGAGCGGGGGTCGAGCCCCGTCGTCGGCTCGTCGAGCAGGAGCAGCACCGGCGAGGTGAGAAGCGCCCGCGCCAGCGCGACCTTCTGTTGCATCCCACGCGAGAGGTTCTCCATCGGCTCGCCGCGGCGCTCCGCAGGGAAGCCGACCCGGGCGAGGATGTCGGGAATCAGCTCGTCGGTCTCGCCGTGCGTGAGTCCGTAGAAGCGCGACGCGTAGGCGAGGTTCTCCTCCGCGCTCATCCGCTTGAAGAAGCTCGCCTCGACCGACACCCGGTTGACGAGCCGACGGACGGCGCGCGTCGACGTGAACGGATCGTGCCCGAAGACGAGCGCCGTCCCCGAGTCGTGCAGCAGGAGCGTCGAGAGCAGGCGGATCAGGGTCGACTTGCCGGATCCGTTCCGGCCGAGGATCGCGACGCACTCGCCGCGCTCGATCGTGAACGTGACGCCGTTCAGCGCCGGCAGGCGGCGCTTGCGCGCGAAGCGTCCGTCGGTCTTCACCCGGCGCCGGAACTCCTTGCGAAGCTCGCGCACCTCGACAGCGGGCACACGTGTTCTGTCTGGTCGTACAGCAGTCATCAGTTGCTCCTTGCGGAAGCTGGGGCGGGATCGGGGCGGCGCGAGAAGGGGCGGCGAACGACCTAGCGGTCGCCCGCGCCGACCGGCGCGTACGAGCCGACGAGGCGCGTACGCGCGGTGCGCGCGTCCGAGATCACGCCGAGCAACATGACCGCCTGAGGATAGCTACAGGAAGCCGGACACGCCTGAATCGTACGCCGACGTGCGCTCGACCGGGCGCAGCTGGGGAAGAATGAGGCGGTGGACGACGCGATCGCGTACGAAGTCCGGCTCGCGAACGGCGAGACCGAGTCGGCGGAGTCGCTCTGGGGGGCGCGACACGTCGTCGCGCGGCGGGCCGCGTTCGACGCCGACCCCCTCCGCCCGGTGAACGTCCTCCCGGCCGAGATCTGGAAGGTCGGCGCGAACGTCTTCGGCGGCCGCGTCTTCGTCGAGACGATCCGGAGCGTCGGCGAGCTGTCGGCGTACGAGGACACGTAGCCGCTCGAGAGCAGACCTTCGGGTGCGTCCGGAGCTGCGGCGGGAGGACCCTGCCGCCGCGTCAGCCTGACGCCGGCGGTTGGGCTCCGGCCTCTGCCTGCGGTTCCGGATCGGCGTCTCGACCGCCCGCGGCCTCTTCGAGCGCGGCTGCCGCCTGTGCCTGGGCAGCCGCCGCCTCGGCCTCCGCGCTCGCTGCGGCGCCCGCCTCCGCCGCCTCCGCCGCGGCGAGCGCCTCGTCGCCCGGCAGCGCCTGACCCTCCGCGGCGACCTCGAGCCGCAGCTCCGCCGTCACGTCGGTGAAAACCTCGATCGGGATCGTGTAGCGGCCGACGTGCTTGATCGTCTCCATCTGCAGCTTCCGCCGGTCGACCCGGATCTTCCGCTCGTCCCAGAGGCGTTCGGCGACGTTCGTCGCCGTCACCGAGCCGAAGAGCGTCCCGGTCGGGCCGGCGACGACGTCGAACCGCAGCACCGTCGCGTTGATCCGGTCGGCGACGCCGCGCGCCTCGTCGACCGTCTTCGCCTCGTGGCGCGCGCGAAGCGCGTCGCGCCGCGCCGCCTCCTTTTGCACCGCCGGCGTCGCCACCTCGGCCAGCCCGCGCGGCAGCAGGAAGTTGCGCGCATACCCGCGCGCGACGTTGACGATCTCGCCCCGGAGGCCGAGCTTCTCGACGTCCTCCCGCAGCAGGACCTGCACTAGCGCTCCCGGTCGCGATCGCGGTCGCGGTCGCGGCCGCGTCCCTCGCGGTCGTCGCGACCCTCGGCCACGTACGGCAGCAGCGCCATCTCGCGCGCCCGCTTGACGGCGACTGCGACCTGCCGCTGGTGCTTCCGGCAGGCGCCGCTGATCCGACGCGAGCGGATCTTGCCGCGCTCGGAGACGTACCGGCGCAGCTCGCCGACGTTCTTGTAGTCGATCTCGTCGACCTTCGATTTGCAGAAGAAGCAGGACTTGCGGCGCCCGCCGGCAGTCGGCGCCTGCCGCTTCCTGCCTCGCTGGTCGGTCTTCTGAGCCACCTTTCCCCCTCGCTAGAACGGAATGTCGTCGTCGGCGCTGCCGCCGAAGTCTGCGTCGGCCGCCGCGGTCGCGCCGGCCGGCACGAACTGGTTGCCGCCCGCGTCGCCGCTCTCACCGCGCCCGCCCAGGAACTGCACGGTGTCGGCGACGATCTCGACCGCCTGCCGCTTCGTGCCGTCCTGCGCCTCCCACTCGCGCCACTCGAGCCGCCCGTCGATCGCGACCGGCCGGCCCTTCGCGAGGTACTGCGCGCAGTTCTCACCCTGGTTCCCCCAGACGGTCACGTCGAAGTAGTTCGGCTTCTCGGTCCATTCGCCCGTGGCGCCGTCCTTGCGGCGCGTGTTGACGGCCACGCGCAGCGAGCAGACGGCGGTCCCGCCCGGGGTGTGCCGGAGCTCGGGATCCCTCGTCAGGTTGCCGACGAGCACGACGCGGTTGATGTTGGCCATGGGTCTTCGCTCCTCTCTCTTCGTGAAAGGCCCAGGCTACTCCGCGGTCCCGCCGGCGTCATCGGCCGCGACGGCCACGGCCGCGACGGGTGCCGGCGCGCCCGTCGTGCCGCCGCGGACGCGGCGCACGGCCAGATGCCGGACGACGCCGTCGGTGATCTTGAGCACGCGCGAGACCTCTGCGAGCGTCTCCGGCGTCGCGTGGAAGAGCAGCAGGTGGTAGTCGCCCTCCGTCTTGTGGTCGATCTCGTAGGCGAGCTTCCGCCGGCCCCACGGCTGGTGCGAGTCCCAGCTGCCGCCGTCAGCCTCGACTCGCTCGCGCACGCGCGTAACGATCTCGCTGCTCCGCTCTGCGGGCAGCTCTGGGTCGAGCAACAGCAAGATCTCGTACTCGTTCACGGTCCCGACGTTCTCCTTCCCATGGTCTGAGTCGGCCCCGCCTCCTGGGCGCCGCATCGGGTGACGGCGCGACGGGCCGGGCGAGAAGCGGCGGACAGAGTAGCATCGCGGTTTCAGGAGTTCGGGCAGGACCGGAGTTGTTCGATGCACTTCCCGCCGCATTGAGGACGAGTTCTCCGACCGAGATGGAGCCGTCGGCTTGAAGCGCCTGCTCGCGCTCATCGCCGGCGGGCTCGGCCTCAGCGCGCTTCTTCGGCGCAGGCGCCGGCGGCCGGCTCCGCAGCCCGAGGGCTCGCTCGCGGACGAGCTGCGCGAGAAGCTCGCCGAGTCCCGCGCCGCCGAGACGGAGCACACGGCCCCGCCGCCGCCCGAGGCCGAGGTCGCCGACCGGAGGCGAGACGTGCACGAGCGCGCGCGCGGCGCGATCGACGAGCTCTCCTCGTAGCAGGAGACCTACGGCTCGAGGGCAGGCACGGGCGTCTGCGCGCAGCGGCGCTCGTAGCAGTCGACGACGACCTCGACCGCCTCGCCGGGGTCGTCGGTGACCTGCAGCAGGTCGACGTCGCTCGCGGAGATCATCGCGCCGGCAAGCAGCCGCGCGCGGATCCAGCCGAGGAGGCTCCCCCAGTAGTCGGAGTCGAAGAGGACGACGGGAAAGTGGTCGACCTTGGCCGTCTGGATCAGGGTCAACGCCTCGAACAGCTCGTCGAGCGTTCCGAACCCGCCTGGGAAGATGACGAACCCTTCCGACGGCTTCACGAAGCACACCTTGCGCGCGTAGAAGTGCCGGAACGTGTACTGCAGGTCGAGGTATGGATTCGACGCCTGCTCGTGCGGCAGCTCGATGTTGAGGCCGATCGACAGGCCGCCGCCTTCCTGGGCGCCGCGGTTCGCGGCCTCCATCACGCCGGGGCCGCCGCCGGTGATCACAGCCCAGCCGCGCTCGGCGAAGCCGCGGCCGACCGTGCGTGCGGCCGCGTAGGCCGGATGGCGCTCGCCGACGCGCGCCGAGCCGAAGAGGGTCGCGCCGGGCCGGTCGATCCGGTCGACGAGCGCGAACCCGTCGCGGAACTCCTGCGCGATCCGCTCGACGGCGTCGGCCGGATCCGCCTGTTGCGTGTCGAGGAGGCGCCGGTCGTCCAACGCCCCTACAGCCGGTGCTGCGGCAGGTATGCCGCGTAGGCGCCGACCGCGAGCAGGACCGCCGTCGCGGCGTAGAGCCCGCCCGAGACGAGCGCCTTCGACCGACCGCCGCCGAACCAGAGGTAGCGCGTCGAGCGCCAGATCGACGCACCGTCGAGGATCGAGATCGGCAGCAGGTTGAGCAGGTTCAAGAAGAAGCCGAAGTACGCGAGCGCGACGAGCAGCGACGAGCCGTCGGCTCGCCCGACGAGGTAGAAGCCGAGCGCCGCGAGCCCGCCGACGATCGGTCCCGCGATCGCGACGCGCGCCGTCTGCCAGGGGTTGCCGCGCGTGTGCTTGACGTAAGCGCCGAGGAACGGGATGAACACCGGCCATTCGGGGCGGAGCCCCTCGCGCCGCGCCTCGATGTAGTGGCCGAGCTCGTGCAGGAAGACGAGCACGACGACGCCGAGGGCGAACCTCCAGCCCCAGATCAGCGTGTAGCCGCCGAAGGCGACGAAGATCGCGGCGAACTTCGCCAGCGAGCCGAGCTTCGCCGCGAGCCCGAGCAGGAAGACGACCGGCGCGAAGATCCGGCGCAGGAGGCCGCGCCAGTCGGTGCCGCGCGGCTGGATCGGCTCGTAGTCTCGATCCGCGTAGGGCTCCACGTCACCTTTGTAGCTCAGGAGCCCCTGCCGACCCACTCCGCGCCGCCCTCGTACACCTCCTTCTTCCACAGCGGCACCGTCTCCTTGAGCGTGTCGATCGCCTCCTTGCAGGCGGCGAGGGCAGCCGCGCGGTGCGGCGCGCTGACGGCGATCACGACCGAGGCCTCGCCGATCGCGACCCGGCCGACCCGGTGGTGGATCGCGATCGCCGTCAGCTCGTGGCGCGCCTCGAGGTCGGCGGCGAGGTCGGCCATGACCCGCTCCGCCATCCCCTCGTACGCCTCGTACTCGAGGTACTGCACCGTTCGTCCGCGCGAGTGGATGCGTGCGGTGCCGGTGAAGGTCGCGATCGCGCCCGCCTCGTCGTCGCGGACCTCGTCGACGACCCGGTCGAGCGAGAGCGGCTCTGCCGAGAGCAGGAAGGCGCCGCCGGACACCGGCGGGATCAGCGCCACCTCGTCGCCGTCCGCGAGCTCGCGCTCACGGGGCACGTACTCGTGGTTGACGGCGTACAGGAGCCCGTGCGGCTCGATTCCCAGCCCGAGCGCGGGCCAGACGTCGCCCACCCGCGCCGCCTCGACGTCGCGGGTCGACCAGCCCGCGCGCTCGCGCAGCCCCGCGAACACCCGCACCCTCACCCGTGCCATGCGAGCTGCCAGTCGTGGTGGCCGTAGTAGCCGAGGGAATAGCCGAGCCGGGCGAGCGGAGTCAGCCTGCCTCCGCGCAGGAGCTCGAGCGTGCCGTGGCCGTCGCGCTCGCGCACGAGCACGAGTGCGCGTCCGCCGGCGATCCAGAGCGGCGACTCGTCGGCGAAGCCGGGCGACGGCCGGTCGAGCAGCGAGCGCGAGCCGTCGAGGCCGACACGCCACAGCTGCCAGCGCGTCGCGAAGAACCTGCCGTTGTCGCTCGACCGCTGCGACTGGACCGCCACCGAGCGCCCGTCGGGTGCGCACGCGATCGAGCCGAAGGCGCGATCCGGCGCGTTCCACAGCAGGCGGGGCTTCCAGGCCG
>DASRGD010000003.1:0-8452 GCA_035651195.1 Gaiellaceae bacterium | reverse complement strand
GCGAGCTGGTCGGTGTCGACGCGCTGCGCGACGCGCGGCTCCGGCGCCGCGAACGGGAGCGTCGCGCTCGCGACGACTCGCAGCGATCGCGCGAGCAGCACCGAGTTGCCCTGGCCCGCGAACGCCGAGCGAATGAGGCCGTGATTCGGCGCCGTCAGCGCGCGGCCGAAGATCCGCGGGATCGGAAACGGGCCGGCGCTCGCCCGCCGCGCGAGCGCCGGCACCTCGGTCATCCCTGCCCAGCGGCCGAGGCGCCCGAGCGCCCACGCCGGCACCTCCTGCAGGCAGACGACGTCAGGGCGATCGGCCGTCACGAGCTCGACCATCTCGCGCAGGTAGGCTCGACGCCCCGGCGGCAGCGTATTGCCGTGGAAAAGGTTCCAGCTCCGCACGAGCACGGCGCTCTACTGTACGGCGCGTGCGCGTTGTGATCGCCGACCCGCCAGCCTTCACGCCCTGGTACGACCACGAGCTCGCAGCTGCTCTGGCGCGCACCGGCACGGACGTCGAGGTGGCGACGTCGCGGTTCCGGTTCGGCGAGCTGCCCCCACCCCAGGGGTACCGGCGACGAGAGCGCTTCTACCCGCTCTCGTCGCGCCTGTTCGGACGTTCGCGCGCTCGCTTGCCGGTGAAGGCGCTCGAGCACATCGCGGTCGCCGCCTCGCTTGCACGTCTCCGGGCCGACGTGCTGCACGTGCAGTGGCTCGCGGTGCCGCAACTCGACGTCCTGGTGGGCTTCCGCTCGCCCTCGGTTTTTACTGCGCACGATCTTCTCCCGCGGCGGACCGCGGGCCGACGCGACCTCTGGCGCCGCCTCCTGGCGCAGTTCGACCGCGTCGTGGTCCACAGCGAGCGCGGGCGCGAGGCGCTGGCCGAGCTCGGCGTCGATGCGCGAGTGATCCCTCATCCCGTGTATCCGAGTATGGCAACAGCATCGGACGACGGGCACACGTTGCTCGCGCTCGGCGTCATCCGTCCCTACAAGGGGCTGGCCGATGCGATCGAGGTCACGCGGCGGCTGCCGGACGTACGCCTCGTCGTCGCAGGCGACCCGGCGATGCCGCTCGACGGCCTCCGCGACGCACCGCGCACCGAGTGGCGACTCGGCTACCTGCCGCGGCCGGAGCTCGACCGTGCGCTCTCGGAGGCAACCGTCGCGCTTTTCCCCTACCGTGCCGAGCTCGATCAGTCGGGGGCGCTCCTGCAGGCGCTCGGTGCCGGCGTGCCGGCGGTCGCATACGACGTCGGCGGCCTAGCCGAGCCGATCGAGCGCTATCGGGCAGGTCGCGTCGTGCCGGCAGGAGACGTCGAGGCGCTGGTCGAGGCCGTCCGGCAGCTCCTCGCCGATCCCGCGCCCGCGCGCGCGGGCGCGCTGCGCGCTCGTGCGGAGCTGACGTGGGACGCGGCCGCGAGCGCGCACCTCGAGCTGTACCGGGAGCTCGGTTGATGCTGCGTCGCTCGCGCTTCGGCGACGTGATCGCGCGCCAGCTCGACCTGTTCGTGCGCGACCACGGCGACGTGATCGCCGAGGCCGACCGGAAGCTCGACGCCTACATCGGCGCCGACCGGGACGAGGCCGAAGAGCTGTACGGCGACTACGTCGACCTGGTCGAGACGGGAACGGAGATCCTCGCCGACATTCGCGATGCGTACGCGCGGACCCTCGACGACGAGCTGGCGGAGCGCTACGAGGCGGAGTTCAACCGCGCCGTCGCGAAGCGGCTGCCGCCTTTCGCGCTCGAGCTGGAGAACCGCTAGACGAGCGGTCGCCGGGTCGGCGCGGCCGGCGCGGGTACCAGCGACGAGGCTCGCCCGGCGCCTGGTCGGGCTCGTTGAGGCTATTGCGGATCAGCCAGATCATCACGACCAGCAGCCACAGGAACGCGATCGGAAAAAGCACCACAACATGCAGACTAGCTCGCCGGGCGAGCGCCCGCGACGTCGAGGTCAGCGCTGGCCGAAGTGGTGTGCTGCGGGGAGCACGGCGCGGACCTCGGCCTCGTTCGCGGCCCGACGGGCGAGCGGGCCGAGCGTCTCGAGGCGGTCGACGACGAGGTTGACGTTGCGGTCGTGACGTTCCAGCCGGCCGTGCGCGAGCAGGAGCGGCTCGCCGCGCACAATCGCCCGATGGCGCTCGTAGACCGGCGGCGCGACGATCAGGTTCATCTGGCCGAGCTCGTCTTCGAGCAGCATGAAGACGACGCCGTTCGCGGTCGCCGGCCGCTGCCGTGCAACGGTCATGCCCGCGACCGAGATGCGCGCGCCGTGCGGCACCTCGGCGAGCTCGGTGCTCGTCACGACACCGGGGAGGTGCGGCCGCAGGAGCTCGAGTGGGTGGATGCCGACGGAGAGGGACGTCTGCTTGTAGTCGGCGAGCATCTGCTCCCAGTCGGTCTGGCGCGGCAGCTCCGGCGTTGCCGCCGTCGGCTCGAGCGGCAGGGCGAGCTGGCCGGCAGCGCCGCGCGCGGTCGCGCCGAGGCGCCAGAGCAGCTCGCGACGGGGACCGAAGTCGTCGCACGCGCCGGCAGCGACGATCGCCTCGAGCGCTGCAGCCTTCACGGGTGCACGCCGCGCAAGATCGCCGATGTCCGCGTACGGCTGTGCGGCTGCGATCGCCTTCGCCTCCTGCTCGCCGACGGAGCGCACGTAGCCGAGCCCGACGAGCACGGCGCCGTCGACGACGGTGCACTCGGCGGCGCTCAGGTTGACGTGCGGTGGTCGGACCTCGACCCGGCGCCGCTGCGCATCGCGGACGAGCGACGCCGGCGGGTAGAAGCCCATCGGCTGGGCGTTCAGGAGCGCGCACAGGAACTCGGCTGGGTAGTGGTGCCGGAGCCATGCGGACTGGTAGGCGAGCAACGCGAACGCGGCTGCGTGCGACTTCGGGAAGCCGAAGCCGGAGAAGCCGACGAGCTTGTCGTAGATCGCGTGCGCCGTCCGCTCGTCGATCCCGTTGCCGATGCACCCGGCGATGAAGCGCGGCCGGAACGCCTCGATCGCCTCCTCGCTCCGCTTGCGGCTCATCGCACGCCGCAACCCCTCGGCCTCCCCCACGCTGAACTGCGCGACCGCCATCGCGACCGACAGCACCTGGTCCTGGAAGACGACGACGCCGAGCGTCTCGCGGAGCGGCTCGCGCAACGACTCGTGCTCGACCTCGTACTCGAAGCTCGGGTCCTCGCGCAGCCGCTGGCGCCGCTCGATGTACGGATGGACTGCCTTGCCCTGGATCGGCCCGGGGCGCACGAGCGCAACTTGCACCGTCAGGTCGTCGAGGTTCTCCGGGCGCGTGCGGAGCAGGCTCTGCATCTGCGCGCGGCTATCGATCTGGAAGACGCCGACGGTGTCGGCGAGCTGGATCTCGTCGTAGACCTCGTGATCGTCGAGCGGGATCCGGGAGAGGTCGATCGACTCGCCGCGGAGGCGGGCGATCTGGTCGACGGCGTCTTCGACCGCCGAGAGCATGCCGAGCCCGAGCAGATCGATCTTGAGGAAGCCGGCGTCGGCGCACGAGTCCTTGTCCCACTGGCAGATCTGGCGGCCGGCCATCGCCGCCGGCTGGACCGGAACGAGGTCGATCAGCGGCCGCGTCGAGATCACCATCCCGCCGGGGTGCTGCGAGAGGTGGCGCGGCAGACCGGCGATCTCGCGGGTCAGCTCGCGGAATGCATCCCACCGCGGGCCCATGTGCTTGCCGGGAACGCCGGCGAGCTCGTCGCCGACGCGTGTCGCATCCCAGCCGTCGGTGACGCGAGCGAGCCGCTCGAGCTCGGCGAACGGCAGGCCGAGCGCCTTGCCGACGTCGCGGATCGCACCGCGGCTCCGGTACGTCGAGAAGCTCGCGACGAGCGCCGCGTGCTCGCGCCCGTAGCGTTCCGTGACCGCGACGATCAGCTTCTCGCGGATGTCGCGTGGAAAGTCGAGGTCGATGTCTGGGACGGCGGCAAGCTCGTCGTTCAGGAAGCGGCCGATCGAGAGGTTCGCTTCGACGGGATCGACATGCGAGAGGCCGGTGAGGTAGCAGACGAGCGAGCCGACGCTCGAGCCGCGCCCGCGCCCCGGCGGGAGGACGTGCCGGGGCGAGCCCGGTCCGCGCACCTCGAGCGCGCACTCGCGCGCGAGCTCGAGCACCTCCCAGTGGAGCAGGAAGAAGCCGGCGAGGCCGAGTCGGGCGATCAGCGCCAGCTCCTCGTCGAGGCGGTGCCGCGCCGCCGTGTTACCAAGCGGGTACCGGTCGACGAATGCGCGATCGCAGACGACCCGGAGCTGCGCATCGGCGGGGTCCGGTCCACCCGAGAAGTCGGGGTAGCGGTAGCCGAGCTCCTGCGTCAGGTCGAACGTGCAGCGATCGGCGACCTCACGTGTCCGCGCGGCGGCTGAACGCGGCAGTCGCTCGAGCATCTCCGCGGGCGTGCGGAGGACGGCTTCTTGGTTGCCACGGCGTTCGCGTTCGGAACCGTCGAGATTCGTCCGGTGACCGATCGCGACGAGCACGTCCTGCAAGCGAGCGCGACGCTCGTGATGCGCATGCACGTCGCCGGTCGCGAGGGTGGGAACGCCGAGCGTTGCAGCGAGCTCTTCGAGCGCCGCGTTCCGGCGCGTGTCGCCGCGCGCGAGCGGCCGTTGCAGCTCGATGAAGAACGCGCCCGCGAATGCGCGGGCGAGGTGGGCGGCACCGTTCGGATCGAGGACGCCGAGCCCGTGCCGCGCGCAGCCGGAGAGGCAGACGAGACCGTCCGCGTGCGCTGCGACGACGTCGAGCGTCGTCGCAGCGGGAAGCAGCTCGCGCTCGCGTCCGGGCAGCCTCGTTCGCGCGTGCGCGTCGGTGAGGATTCGGCAGAGGTTCGCGTAGCCGCGCCGGTTCTCGCAGAGAAGCGTCACGTGCGCGCCGCCGGCGAGGCTGACCTCGGCGCCGGTGATCGCGCGCACGCCGAAGTGCTTGCACGCGTGCGCGAACTCGAGCGAGCCGTAGACGCCGTCGTGGTCCGTCAGCGCGAGCGCGTCGTAGCCGAGCTGCGCAGCGCGGGCGGCGAGCTCTTCGGGAAGCGACGCGCCGTCGAGGAACGAGTACGCCGAGTGGGCGTGCAACTCGACGTAGCTCGCGGCGGGCGCGGTCGAGCGTCCATCCCTAGCCCCCACCCGCCCAGGGGATGACCCCGAGGGTAGCGGCGAAGGCGGCGCAGGAGTGTCGGCTGTCTGTGCCGATTGTGGGCCGAGTTTTGCACTGCCGAGGTCGCCGTCCGCCGCAGCGGTCGGTGTGTGGACGCTGCCGCGGGGACCGCCGAGCGGGAACCGCTCGTCCGTCATGCGCTCTCGGCGAGAAGATCCGCGGCGACCACGTCGGCCGTCGCTCGTCGAAAGGGCCGGCCACATACCGCACGCGAGACCGCTGCGTGTGGTGCGGTGACGCCGGCGAGGCTTCCCTGGCGAGCAGGTTCGACACGGCGATCCGGGCCGCGCCGACGAGCGCGACCGCGTGGCTTGCGACCCCCAGCTGCAGCGGCAGGTCGAGGACGACGAACACCGGCATCGGCAGACCGCGCAGAGTGGGACAGGTCGGCGCGGGCGTGGTGCTCCGAGGCCCACGTCAGCCGGTCGATCGCGTGGTCGAAGGACGGAATGGTCAAGAACGCAGCGAGCTGAAGCGCCGCACCGAGTACGAGCGTCGCCGCCGCGGCGAGCCTGCCCGTCCGCGTGAACTCGTTGGCAGGGTTCGCCGCCGGGTCCGGTGCCTCGAGGACGGACGCGAACGCGTTCACGTCGCGAGCATCCACAGCCGTGTCGCCGACAAAACAACGGCGTGATTCACGCGCGTTGCGTGAACCACGTTCCGTTCTCCTCGTCGCGGTAGACGACCGTGTTCTCGCCGCTCTCCAGCACGACTTCGAAGTAGCAGCGGTCGACCGGCTTGTCGGTCCACCAGCGGTCGACGACGCGCCACTCCTCGCGCACGACCGCGACGCGGGCGCGGTTCACGAGCCGCGGCACACCCGTAGCGTGCGCTTCGACGAGCGCCGGCCGGGGTGCGTTCAGTCGTCGCGCGGAACGAGCAGCGCGCGCGCCTCCGGAATACGCGACCACGGCGCGACCTCCACCACCGACGAGACCCCGCCTGCGCCGACAGCCGCCCGTACCTGGCGCAGACCTTCTTTCAGCCGTCCTCGCACCACGTCGCCCTCGGCTCGGACGAGCTCGAGCTGCTCACCCGTCGACTCTGCCAGCTCCGCCACCTCGAGCCGGAGCTTCAACGCCGGCGCCGGCAGCTCCGCGAGCTTCGGCGCGAGCGCCGTCCGCAGCCGCGCGGGATCCGCCGTCGCCTCGCGCAGCGTCACGTTCCGGCGCCACGAGGCGCCGCCGACGAGCCGCGCCCAGAGGGCGAGCTTCCGCGGCGGACGCCCCGCGCGTTCCGGCCGGGCGAGCAGACGGTCAACGAGCACTGCGAGCCCTCGGCGGAGCGTCAGCTCGTTGCCGACCGCCTCCGGGAACTCGAGCGTCTCGACCAGAGACTCCGCCGGCTTTCTCGGCGCGACCCTACCGTCTCGCTCGCCCCTCGCCAGGCTCCAGGCGCGCCGGCCGTCTGCCCCCAGACGTTCGGCCACGGCGCCGCCAGGGAGCCCGGCAAGCTGTCCGATCGTGCGGATCCCGAGCTCCTCGAGCTCCTCGTACCGGTCGCGCGCGAGCGGGAGCAACGTCAGCGGCAGCGGCGCGAGGAACCGCTGCGTGCGCTCGTCGGAGACGATCAGCACCTGACCCGGCCGGGCGACGCCCGCCGCCGCGAGCGCGGCGAACCGGCGCTCGGCCGCGCCGACACGCGCGTCCCACACGGGCCCGACCGCGGCGAGCGCGCGGCGAAGCGCCGGCTCGAGGCCGCCGTAGAGACGCTCGACCCCGCGCGTCTCGAAGTAGACCGTCCCCACGCCCGCCGGCTCGACCGCGAAGCCGGCGTCCTCGAGCCGGCGCAGGACTCCCTCCCACGCGTGCTCGACCGAGGCGGGATCCTGCTCGACGAGCACGAGCCACGGGCAGGTCGCGAGCGCCTCGCCGAGCCTCATCCCCGGCCGGACGCCGGCCGCCGCCGCGGCGGCGGTGACCGAGCCGAGCCGCGGTTCCTTCCCCGGCAGCGGCGCGAGCGCCGCCGGCTCGACCTCGAGTCCGGGCCGCTCCCGCAACGCCGCCCGGAGGTCGAAGCCGGGAATGACGACGGCGGCGATCATGGGAACGTCTGTTCTACACGAACGTCTGTTCGTTGTCAACGGCTCAGGCAACTATCCCCTCGCGGGGGGTAGTATGAGCTGGCATGACAACCAAGCTCTAATCGGTGGGGAAGAACCGTTCAAAGCGCGCGATGACCGACCCCACGTATACGCGGAGGACCTCAAGCATCGCCAACACCGATTGTCCGGCGGCTGGTTCTCCTTCGCCAAACGCTATGCCGAAGGAGAAGTGTGTGTGCACCTCCACTTGCGTGTCGGTGGGGTTGGCTGGGACCACCCGGTACCTCCCTATTACTGCGCCGTCTTTGAACGGGCCGAGGCCGGGCTGAACGTCGGCAAGCGTGCCGCCCCTGATTCCCCAGCCGCTGGCCTCCAAGGCCGAGTTGACGAGGTGCAAACGGCGGTGCTTATCGATGACGTCAAGCTCATGGACGATCCAGAGCGCGTCGTTTGCCTCATCTCTACGGTACGGCTGAAGCCACTTCACCTGTGCCAGCACCTTGTCGGAGACGCGGGGAAGCTTGCGTTTGTAAGCGCCCTCGAACGCGCCGCGGTCTTTAAAGATTGGGAACTCCGTAGACGAGGTTGGACTGAGGGCATATGCGGTCTGGTCAAGGGCTGCCCGGAGGGCGTGGACGAAATCCCCAATCACCGCCGCCCACTTGTCGAGCGGGGGTTCTTCCACCACCTTGACGCGCCAGAGGTAGCGATCCAATGCGCCGTCGGTCTCTCGGAGTGCTCGGTAAGGATTGCGCTCAAGGAACCGGTGATGGTCGGTCCGCAGCTCTGCGAGGTGTTCCTCTGCCCTCGCGAGCTTCATTCGCGCTCCGGCGAGTTGCCTCGACACGGAGTAACCTCATCATGAATGGAGAAGCGCGTGCAAGAGCCAGCCAAAGACGAGCCGAAGCAGGTCACGCCGAAGGGCTACGAAATCCCGGTGCCCTCGCGCGAGACCGTGCTTTCGTTTTTCAAGAAGGTCATCAAACCCAAGAAGGGCTGACCGCGCCGTCCGCGCGCGTGGCTAGCCTAGTGCGGCCTCTCGTAACGTTGCACCGGAAACGCGTTCATTGCTCAGGCGGCGAGCTTGAGTTTTGCTGTGGTCTTGGTGGTGCGGCGTTCGCGCCGGTTGGCGGCTTCGGTCTTGCGCCGCTCGCGCTCGGCCGGGGTGTTGCGGTGTTGGATGTGGTTGGCGAGGGCGTGGCCGAAGGCGTCCCAGTTGAGGTAGTCGGCGTTCTTGC
>DASRGD010000002.1:0-39522 GCA_035651195.1 Gaiellaceae bacterium | reverse complement strand
GAAGTACGCGCCCGACTTCTGGACGACCTTCCGCTCGACCGCCGCGTCGAGGACGGTCCCCTCCCAGGAGATGCCCTTGCCGTAGATGACGTCGAACTCGGCCTGCTTGAACGGCGGCGCGACCTTGTTCTTCGCCACCTTGACGCGAACGCGGTTGCCGATCGCCTCGACGCCGTCCTTGAGCGTCTCGATCCGGCGGATGTCGAGCCGCACCGAGGCGTAGAACTTGAGCGCGCGGCCGCCCGGTGTCGTCTCCGGGTTGCCGAACATGACGCCGATCTTCTCGCGCAGCTGGTTCGTGAAGATGCAGATCGTGTCGGTGCGGTTGAGCGTGCCGGCGAGCTTGCGCAAAGCCTGCGACATCAGCCGCGCCTGCAGGCCGACGTGCGAGTCGCCCATCTCGCCCTCGATCTCGGCCTTCGGCGTCAGCGCCGCGACCGAGTCGATCGCCACGACCGCAAGCGCGCCCGAGCGGACGAGCAGCTCGGCGATCTCGAGCGCCTGCTCGCCGGTGTCGGGCTGCGAGACGAGCAGCTCGTCGATGTTGACGCCGATCCGCTTCGCGTAGGTCGGGTCCATCGCGTGCTCGGCGTCGACGAAGGCGCAGATGCCGCCGCGCCGCTGCGCCTCCGCGATCACGTGGTAGACGAGCGTCGTCTTCCCCGACGACTCCGGGCCGAAGATCTCGACGATCCGCCCGCGCGGGAGGCCGCCGATCCCGAGCGCGAGGTCGAGCGAGAGCGAGCCCGTCGAGATCGCCCCGACCGTCACCTGGGCCTGGTCGCTCATGCGCATGACGGCGCCCTTGCCGAAGTTGCGCTCGATCTGCCCGAGGGCGGCTTCCAGAGCTTGCTCGCGATCCACCTTCATCGACCTCCTAGCGAAACCGTCTCGAGGACCTCATAACGGGCCCCACCGGGGCCGAGTCGGGACATGAAAACAGCCGCGTCGGACGGCACGATCTCGGGCGGCAGCGAGTCCAGGGTGGGTCTCAACCTCGGACGCGAACCGTGGAACCGGAGCACCGTCAGATGCGGGAGCCACGGACGCGCCTCGCGCCGGTAGACGCCGGCCGCCTCGAGCCGCTCGTGCAGCCGGAGGGCCAGCGCAGTCGCCCGCTCCTCCTCGTCGGTCAAGGTCAGCATGCCGACGCTCCTCGTCTCGCGGTACCCCTTGGCCCGAAGGCGAATCGCCGCACCCCCGGCCGCGGCGGCGCGCAGGCCGGACGCGACGAGATCGAGCTCGGCAGCCGGCCGATGACCGAGGAACGCGAGCGTGACGTGTAGGTGCTCGGGCGGGACGATCCGGACGCGGCGGAGCTCCGCGTGCTGCCACGCCGCGAGCCGCTCGACCACCTCGGCCGGGAGCCGCAACGCGCAGAAGAGCCGCAGCCGTTCATCGCCGGCCACGCTAGCGCGGAAGTCGCAACGTGTCTGTCACGACTCCGTGACAAGTCTCCGCGCGAGGTGGAGCGCGCTGACCGTTGCACGGCGGCGGATCGACTCGCGGTCGCCGCCGAACGAGAAGTCGTACGCGAGCTCGCCGTCCGGGCCCGCCGCGTGGACGTAGACGAGCCCGACCGGCTTCTGCTCGCTGCCGCCGCCGGGCCCGGCGATCCCGGTCACCGAGACGCCGACGTCGGCGCCGAGCCGCCTGCGCACGCCCTGCGCCATCGCGGCGGCCGTCTCGGCGGAGACGGCGCCGTGCTCGCGCAGCACCGCCTCCGCGACGCCGAGCTCGCGCGCCTTGACCTCGTCCGCGTAGGCGACGACCGAGCCGACGAAGACATCGCTCGAGCCGGGCACCGAGGTCAGCCGCTCGGCGACCATCCCGCCGGTGCACGACTCCGCCGTCGCGAGCGAGAGCCCGCGCGCCCGGCAGAGCGACAGCACGACCGCCTCGACGGGTTGCTCGTCCCGGCTGAACAGGTAGGCGGACAGCGGCTCCGACAGCCGCGCGACGAGCTCGTCCGCGCGCGCGGTCGCCCACGGCTCGACGACGAGGTCGACGTGGATCTCGAAGTCGCGGGCGCAGACGGTCGCGTCGACGCCGCCGCCGTCGCCGCCCGCCGCAGCCAGCGTCTGCGCCACCTGCGACTCCGAGACGCCGAAGAAGCGGAGCGTCCGCCGCTCCGGCGCCCGCGCGCGCGCGAGTACCGGGCGCAGGGGCTCGAGCTCGAGCACCCGCGGCCAGAGGGTCTGCAGCTCGCCCGGCGGCCCCGGCAGCACGGTCGCGACGCTGCCGTCGGCCGCGAGCGCGAAGGCGGGCGCCGTCCCGGCCAGGCCCGCGACGACGGCGCCGGCCGGCACCGTCGCCTGCTTGCGCACGCCCTCGGCGAAGTCGGCGTACGGGCGCCGCAACCGCTCGGCAACCGCGCGCGAGCGCGCCTCGATCGCGCGCTCGAGCTCGGGGTCGAGCTCGAGCCCGACGCCCGCGGCGCGGGCGAGCAGCTCGACGGTGCGGTCGTCGTGCGTCGGCCCGAGCCCGCCGGAGACGACGAGCAGGTCGAACGCGAGGCCCTCGCGCATCGCGGCCTCGAGGGCGGCCGGCTCGTCGCCGACGATCGTGATCCGCGCCGGCTCGATCCCGAGCCCGAGCAGCGAGGAGGCGAGGAACGGGCCGTTCAGGTCGCGCCGGTCGCCCCGGACGAGCTCGGAGCCCGTGACGACGATCGCCGCCGACGGCTTCAGCCCGCGTGCCACGAGGTCGGCGTCACCGTGATGACGCGCGGCCGGTAGCCGGCGAGCCTGATTCGTCTGCCGCGGACCCGGATGACGAGGTTCTCCGGCGAGCTGACGTTGACCCAGAAGCGGTTGCCGGCGAACGTCTGCGGCTCGCCGCGGCCGACGGTGCCCTGGAAGAGGACGGGGCCGCCGGCGCTTCCGCGGTGGACGGCGACGTACGACGAGCCGCGCAGGGCGGCGATCGCGAGCCCGGGTACGGGCGCGGCGGCGCGCTCCGGTTTCGGCTTCGCGGACGGCACCCGCGGCGGCACCGCGCGGCTTCCCGACGACGTCCAGGCGCCGATGACGACGACCGTGACGACGGCGATCGTGACCAGCACCGCGGCGACGATCATCGTCTCGAGGCGCCGGTTCCGCCGCTCGTGCGGCGTGCGCCGGCGGCGCGGCTCGCGCTCGTCGCCGGTGACGAAGCGCGAGGTGAACTCGTCGACGTAGAGCTGGGCGTCGAGCCCGAGATATGCGGCGTAGGTGCGCAGGAATCCCTTGACGTACGTCTGCGCCGGCAGGAGGTCGAACCGCTCCTCCTCGAGCGCGCGCAGGTACTTGCCACGGATCTTGGTCGCCTGCTCCGCCTGCGCGAGCTCGATCCGGCGCCGCAGGCGCGCCTCGCGGAGGCTGTTCCCGATCTCGAACACGGGCTGAGCCTACCGCGGCTCGCCCGCCTAGCCGCGCACGACGAGCAAGCCGTAGAAGCCGAGCGCGATCGCCCCCGTCAGGGCCAGGTAGATCCCCGTCCATGCGAGCAGGCGCCCGAAGCGGACGACCCGCTCGCCGGGGCGCGCGATGCTGCGGTCGACTCGGTAGCGCGCCCGGCGGACGAGCGAGACGGCGACGAGGCCGAGCACGAAGGCGACGGGGACGCCGACCTCGAGCGCGCGGAGCAGCGTCACGCGCGCCACGAGCCAGGAGGCGGCGACAGCCGCGGGCAGGGCCGCGACCGCCAGCGTGCCGACCGCGATCCCGAGGCTCGCCCGCACGCGGTTACTGCTTGACATACGGGCGGCCGTCGGCGGCCGGGGGGATCGAGCGTCCGATCACGCCCGCGACCGCGACGAGCGTCAGGACGTACGGCAGCGCCGTGAACAGCGTCGAGATCGAGAGCGAGTACGTCTGCAAGCTGACGCCGAGAGCGCTCGAGAACCCGAACAGCAGGCAGGCGGCGGCGGCGCCGAACGGCCGCCAGTTGCCGAAGATGAGCGCCGCGAGGGCGATGAAGCCGCGGCCTGCGGTCATGTTCTCGGTGAACGAGTTGCCGAAGCCGATCGAGAGGTACGCCCCGCCCGCAGCTGCCAGCACGCCGGAGATCGTCACCGAGGCGTAGCGGACGGCGTAGACGTCGATGCCGACCGTGTCGGCCGCGCGCGGATGCTCGCCGCAGGCGCGGATCCGCAGCCCGACCGGCGTCTTGAACACCGCCACCCAGGTGACGAAGACGAGCGCGATCGCGACCCAGATCAGGATGTTGAGCCGGCCGAGGAAGTCGCCGATGAACCCGTGCCCGAGGAAGGCGAGGTGCACGTCCGGGATCGTCGACAGCTTGCTCGGCGTCCCCTGCTGGCCGTAGAGCTTGAAGAAGAGGTAGCTCGTGATCCCGAGCGCGAGGAAGTTGACCGCCGTCCCGCCGACGATCTGGTCGCTGCGGAGCGTGATCGAGAAGAACGCGTGCACGAGCCCCATCGCCGCGCCGGCGCCGAGCGCGATCAGGAGGCCGAGCACCCACGTGCCGGTGATCGCGGAGCCCCAGACGGCGAAGAACGCGCCCATCAGCATCATCCCCTCGAGGCCGATGTTGACGACGCCTGAGCGCTCCGAGAAGAGCCCGCCGAGGGCGGCGAACGCGAGCGGCGTCGCGTAGCGCAGCATCGCGGCGAAGAGCGCCCCCCAGGCGACGACGGCGTCGAGCTTGCCGACGCTCGAGCGGGTCGCCAGGTAGCCGATCAGGAAGCCGATCACCGCGAGCGAGACCGCGTACCAGCCGAGCCGGCGCTCGCCGCGGGCGAGCGCCGCCGTGCCGACTGCCAGCGCGACCACGGCGAGCACCGCCGGCCCGACCGGGCTGCGGACGCCGATCGGCGGCAGCGCGACGAGCGCGGCGAAGACGCCGAGCACGAGCGCGGCGACGCCGGCGAAGCGCGGCCGCGTCGCGAGCTGCGTCACGGCGGTCACGGTGCGGCCCCCTGCGCCGCCGTCGCCTGACGGGCAGGTCGCGCGCGGACGCGCCGGAGCCAGCCGAGTGCGATCAGCACGAGCAGATCGGCGCCGACGAACAGCACGACGAGGCCCTGGATGATGACGGCGAGGCTCGAGCCGACACCGGGCGCGAAGATCGTCGGGTCGAGGTTGCGCGACGCCGTCCCGGTCGAGAGTCCGGCGAAGAGGAGCGCCGCGAGCGCGACGCCCACCGCCCGATTCCGGCCGAGCAGTGCGACCGCGACGCCGAGGAAGCCGACGTTCGTCCCCTGGATCGTGGTGATGTCGACGCGGTACTGCCAGCCGAGCACGTCGAGCGCGCCGGCGAGGCCCGCGAAGCCGCCGGCGATCGCCATCGCCACGAAGTAGTTCCGCGCGACGTTGATGCCGCCGTAACGCGCCGCCTCCGCGTTGAAGCCCACCGCCCGGACCTCGTAGCCGAGCGTCGTCCGATTCAGCGTCAGCGTGTAGACGGCGAGCGCCGCGATCGCGAGGAAGATGCCGACGTGGACGCCCTGCAGGAGCGGGTCGCCCCAGAACACCTTCAGCTTCGCCGCGTCCGGCACGTCCGCCGAGGACGGCACCGCTCCGGCCGCTCCGGCCGCCTTCGTCTGCAGCGGCCCGCCGATGTCGAAGAGGTACGAGCCGACCCAGACGACGATCCAGTTGAGCATGATCGTCGTGATCACCTCGTGCGCGCCGACCGTGCCCTTGAGCAGGCCGGCGATCCCCGCCAGCGCCGCGCCCGCAAGCGCCGCGCCGGCGACCGAGACGATCGCGAGCAGCGCGCCCGGGAGGCCGACGAGGTGCGGCAGCTCGGTCGCGATCAGCACGGCGCCGATCGAGCCGGCGAGGTACTGGCCGTTGCCGCCGATGTTGAAGAGACCGCAGCGGAACGCGAACGCGACCGCGAGCCCGGTCAGGACGAGCGCCGTCCAGAGGATCAGCGTCTGCTCGAGGTTCGCGGCCGCCGTCGACGAGATGTCGTCGGTGTTCCAGGGGAACCAGACGCGCGCGTGCGAGAACGGGAGGCCGACGGTGTGGTGGCCGACCTCGAAGAACCAGTTCAGCCCGGCGCCGCGGAAGATCGCCCGGTACGTCTTGCCGGTGTCGGCGAAGCTGCCGGTCGTCGCGAGCACGACGACGCCGCTGATCAGGAAGGCGAGCAGCAGCGTCAGCAGCGGCGCCACGAGCCCGCCGGCCTTCTGGCGGACGCGGTACCGCTCGACGAGCCCCGGGCCGCTCGGCGCGGCGCCCGGCTCTTCCTGCACGTGCTCCTGGACGTCGCTCGTCAGGCTGCTTCCCTCTGCCTGCCCCCGGTCATCGCGATCCCGAGCTCCTCCTCCGTCGCCGTCGGCGGGAACTCGCCGACGATCTGTCCTTCGAACATGACGAGGATCCGGTCGGCCAGCCCGAGCACCTCGTCGAGCTCGAGCGAGACGAGGAGGATCGCCCTCCCCTCGTCGCGCTCCTCGACCAGCCGGCGGTGGACGAACTCGATCGCGCCGACGTCGAGGCCGCGCGTCGGCTGCGCGGCGATCAGCACCTGCGGGTCGCGATCGATCTCGCGCGCGAGGATCACCTTCTGCTGGTTGCCGCCCGAGAGCGCGCCGGCGCGCGTCAGCGGACCGCCGCCGCGGACGTCGAACTCGCGGATCAACCGCCGCGCCCGCTCGACGAACCGACGTGGGAAGAGCCAGCCCCACCTGGATGCCGGCGGCTTGTCGAAGTCGTGCAGCTCGACGTTCTCCGCGATCGTGAACTCGAGCACGAGCCCGCGCAGCTGCCGGTCCTGCGGGATGTGGCCGAGGCCGGCGTCGAGCGAGACGCGCGCGCCGCCGTTCGTCACGTCGCGGCCGGCGACCCGGACGCGGCCCGACGCGACGTGCCGTAGGCCGGCGATCGCGTCGATCAGCTCGGTCTGCCCGTTTCCGTCGACGCCGGCGAGCGCCAGGATCTCCCCTCCCCGGACCTCGAACGAGACGCCGCGGACCTTCTCGATGCCGCGGTCGTCGACGACGTGCAGGTCCTCGAGCTGGAGCATCGGCTCGCCCGGGTTCGCAGGGGTCTTCTCGACCCGGAGCAGCACCTCGCGGCCGACCATCGCGCGTGCGAGCGACTCCTCCGTCGCGCCGGCGCGCGGGAACGTGGCGACCATCCTGCCGCGGCGCAGGACGCTGATCCGGTCGGCGATCTCGAGCACCTCGTTCAGCTTGTGGGTGATGAAGACGATCGACTTCCCGTCCGCCTTCAGCGCGCGCACGATCTCGAACAGCTCCGCCGCCTCCTGCGGCGTCAGCACGGCCGTCGGCTCGTCGAGGATCAGCACGTCCGCGCCGCGGTAGAGCGCCTTCAGGATCTCGACCCGCTGCTGCTGGCCGACGGTGATCGTGCTGACGAGCGCGCCCGGTTCGACGGCGAGGCCGAACCGCTGCGAGAGGTCGCGCACGCGCTCCTCGGCCGTGCGCTCGTCGAGGAGGAAGCCGTCGCGGCGCGGCTCGACGCCGAGGACGATGTTCTCGGCGACCGTCATCACCGGGATGAGCATGAAGTGCTGGTGGACCATGCCGATCCCGAGCTCGATCGCGTCCTTCGCCGAGCCGAACACGACCGGCTTGCCGCGCAGCCGGATCTCGCCCTCGTCGGCGCGGTAGAGGCCGTAGAGGATGTTCATCAGCGTCGACTTGCCGGCCCCGTTCTCGCCGAGGAGGGCGTGCACCTCGCCGGCACGGACGTCGAAGTCGACGCGGTCGTTCGCGACGACGCCGGGAAAGCGCTTGGTGATCCCGCGGACCTCGAGGACCGGAGCCTCAGCCGCCATCGCGCGCGATTCTACGGGGGTGGGCGGAGGCCCACCCCCGTCTCGAGTGCTCCGGCTAGAACTTGATGACGGCCTTGACCTTGATCTGCCCGGACGCGACCTTCTTGCCGATCGCGACCGTCTGCGCGACGAGCGACTTCGGCACCTTCGGGCTGACGGAGCCGAGGCCGACGCCGCCGTTCTTCAGGCTGTAGAGCACGTCGGTGCCGCCCTTGAGCTGGCCCGCCTTCGCCTTGGTCGTCAGGTCCTCGACGGCCTTGTCGACCCGCTTCAGGGCGCTCGTCAGCATGTGCGACCCGAGGTAGAGCTGGTCGGCGTCGACGCCGATGCCCCAGACGTGGTTCTCCTTCGCCGCCGCGAGGGCGCCGAGGCCACAGCCGCCCGCGACCTGGAAGACGACCTGCGAGCCCTGCTGGATCTGCGACAGCGCCGTCTCGTGGCACTTCGCCTGGTCGTTGAAGGTCGGGTCGTTGGCGTAGTTCGCGAGCACCTTGATGCCGGGGTTCGCGAGCTTCGCGCCCTGGATGTAGCCGCTGATGTAGTGCACGATCGCCGGCACGTTGTTGGCGCCGACGGCGCTGATGATCTGCTTGCCGCCCTGGTGCTTCACCTCGAGACCCGCGAGGTAGCCGACGAGGAAGCCGCCCTCCTGCTCGGCGAAGACGACGCCGACCGCGTTCTTCGGCTTGTGCTTGAAGAGCGAGTAGTCCTGGTCGATGCCGGCGAACCACTGCTTCGGGAACCTCGGCGCGACGGCGTCCGTCGCGGTGTAGTTGAGGAACCCGACCTCGAAGATCAGGTTGTAGCCGGCCTTGGCCGCCGCAAGCGCGTTCGGGATCCGCTCCGCCTCCGAGTGCGTCTCGTACGCGCGCGTCTGGATCCCCAGTCGCTTCTGGATCGCCAGACGGCCCTCGTTCGCGAGCTGGTTGAACGAGCGGTCCTGCAAGCTTCCGATGTCCGTGACGATCGCCATCTTGAACGCGGCCGCCCGTGACGATCCGGCTGCTGACCCGACCGCGACGATCGCGAGCGCGGCGAGCGCCGCGAGCGCCACTGCGCCTGCCCTGGTCAGACGGTGTCTCACTGTCCCCTCCTAGCGTTGGTCGCCGCGATGCTAACCCCCGCGGCCTCTGACCGCTTAGACGTCGGCGACGCGCGTTGGTTCGTGCTCGCCGACGAGCACCCGGCGAGGCTTCGAGCCCTCGTAGGCCGAGATGATGCCTCGCCGCTCCAGCATGTCGATCAGGCGGCCGGCGCGCGTGTAGCCGACTCGTAACCTGCGCTGGAGCAGCGACACGGACGCGGTCTGGGCGGTGACGACGACCTCGATCGCGCGCTCGAGCAGCGGGTCCTCGTCCGGGTCGAACGCGTCGTTGTCGTCCGCCGACTCATCGTCGTCGGAGAAGCGTTCGGGCGGACTCAGGAACGACTCGTCGACCTCCTGCTCGCGTTGGCGGCGCACGGACTCGACGACGAGCGCGACCTCCTCCTCGGTCACGAACGCCCCCTGCAGGCGCTGCAGGCGCGACGTGCCGAGCGGCTTGAAGAGCATGTCGCCCTGGCCGAGCAGGCTCTCTGCCCCGTTCGCGTCGAGGATCACGCGCGAGTCGGTCTGCGAGCTGACGGCGAACGCGATCCGCGACGGCACGTTTGCCTTGATCATGCCGGTGATCACGTCGACCGACGGCCGCTGCGTCGCGAGCACGAGGTGGATGCCGACGGCGCGCGACTTCTGCGCGAGCCGGATGATCGCGTCCTCGACCTCCTGCGGGCTGACCATCATCAGGTCGGCGAGCTCGTCGATGACGACGAGGAGGTACGGCAGCTCGTCCTCGCCGCGCCTGCGAAGCGCGCGGTTCGCCTCCGGCAGGTTGCGCGCGCGGAGCTGGCTGAGGCGCTCGTAGCGGCGCTCCATCTCGGTGACGACGTTGAGCAGGACGGCGCTCGCCTCCTTCGGGCTCGAGACGACCGGCGTCAGCAGATGCGGGATCGACTCGTAGTAGTTGAGCTCGATCCGCTTGGGGTCGATCAGGATCAGCCGTGCCTGGTCCGGTGTCGCGCGGAGGAGGATCGAGGTCAGCATCGCGTTGATGCAGCCGGACTTGCCGGAGCCGGTCGTGCCGGCGATCAGGATGTGCGGCATCCGTGCGAGGTCGGTCCAGACGGCGGCGCCGGAGATGTCCTTGCCGAGCCAGACCGAGAGCGGGCTCGCGGTCGCCGGCAGGTCGTCGAAGATGTCGCCGAGCGTGACGAGGTTCGGGGCCAGGTTCGGCACCTCGACGCCGACGGCCTGCTTGCCGGGGATCGGCGCCAGGATCCGGATCTCGGTCGTCGCGAGCGCGTAGGAGAGGTCGTCCTTCAGCTGCGCGACCTTGCCGACCTTCGTGCCGGGCGCGAGCTGGAGCTCGTAACGCGTCACGCGCGGGCCGGAGATCCGGCCGACGACCGTCGCCTCGACGCCGAAGTTCGCGAGACAGTGCAGGAGCGCCTCGGCGATCCGCTCGCTCGCCTCGCCGTTCGGACCCGACCCGGGCCGCGATCTCTGGAGCAGCGAGCGGTCGGGCAGCACGTACTCGTGCTCGGGCTCGTCGACGTCGAACAGCGACTGCTGCGTCTCCTCCTCCTCGTCGTCGAGCGGCGGCGGCACGAGCCGCGGGATCGAGTCGGTGACGAGGTCGGGGTAGTCCTGCGCCACGTCGACCGGCGGCGCCGTCTCGTCGCGGCGTTGCCGGCGGACAGACCCGGGGTCCGGTCCGGACGAGACGGCGGCCTCGCTGTCGCTCGCCTCGTCCCACTCGTCGGCACCGCGCTCGCGGCGGTGCCGCGGCCGCGCGACGGCGACGCGGCGCACGACGTGTCCGGAGCGGCGGACGAGCGCGCCGAGCGAGGCGCCGGTCAGGAGGAGGACGCCGGCGACCGCCAGCAGGACGCCGAGGATCGTGCTGCCGGCATGGCCGATGCCGAGGCCGACGACGCGCTCGAGCCCGGTCCCGAGCAGCCCTCCGTGCGCGCGCCCGAGCGCGAGCAGCAGCCCGAGCAGCCCGACCGAGAGCCCGAGCCGGAACGGGCGCACGTCGACGAGCTCGCTGCGGGTGACGACGAGGGCGCCGACCGGGACGAGCGCGAGCGGCAGCACGTACGCGGCCCAGCCGATCGCGGCGGTGGCGGCGTGGCCGACGGGGCCGCCCGAGAGGCCGAACCAGAGGACGCCGGCGAGGAAGACGCCGAGCGCGCAGGTGGCGAGGCCGGCGAGCTCCGGGTGGTGGTGGCTTCGTGCGCCGCGGCGCTTGCGCTTCCTCAGCCGCGCTGGCTTCCGCGGGCGCAACCTGATCGTGCGCTTCTTCCGCGCCATGGGCGCAACTTCGCCCCTGGGCGTGCGGCTCCTCCTGGTTGCGGCGGCTGCGCGGATGAGCCGCGCAGCCTTCGGTCGCCGCCGGCAAGCGACGCCTCAGCCGAGCGACGGGAGCCGCTCGACGAGCAGGCGCCGGAACGCCGCCGCGTCGACGCCGACAGCGACCGAGACCCCGGGCGTGGCCGGGCCGCGACCGCGCCGGTCGACGTTCGTCCGGCCGCGGCTCTGCTCGGACTCGCAGTCGACCTCGATCGACGCCGGACGGACCTCGACGAGGCCGGGTCGGGCGACGTGCGCGACCGCGACCGGGTCGTGGAGCGGCGACCCGGCGAGCTCCGGGTAGCGGGCCCGGTGGAACCGGCCGTAGAAGTCGAGGAGCTCGGCGACGAGCTTGCCCGTGCGCCCGAGCGGGCGGAGCTGCTCGACGTCGGCGTCGGTGACGACCGCCTGGTGCGTCGCGTCGAGGCCGATCATCGTCGTCTCGATCCCGCTCCGGAACACGAGCCGTGCCGCCTCCGGGTCGCACCAGACGTTGAACTCGGCCGCCGGCGTGCGGTTGCCTTCGCCGATCGACCCGCCCATCAGCACGATCCGCCGCGGCCGCGCGCGCTCGAGCAGCCGTGCGACGTTCGTGAGCGGGCCGGTCGCGACGACGACGGCTCCCCGCTCGACGCGCTCGGCCAGGAACTCGACGGCGTCCTCGCCGACGGCGGTGCCCTGCGGCGGCGGCAGCTCGGGGCCGTCGAGCCCCGTCTCGCCGTGGACGTCGGCCGCGACCGCGGGCTCGCGCACGAGCGGCCGGTCGGCGCCGGCCGCGACCGGGATGTCGCCCCGGCCGGCGAACTCGAGCAGGCGCAGCGCGTTCGCGGTCGTCTTCTCGAGCGTCTGGTTGCCGGCCACGGTCGTCACGCCGACGAGCTCGAGCTCCGGCGAGGCGAGCGCGAGCAGCAGCGCGATCGCGTCGTCGTGCCCCGGGTCGCAGTCGAGGACGATCGGGATCGGGCTCATCGCGCGAGGATCGCGTCGACCTCCGCCGCGGTCGGGAGCGAGGGCTGGGCGCCGAGTCGGGAGGCGGCGAGGGCGCCGGCGGCGCAGGCGCGGCGGAGCGCCTCCTCGCGCGGCCGGCCCTGAAGCAGCGAGACGACGAGGCACGCGGTGAAGGCGTCGCCGGCCGCCGTGCCGTCGACCGCCGTCACCGCCGGCGGCCGGGCGCGCGCGACCTCGCCGCCGTCGTCGTAGAGCACTGCGCCCTCGGCACCGAGCGTGACCGCCACGAGCTTGCCGCGCGACGCCGTCTCGGCTTCGAGCCGGTTGACGACGAGCAGGTCCGGCTCGACGACGAGCGGACGCGCGGGCGACGCGTTGACCGCGAGGAACGACGCCCGCCGCGCCGCGGCCGCGATGACGGCGTCGCTGACCTCGAGCTGGCAGAGGACGGCCCCGGTCACCTCCCGCGGCGCGAGGGAGGCATTCGCGCCGGGGACGACCGCGATCACGTTCTCGCCGGCCGCGTCGACGAGGATGATCGCGATTCCGGTCGACCCGTGCCGCTCGAGCTCGAGCTCGACGGCGGCCGCGCGCAGCCCGGCCAGCGCCTCGTCGGCGAACGCGTCGTCGCCGACGGCGCCGATCATCCGCACGCGCGCGCCGAGCCGCGCCGCCGCGACGGCCTGGTTGGCGCCCTTGCCGCCGGGGAAGCGGCCGAGGCTCGCACCGCTGACCGTCTCCCCGGGCCGCGGCAGGCGCTCGAGCCGCGCGACGAGGTCGAGGTTGATCGAGCCGACGACGGTGAGCTCGACTGCCACGGCGGCTCGCGGCCGTCGCGAGCTACGCCGCGAGCGCGCGCACGTCGTCGAGCACGCGGCCGAGCAGGTTCTCGCGCAGGTCGAACAGGCCGGCCCAGAGCGACCCGCGGTCGAGCCCGGAGGCGAAGCGCACCATCGCGGCCAGCCCCTCGAGCGCGCGCACGAGCACGGCGAGCTCGAGGTAGACGGCCGCGACGCGATGCGGGGACGCGCGGACGCCTGCGCGCGAGAGCACCGGCTCCCAGTCGACGAGCTCGGCCGCGCCCGGGTCTCCGAACCACGAGCGACCCTCCGCGAGCTCGGCCTCGAGCTCGAGCAGGTAGCGGCCGAGCGGCCGCTCGAGCCCCGTCAGCGCCGTCTCGACGCGGTCGGCCGCGCGCCGCAGCGCCGCCTCGCGCCGCCCCGGCGTCGAAGGCTCGGCCTCGCCGCGGCCCCAGCGCTCGAGCAGCCGGCAGAAGGCGAGCGCGGCCACCTCGACGGCGACGAGCTGCGCGATCAGGCGCCGCGCCGTCGCCTGCTCGGCCGCGTGCTCGGCGATCACGTCGGCCCAGTCGGGCTGCGTCCCGATCGAGCTCATCGATCACGCCTCCCCGCGAGCTGCACGTGCACTGCGAGGCGCCGCGAGTGCGGGCCTCGGCCGGGCTCGCGCGCGACGAGCGGCAAGGGGCCGGAAACCGGAGGCTTCCCCCTGCGAGCGACGCGCATCAGACCTCGACCACCACCGGCAGGATCATCGGCCGCCGCCGCGTGCGGTCGTAGACGAGCTGGCCGACGCCGTCGTGGATGTGCTCCTGCAGCAGCTTGATCTCGCGGATGTCGTCGTCGAGCAGCTCGCGGACGATCTCGTACGCCTCGCTGCGCAGCTCGCCGAGCAGCTCCTCCGTCTCGGCGAAGCCGCGGGCGATCACCTCGGGCGGCGACACGGCGCCGTTCGAGAGCGTCGTCACCACGATCAGCACGCCGTCCTCCGAGAGGTGTCGCCGGTCGCGAAGCGCGACGTCGGAGATGTCCCCGACGCCGAGGCCGTCGACGAACGTGACCCCCGCCTCGACCCGGTCGACGATGCGTACGCCGTCGCGCGTGAGCTCGACGACGTCGCCGTTCTCGGCGATCACGATCGACGACGCCGGCACGCCGGCGTCCCGCGCGAGCCGCGCGTGGGCCGCCAGCATCCGGAACTCGCCGTGGATCGGCATCACGGCCTTCGGCCGCACGAGCCCGAGCAGCGTCCGCAGCTCCTCCGCGCGTCCGTGGCCCGAGACGTGCACCGGCGCGTTCTCCTCGTGCAGGACCTCGGCTCCGGCCCGCGTCAGGCGGTTGATCGCATCGTGCACGCGCAGCTCGTTGCCCGGTACCGGCCGCGCCGAGATGATCACCGTGTCGCCGCGCTCGACGTGGACCGCCGGGTGGTCGTGGTAGGCGATCCGCGTCAGCGCGGACAGGGGCTCGCCCTGCGAGCCGGTGCAGAGGATCAGCTGCTCGCGAGGCGCGAGCTCCTCGAGCTCCGCCGGCCGCGCGAGCATCGTGTCGGGCGCCTGCACGTAGCCGAGGTTCCGCGCGATGTTCAGGTTCTTGCGCATCGAGCGGCCGACGACGCTGACGCGCCGGCCGACCTCGCCGGCGATGTCGATCGCCTGCTGCATGCGGTGGATGTTCGACGCGAACGACGAGATCAGGACGCGCCCCTGCCGCGCCGGGATGATCTGGCGAAACGCCTCGCCGACGAGCCGCTCCGACTGCGTGAAGCCGGGCCGCTCGGCATTCGTCGAGTCGCCGAGCAGGAGGTCGACGCCGCGGTTGCCGAGCTCGGCGAGCCTGCCGACGTCGGTGCGCAGGCCGTCGATCGGCGTGTGGTCGAGCTTCCAGTCGCCGGTGTGGAAGACACGGCCGGCGGCCGTCTCGATCGCGATCCCGACCGAGTCCGGCACCGAGTGCGCCATGCGCACGAACTCGAGCCGGAACGGGCCCAGCTCGACCGGCGGGCCCTCCGGGTCGATCTCGCGTTGCTCGGCCGCGCGCAGCAGTCCGTGCTCGTCGAGCTTCGAGCTGACGAGCCCGAGCGTCAACCGCGTCGCCCAGATCTCGGCCACCCGCGCTTCGCGGAGCAGGTACGGCAGCCCGCCGACGTGGTCCTCGTGCGCGTGCGTGAGGACGACGGCGCGGATCTGACGGTCGCGGAGGTAGCCGAAGTCCGGCAGCACGAGGTCGACGCCGAGGTGCTCGTCGCGCGGGAACGCGAGCCCTGCGTCGACCACGATCGTCTCGCCCGCGCACTCGTAGACGGTCATGTTCTTGCCGACCTCGCCGAGGCCGCCGAGCGGAATCACCCGCAGAACGTCGTTCATCGCTCCCAGCATACGAGCGGCGCGCTCAGGCGCGCCCGCGGGCGCCGCCCTCGGAACGCGCCGATCTCCCCCGCGTCCGACTGCGCTGATGACTGCGAACGCACGAGAAGGCGTCCACGTTCCTAGGCCGGGACGAGCAGCCCGAGCCGGGCGAGGCAGTCGCGCACCTGCGCGAGCTCGCTCTCGGTCGGCGGCACCAGCGGCAGGCGGTACCCGCCGACCTCGTGGCCGAGCAGGTTGAGCGCCGCCTTGATCGGGATCGGGTTCGTCGTGATCCTGAGCAGCTCGTAGACCGGCTGCAGCTCGCGATCGAGCTGGCGCGCGCGTTCGAGGTCGCCGTCCCGCGCGGCGCGCACCTGCTCCGCGACCTGCGGGCCGACCACGTGCGTGTGCACGCAGATGCCGCCGGTCGCGCCGAGCTCGAGGAACGGCTGCAGCAAGGCGTCGTCCCCCGCGTAGAGGTCGAGACCGAGGTCGACGATGTGGCGCGCCTCGGCGAGGTCGTCGTGCGCCTGCTTCACGGCGCGCACGCTCTCGATCTCGGCGAGGCGGGTCATCGTCTCCGGAACGATGTCGACGACGACGCGGCTCGGGATGTTGTAGACGACGATCGGGCGGTCGCTCGCGCGCGCGATCTCGGCGACGTGGGCGACGATCCCGCGCTGCGGCGGCTTGTTGTAGTACGGGGTGACGACGAGGAAGGCGTCGGCACCTGCCTCGTGTGCCTGCTCGGTCAGATGCCTCGAGTGCGCGGTCGAGTACGTCCCGGTGTTGGCGACGACGCTCGCGCGGTCGCCGACGGCCTCGATCGCCGCGCGTACGAGCTCGAGCCGCTCGTCGTCGTCGACCGTCGGGCTCTCGCCGGTGGTGCCGGCGACGACGAGGCCGTCGCTGCCGTTGTCGACGAGGTACGCGGCAAGCCGCTGGAAGGCGTCGTAGTCGACGGCGCCGTCGTCGCGGAACGGCGTCGCGATCGCGGTCAGGACGTGCCCGAGCACCTCTCGATTGTACGTTCGGATCCTCGAGCGGCCGAATGTGGGCGGCGACGGCGTCACGGCCGATCAGCGACGGCGCCGGCGCTCCTCGAGCTCGGCCGCGACGCGGTCGAGCTCCGGGGCGGGGCCGTAGAGCCGCCAGCCGTTCCGCAGCAGCGGGACGACGGCGACGACCGCGATCCAGGCAGGCCAGAAGCCGCCCTGCGCGCCGCTCAGGAGCCAGATCAGCGTGCAGGCGAGGAACGGCGTCAGCGCGGCGCCCGTCTGCTGGACGAGCTGCCGGCGGAGCCCCGCCCGCCGCGTCGCGAGCTCGGCGCCGGGCGCGCCGGGGAGATCGGCGCACGTGGCGTCGAGCTCGCCGCGCGTGCGCGCGACGTAGACGCGCTCGAGGCGCTGCGAGAGCTCGTCGACGTCGAGCCGGCCCTGCGCGAAGTGCTCGCGGATCTCGGCGGCGACGCGCTCGCGGTCCGCGTCCGAGACGCGCAGCTCGAGCGGCGTCGACACGACCCGACTCTAGCGCGGCTGGATCCGGACGACGCGGTCCGCCACCGGCTCGCCTGCGACCTGGCCGAGGAACACAGCCTCGTGCGGGCGCCCGGCGAGCGCGACGAGCGCCTCCGGCGCGAGCCGCGGCAGCAAGCGCGCGAGCGGCTCGACGTTGCGCTCCTCGTACAGCACGTCGGCGGCGAGGGCGAGGTCGAAGTCGCCGTCGAACCGGCGCCAGTCCTGCACCTGCCCGTCGACGAGGAGGCCGTTCGCGGCCGCGTTCGTCCGCAGGAGCGCGATCGCGTCGGCGGCCCAGTCGATCGCGGTCACGCGCGCGCCGCGCGCAGCGGCGACGAGCGAGGGAAGCGCGAGCCCGCAGCCGAGCTCGACGACGCGCACGCCGTCGAGCCGGGCCGGGAGCGCGCGGGCGAGCGCGAGGCTCGCCGGCCAGAGCTCGGCCCAGTAGGGCAGGAACTCGTCGTCGGCGAACGCGTCCGCGTCGAGCAAGGCGGCCGGATCGCGCGGCCGCAACAGCGAGAGCTCGACCTCGCCGACACGCACCACCTCCTCCCGCAGCGCGTCGCCGCGCAGCCCGGTCACGCGTCAGAGATCCGGCACCGAAACGGCACGCGTCCGGCGCAGAGGACAGCTTGCGCGCCGCCCACCGGCCGTGCGATGCTTGCGGCGGGTGGCGGGTGGCACGTCCCCACCCAGGGTGGGGACGTGGCGGGGCGAGGTCGGGACGGTCGGCCGCGGCGGCTTCGGCGACACGTCAGAGAACGGCTTCGAGGCCGATGGTGACGCCGGGCGGGAGCTCGCCCAGCTTCGAGAGGGCGAGCAGGACGCCCGGCGCGAAGGCGTCGCGCGACGTCGTGTCGTGGCGGATCGTCAGCGTCTGCCCGTGGCTGCCGAGAATCACCTCCTGGTGGGCGACGAGGCCCGGCAGGCGGACCGAATGCACCGGCACCTCGCGACCGAACGCCGGCGCCATCGTGACGGCGGTCGCCTTCGCCGTGCCCGACGGCGCGTCCAGCTTCGTCGCGTGGTGGAGCTCGACGATCTCCGCCGCCTCGAAGTACGGCGCCGCCTCGCGGGCGAACCGCATCATCAGGACGGCACCGATCGCGAAGTTCGGCGCCACGAAGACGGGCACGCCGGCCTCGCGCGCGGGCGCGTCGACCTCGCCCGCGTCCCAGCCGGTCGTGCCGACGACGCACGGCACCCCCGCGGCGAGCGCCCGCAGCACGTTCGCGACCACGGCCGCCGGCGCGGTGAAGTCGACCATCGCCTCCGCGTCGCTCTCGCTCGCCACGAGCACGTGCCCGTGCTCCTCGAGGTACGGCCCGAGCACGGCGCCGACCTTCCCCATCTCCGGTGACGGCGGCTTGTGGCCGTTGAGGAGGATCCTCACGCCGCGCGCGCGAGCGCGGGTGTCACGCGCTCGACCGCTTCCAGGAACCGTTCCTCGCTCGGCCCGATGCCCGCCGCGGACAGGCGCTCCGGCGCGAGCAGGACGGCGGCCAGCTCGCACACCGACCGGCCCTCGACTGCGTCGACCTCGGCCACGATGCGGTCGAGCGAGAGGATCTCCGACTCGGTCACGAGCGACTTGCCGAGCCTGTTCATGTGCACCGACGTCGACTCCATCGACAGGAGCACGCGCCCCTTGATGTTCTCCTTGGCCCGCTCGAGCTCGCGCTCGCCGAGGTTGCCCGCCGCGAGGTCGGCGAGCTGCTCGGCGGTGATCGCGAGCGCGTCGGCGAGGTTCTCCTCGCGCGTACCGAGGTAGACGCCGAGCTGGCCGGTGTCGGTGTACTGCGACGCGAACGTGTACACCGAGTACGCCATCCCCCGCTTCTCGCGGATCTCCTGGAAGAGGCGCGACGAGGCGGAGCCGCCGAGTACCGCGTCGAGGATCGAGGCGACGAAGCGCCGCCGGTCGGAGGTCGAGATGCCGGGGGCGCCGAGGCAGACGTGGTACTGCTCGGTGTCCTTGCGCTGGAACCGCAGCCCCGGCTTCGGCGGCTTCACGAGCGGCGGCCGCACCTTCGGCTTGCCGTCGACGGCCGCGGGACGCGCCGCCGCGGCGCCGGCGACGAAGTCGACGAGCCAGTCGTGGTCGATCTCGCCGGCGGCGGCGACGACGACGTTCGCCGGCCGGTAGAGCGCGCGGTGGTACGTCTGGATCGTCCGCCGCGAGAGGCTCGAGATCACGGTCGCCGTCCCGATCACCGGTCGGCCGAGCGGATGGTTGCCGAACACCGCCTCGGCGATCAGGTCGTGGACGAGCTCCTGCGGTGTGTCCTCGTACATCGCGATCTCCTCGAGCACGACCTCGCGCTCGGAGTCGAGCTCGTCGAAGCGCGGCGAGAAGACCATGTCGTTCATGACCTCGAGCGCCGTCTTCAGATGCCTCGTCGGCACGCGCGTGTAGACGTGCGTGTGCTCGCGCGACGTCGCAGCGTTCAGCTCGGCGCCGAGGCCGTCGAAGATCTCGGCGATCTGGAGTGCCGTGTAGTGCTCCGATCCCTTGAAGAGGAGGTGCTCGATGAAGTGGGAGATCCCCGCCTTCGCGTCCGTCTCGTCGCGGGAGCCGGCTCCGATCCAGTAGCCGATCGCGACCGAGCGGGCGTGGTCGAGGCGCTCCGAGATCACGCGCTCGCCCGAGTCGAGCTCCGTCAGCTCCCAGTTCTGCACACGCGGATCGTACGCCGCCGGGAGACGCCGCCCGTCACGGCGACGAGTGCCAGCGCCTGCACGGCCGCGCCGACGCCGAGGATCACCGACGTGTCCTGCCAGAAGCGGTCGGGGTAGAGCCGTCGCAGCGTGTCCGAATCGGCGAAGCGCCAGCTCGAGCCCGAGAAGAAGACAGCTTCGTGGAAGACGGTCAGGAAGCCGATCGGGTCGACGGCGAGCGCGACGCCGACGGCGACGGCGACGGCGAGCGTCGCGTGCGCGCCGGCGCGCAGCCCGCGCCGGACGAGCGGCTGCGTTCGGCGCCGCAGCGCGAGCGCGAGCAGGACGGGGAGCGCGACGGCGTCGAGCCCGAGCAGCACCCAGATCCGGCGGCGCACGTCGCGCATGTGGCGGAGCTCGCGCGGCGTGAACGCGAGCTCGCCGCCGGCGAGGCGTGCGCGCTCGAGCGTGGTCATTCCTGTCGGCTGCCACGGCTGCACGGCGCGCAGGCCGTCGAGTGCGAGGCGCAGGCGCTCCGGCTCGCTCATCCCGAGCTCGTCGGCGGGGAAGCCGCTGCGGTGGTACTCGAGGCGCACGAACCACGGGTGCGCGAGCACCGCGACGCCGTTCGCGACCGTCAGCACCGGAACGAGCGCCGCCACCGCAGCCGTCGCCAGTCGTCTCACGGCCGCATCATCGCGCGTCAGCGGTGGAGCGATCGGCGCAGATTCGTGACGGCCCGGGCACGCACCGGTCACGGCTCGGCGCGGAGGCACGCGCGGCTCGGCCCCTGGGACCGGGGCGAGGGACGGGACGGCGAGGCGGCGCGATCCGCCGCCTCTCGGCGCCTGGACGAGTCGAGAGCGGCCGCCCGGCCGCCCTCGCGTCAGTCCGAGCGGGCTCCCTCGCGGTCGCGTCGCGGGCCGCGCCCGCCGCGACCGCCGCGGCGGTCGTCACGGCGCGCCCGCTCCTCGCGCGGCTCGCGCGGCGGTGCCGACTTCGCGCGCTCGACGAGCTCCTCGGGCGAGACGAAGCCGCCGTTCTCGTGCTTCTGCACGAGCTTCAGCCCGATCCGGCCGCGGGCCTTGTCGACCTCCTGCACGAGCACGTCGAGCACGTCGCCCCGCTGGATCACGTCCTCGATGTGATTGACGCGGCCCGGGCCGACGTTCGACACGTGCAGGAGCCCGTCGGTTCCCTTCTTCAGCTCGACGAACGCGCCGAAGTCCGTCGTCTTCACCACCTTGCCCGTGTAGGTGTCGCCCACCTCGGGCTCCTTCGTCAGCGCGTTGATCGCCGCGATCGCCGCGTCCGCCTTGTCGCCCTCGGTCGCATAGATGAGGATCGTGCCGTCCTCCTCGATGTCGATCTGGACGCCGAAGTCCGTCTCGAGCGCGCGAATCGTCTCGCCGCCCTTGCCGATCACCATGCCGATGTACTCGGGGTTGATCTGGATCGACGAGATGCGCGGTGCATGGCCGGCGAGCTCGCGCCGCGGCTCCGCGATCGCCTCGAGCATCCGCTCGAGGATCGCCTCCCGCGCCCGCTTCGCCTGCTGGAGCGCCCGCTCCATGATCTCACGCGACACGCCGGTGATCTTGATGTCCATCTGTAGAGCGGTGATCCCATCGCGCGTACCGGCGACCTTGAAGTCCATGTCGCCGAGGTGGTCCTCCGCACCCTGGATGTCGGTGAGGATGACGTAGTCGTCGCCCTCCTTGACGAGGCCCATGGCGATGCCGGAGACCGGCGCCGAGATCGGCACGCCCGCGTCCATCAGCGCAAGCGTCGAGCCGCAGACCGAGCCCATCGACGACGAGCCGTTGGACTCGAGCGTCTCGGAGACGAGCCGGATCGTGTACGGGAACTCCGCCTCCGACGGGATCACGGCCTCGAGCGCGCGCTGGGCGAGCGCCCCGTGGCCGATGTCGCGGCGCCGCGGCCCCGTCATCCGCCCCGTCTCGCCGACCGAGAACGGGGGGAAGTTGTAGTGGTGCATGTAGCGGCGATCCTGCTCGAGCGAGAGGTCGTCGATCCGCTGGCCCTCCTTCGCCGTCCCGAGCGTGCAGAGCGTCATGATCTGCGTCTGCCCGCGGGTGAAGAGGCCCGAGCCGTGCGTTCGCGGGCTCACCGACACCTCGCAGGAGACGGCGCGGATCTGCTCCTCCGAGCGACCGTCGGGCCGCCGCTTCTCGACGGCGATCTTCTTGCGGACGAGCTCCTTGTAGATCGCCTCCGCCGCCTTCTTCACGTACGCCTTCGTCAGCGCGTCCTTGACGACCGGATCCCCGTCGACGGTCGCCGGCCCGACCGGGAACGGCAGCTCGGCCGTCTCGACGATCCGCTCGAACAGGAGGTGCTGCTTCGCCGACTTGAGCTCCTTCGAGTCCTGCTCCGCCTCGGTCAGCGCGCGCAGATCCTGCTCGAACTGCTCGCGCACCGGGCCCGCGACCGCCGCGGTCCGGCGCTCCTCGAGCAGGGTCGAGAGCGCCATCCGCGTCTGCAGCTCGCGGACGACGTCGTCCTCGGTCGACTCCATCGAGAGCTGGCCGATCTCGCGCTCGACGATCTCCTCGACGATCGCGCCCGCCTCGCGGATTCCCTGCTCGGCGATGCGCGCGTCGATCTCGGCGCCGTACTGCTCGCCGAGCCGGCGCGTCACCTCCGCGTCGAGCCACTTCGGCTTCCCCGCTCGCGCGCGCAGCTCCTCTTGCGCCTCGCAGAGCTTGACGATCTCGCGCTGCGCGAGATCGAGCGCCTCCAGGAGCTTCGGCTCGGGCACCTGGTTCGCGCCCGCCTCGACCATCGTCAGGCCGCTCTTCGTACCGACGACGACCAGGTCGAGCTCGGACTCCTCCTCGGTCTCCTTGAGCGACGGGTCGACGACGAGCTCGCCGTCGACGAGGCCGACGCGAACGGCGCCGATCGGGCCGAGGAACGGCAGCGGCGAGACCATCAGCGCGGCGGAGACGCCGTTGATCGCGAGGATGTCGTGCGGAACGACCATGTCCGCCGAGAGCACGGTCGCGATGCACTGCACCTCGTTGCGGAAGCCCTTCGGCCAGAGCGGCCGGATCGGGCGGTCGATCATTCGCGCGGTCAGGATCGCCCGCTCCGTCGGCCGACCCTCGCGCTTGAAGAAGCCGCCCGGGATCTTCCCGGCGGCGTACATCCGCTCTTCGACGTCGACGGTGAGCGGGAAGAAGTCCGTTCCCTCCCGGGCCTCGGTCCGCCCTTGCGCGGTCGCGAGGACCATCGTGTCGCCGGAGCGTACGACGACCGCCCCGTCCGCCTGCTTCGCGAGCTTCCCGGTCTCGAACGAGATCGTCTTGCCGCCGATCTCGACCGACACCGACACCGGCGCCACCTTGCGCTCGGCCTCGACAATGCTCATCTCTCTATTTCCTCCACTCTGCTCGTGAAGGGTGGGAGTTTGAGTCAGCCCCGCGGCGGGGGCTCGCTCAAACTTCCACCCTCCGGGGGCTGGCGGAGCTAACGGCGCAAGCCGAGCTCCTTGATGAGGGCGCGGTAGCCCTCGAGATCTTTTCGCTGCAGGTAGTTCAAGAACCGGCGCCGACGGCCGACGAGCTTCAGCAGGCCGCGCCGCGAGTAGTGGTCCTTCGCGTGCGTCCGGAGATGCTCCGTCAGGTCGTTGATCCGCTCGGTCAGCATCGCGATCTGGACCTCGGGCGAGCCCGTGTCCGTCTCGTGCTTGCCGAACCGCCTCGTCGCTTCCTGCTTTGCTTCCTTGGTGAGAGCCACCGAACCTCCTAGCGTTCGCGTCGCCGGCGCCCCAGCGACGCCGCGCAAGGAAGAACGCGCACGGCCGGGACGAGGTCGCCCGGAAGGGTAGCAACCCGCGGCTTCACGGATCTCCGGGCCGGACGGCGGCTCTGGCCGCGGCGACGTCGCGTGCGATCTGCTCCACGAGCTCCTGCTCGCTCCCGAAGGCCGCCTCGTCGCGGAGACGCTGCCAGAGCTCGAGCACGAGGCGGCGCCCGTAGAGGTCGCCGTCGAAGTCGAGCAGGTGCGCCTCGACCCGGCGCTCCGAGCCGCCGTAGTGCGGGTTGACGCCGATCGAGACGGCCGCCCGGTGCCCGAGCGCGGCGCCCGCGTAGATGCCGAACCGGGGCACGAGCAGCGCCTGGTCGACGCGCAGGTTCGCCGTCGGGAAGCCGAGCGTGCCGCCGCGGGCGTCGCCGGCGACCACCGTCCCCTCCACTTCCGGCGGCCGCCCGAGCAGCGCCGCCGCGCCGACGACGTCGCCCGCGTCGAGCTGCCGGCGGATCTCCGTCGACGACGCCCCGTCGACGTGCGGCGCCACCGCGGTCTCGAAGCCGAGCCGACGGAGCAGGTCGAGATCTCCGCTCCGGCCGCGGCCGAAGCGGAACGACTCGCCGGCGACGACGAGGCGGACGCCGATCGGCTCCAGGTAGAGCCGGGCGAACTCGTCCGGGCCGAGCTGGGCGACCTCGGGCGTGAACTCGACCACCAGCGTCTCCTCGACGTCGAGCGCGGCGAGCAGCTCGAGCCGCCGCTCGAGGCTCGAGAGCAGCTGCACGCGGTTGCCGAGCACCTCGCGCGGGTGCGGGTGGAAGGTGATCACGGTCGGCCGCAGGTCGGCCTCGGCCGCGACGCGGACGACCGAGCGGTGCCCGCGGTGAACGCCGTCGAACGTGCCGATCGCGGCCGCGCGCGGCACCCGCTCGAGCTCGCCGGGCGTCCGGGCGACCCTCACGCGCCGTCCGGCAAGCGCTCGCCGCTCTCCTCCAGCGCGAGCACCGCTGCGCGCACGCCCGCGGGCACCCGCTCGACGGCCTCCGCCGGCAGGCGTGCGAGCGCCGCCGACGGCGGCACCAGCCGCCCCGCATCGGCCTCCTCGACCGCGAACGGCCCGACCGCCGTGCGTCGGAGCGTCCGGCAGTGGCCGCCCAGAGCAGTCGCGAGCGAACGGACGTACGTCCCGGAGCTCACGTGCAGCGCGAGACGCACGCTGCTGCCGCTATACGCGATGACGTCGAGTGCGTAGACCTGCGAGCGCCTCAGGGGCATCGCCACCGCCGTGCCCCGACGTGCCAGCCGGTACGCGCGCTCACCGCCGATCTTGACCGCCGAGGCGGCCGGGATCGGCAGCTCGACCTCGCCCCGGAGGCGCGCGAGGCGACCCTCCAGCTCCCCCTCGGTGGGCGGCTCGTGCTCCGACACGACCGCGCCCTCGAGATCGCCGGTCGAGGTCGTCACGCGCAGGTCGACGTCGGTGACGTAGCGCTTGTCGAGGCCGAGGAAGCACGGGCCGAGCTTAGTTGCAGCGCCGGACAACAGAACCAGCAGTCCGGTCGCGAACGGGTCGAGCGTCCCGGCGTGGCCGGTGCGGGCGCCCGTCCGCCGCCGCAGCTCGGCGACGAGCGCGAACGACGACGGCCCGGCGGGCTTGTCGACGAGGACGACGCCGGTCGGCCTACGCGCCCGCGGCGGCATCCGCGGCCTCGAGCGACGCGGTCGCGAGCACGAACTCGCGGTGAATGAAATCGACGACGTCGGCGAGCGGCAGCTCGCTCGAGAACCCGGCCGCCTGCCGGTGGCCGCCGCCGCCCGCCTTGCGGGCGATCGCCGACACGTCGACCTCGTCGCGGCTCGAGCGCAGCGAGACGCGGTGGGCGGGCGCGTCGTCTCGGGGTGGCTCGCGGACCAGCGCCACCATCTCGGCGCCCTCGACCTGGCGCAGGTAGTCGATGATCCCCTCCGAGTACGGTTCCTCCGCGCCGACGTCCTCGAAGTCGCTGCGCACGAGGTAGGAGACGACGAGCCGGCCGCCCTCGAACAGCTGCGCACGGTCGAGCGCCCGCGCGAGCAGCTTCAGCTTCGCGAACTGCACCGTCTCGTAGACTTGGCGGAAGATCCCGTGCACGTCGGCGCCGGCCTCGACGAGCTCCGCGGCGAGGCGCAGCGCCTTCGGAGTCGTGTTCGTGTATTGGAACCGTCCGGTGTCGGTCACGAGGGCGACGTACAGCGCCTCGGCGATGTCCGGCGTCAGCCCGATGGCGAGCTCGCCGAGCAGGTCGCGCACGATCTCGGCCGTCGACGACGCGTCGGGGACGATCAGGTTGACGTCGCCGAAACGGCTGTTGTCGTGGTGGTGGTCGACGTCGATCACGAGCCGCGCCCGCTCGCGCAGGCTCTGGTCGGGGCCGAGCCGGTCCTCGTTTGCACAGTCGAGCGCGAGCAGGACGAGCTGTTCCATGTCGTCGGGGACGTCGCGCCGCACCTCGCCGAGCGGCAGGAAGCGGTACTCGCCCGGAAGCGGCCCTTCGCCGGGCAGGAACATCTGCGCCTCCTTGTCGAGCCCGCGCAGCGCGAGCGCCATCGCGAGGATCGAGCCGAGCGCGTCGCCGTCCGGGTTTTCGTGGCCTGCGACGAGGAAGCGGTTGTAGGTACGGATCGCCTCGGCGACGGCTCGGAGCTCAGTCTGCGTCATCGGGAGTGTCGTGGACGAGTTCGTCGATCAGCTTCGTCATGCGAACCCCGCGCTCGACGTTCGGATCGTATTCGAACGAGAGCCGGGGTGTCCGCCTCAGGCTCAGCTCGCGGGCGATCCGCCCCTGCAGGAAGCCGTGCGCCGACTGCAGGCCGGCGAGCGTCGCGCGACGCTCGCGCTCGTTGCCGAGCACGGACACGAAGACGCGGCCCTGGCACAGGTCGGGCGAGATCTCGACGCCGGTGATCGTCACGAGGCCGATCCGCGGGTCCTTGAGATCCGAGACCGCGTCGGCGACGACTGCGCGCACCGACTCGTTGACGCGACGCATCCGCTCACTCATCGACACCTGCTCCTGATCAGATCGTAAGCACTAGTCGTCGGGGGACAAGAGCGTCCGCCGGCAGCGCACGAGCTCCCACTCCTGGGCGGCGAGCCACGCCTCGGCGCGCGCCGCGAGCTCCTCCGCCGCGCGCGCGTCCCGGGCCGTGAACGCGGCCGTCAGCGCCGCCCGCTGCCAGAGCTCGTGGTGGCCGACCTCGGCGACCGAAGCGCCGAAGCGGTTCTGCAGCTGTGCCTTCGCCGACTGCACGTACTTGCGCTTGCCCTTCAGCGAGCCGGCCGCGGGGAAGTGCAGCTCGACCGCGAGGATCGCGACGAAGCCGGCGCTCAGCGTCTCAGGGCTGCTCGGCGGCCGCGGCGCCGGCGGGCACGGCCTCGTCGAGCGACGTGCGCTCGACCTCCCGCGTCTCGTAGACCTCGAAGACGTCGCCCTCCCGGAGGTCGTTGAAGCCGTCGAGCAGGATGCCGCACTCGAAGCCCTCGACGACCTCGCGGGCATCGTCCTTGAACCGCTTGAGCTGGGCGACAGCGGTGTCGTGGATCAGCGCGCCGTCGCGGAAGACCCGGACCTTGGCGCCGCGGCGGACGACGCCGCTCGTGACCATGCAGCCGGCGATCGTGCCGAGGCGCGAGACGCGGAAGAGGGCGCGCACCTCCACCTCGCCGATCACCGCCTCCGTCGAGACGGGCGAGAGCATGCCGACGAGCGCCTGCTCGATGTCGCGCGTCAGCTCGTAGATGACGCGGTACTGGCGGATCTCGATCCCCTGCCGCTCCGCGAGCTGGCGCGCCTCCGCCGACGGGCGGACGTTGAAGCCAACGACCATCGCGTTCGACGCGGCGGCGAGGTTGACGTCGTTCTCGGTGATGCCGCCGACGCCGGTGTGGATGACGTTGACGCGCACCTCTGGGTGCTGGATCTTCGCGAGCTCGCCGACGATCGCCTCGACCGAACCCTGCACGTCGCCCTTGATGACGATGTTCAGGTCCTGCACCCCGCCCGCCTGCATCTGCTCGAACAGCTTCTCGAGCGAGATGCCGCGACCGGCCTGCTTTGCGAGCAGCTCGCGCCGCAGCCGCTCGCCGCGCTGGTGCGCGAGCTCCCGCGCACGGCTCTCCTTCTCGACTACGCGCGCCAGCTCGCCCGCAGGCGGCGGCTTGTCGAAGCCGAGGATCTCGACCGGGTCGCCCGGTCGTGCCCGCTCGATTCGCTCGCCGCGGTAGTCGTAGAGCGCGCGCACGCGCCCCCACGCGTCGCCGGCGACGATCGCGTCGCCGACCTCGAGCGTGCCGCGGGCGACGAGCATCGTCGCGACCGGGCCGCGGCCGACGTCGAGCCGCGACTCGATGATCGGCCCGGAGGCCTCGGCCTTCGGATTGGCTTTCAGGACGAGCTCGGCGTCGGCGACGAGCAGGATCTTCTCGAGCAGATCGTCGAGCCCGGTGCGCTGCTTCGCCGAGACCTGCGCGACCTGCGTCGTGCCGCCCCACTCCTCCGGCTGGAGCCCCTCGCTCGCGAGGTCGGCGAGCACGCGGTCGGGGTTCGCGTCCGGGAGGTCCATCTTGTTGACGGCGACGACGATCGGCACGTCGGCCGCGCGCGCGTGCGAGATCGACTCGACTGTCTGCGGCTTGACGCTGTCGTCCGCGGCGACGACGAGCACGGCGATGTCGGTCACCTTCGCGCCGCGCGCGCGCATGGCGGTGAACGCCTCGTGGCCCGGCGTGTCGATGAAGGTGATCTTGCGGCCGTCGACCTCGGTCTGGTAGGCGCCGATGTGCTGCGTGATCCTGCCCGCCTCGGTCTCGACCACCGCCGTGTCGCGGATCGCGTCGAGCAGGGTCGTCTTGCCGTGGTCGACGTGGCCCATGATCGTGACCACGGGCGGGCGCGTCTCGAGCAGCTCCTCCGGGTCGTCGTACTGCTCAGGCTCGACCTCGTCCTCGCCGGCGTGCTTGATCGTCACCTCGCGCTCGAGCTCGGCCGCGATCAGCTCGACCTCGTCGTCGCTGAGCGACTGGGTCGCGGTCTTCATCTGGCCGAGGCCCATCAGCATCTTGATGATCTGCGACATGGGCACGCCGAGTGCCTGCGAGAAGTCGCGCAGGGTGACGCCGGACTCGACGCTGACGGGGCCGCTCGGCGCGACCACCTCGCGCGGCTGCTTGGGGCCGCGCTCGACCGGGCGGTCGCCGGGGCGCTGGCGCTGGCCGGCGCCCGGGCGTCCGCCGCCCCCGCCCTCGATGACGACGCGGCGCTTCCGGCTCCCCGGCCCGCCGCCGCCTCTCGGTCTGATCGGTCTACCGCCGGGCATACGCCTCAAGTGTAGAGCCGCGCCAGCTCGGGATCGACGCGGACGGTCTGCCGGAGGACGCGGTTGAAGGCGCGCTGCGACACGGCGCGCTCGAAGCAGCGGAGGCGGCGGCACGTGTAGACGCCGCGCCCGGGGCCCGATCCGGGGACGAGCAGGCCGTCCGCGGCGTGGAAGCGCTGCAGCTCCGGCTGCGGCGCACGGCGGCCGCAGCCCGCGCAGGTCCGCGTCGGCTCAAGCGGCCTCGCTCGGGTCGACCGCGTCGACATCGGGCTGCTCGCTTGCCTCGGTCGAGGACCGGTGCGCCGCCGCCTCCGCGGCGGCGACGACGTCCTCCGGTTCCTGCTGGATCACCTCGAGCACGTCGTCCACGGCCGTCTCCGTCGTCGCCTCGTGCTCGGCCTCGCGCCTCGTCTCCTCGTGCGCCGTCACCTCCGCCCGCTCGTCGGTCGCCTGGCTCGCGAGCGCCTGGTGCGCGGGAACGCCGCAGTAGCGCGAGCCGGGCAGGGCGGCGTTCGGGCAGCGCTTGCCGTTCGCGAGGATCGCGGCGCAGCGGCCGGACGTGTCGCCCTCCTCGCCGTCCTCGCCGCCGAAGGCCGCCTCGGCCTCCTGCTGGGCGAACTCGGTGTCGCTGACGATGTCGATCTTCCAGCCGGTGAGCCGGTGCGCGAGCCGCGCGTTCATCCCCTCCTTGCCGATCGCGAGCGCGAGCTGGTCGTCGGGCACGACGACCGTCGCCTCGCGCGCGTCGTCGTCGAGGTAGACCTCGCGCACGCGCGCGGGCGAGAGCGCCTTCGCGACGAAGCGCGCCGGCTCCGGGTTCCAAGGGATGATGTCGATCTTCTCGCCGCGCAGCTCGGAGACGACCATGCGCACGCGCGAGCCGCGCGGGCCGACGCACGCGCCGACCGGGTCGACGCCTTGGGCGTGCGACTCGACGGCGATCTTCGAGCGGTAGCCCGGCTCTCGCGCGACGCCGCGGATCTCGACGAGGCCGTCGGCGATCTCGGGCACCTCGAGCTCGAACAGCGTCTTGATCAGCTCCGGGTCGCGGCGCGAGAGGATCACCTGCGGCCCCTTGGTGCCGGTGCGCACCTCGGTGATGACGGCCTTGATGCGCGAGCCCTGCTCGTAGCGCTCGCCGTCGACCTGCTCGGAGCGCGGCAGCAGCGATTCGACCTTGCCGAGGTCGACGAGCACGTTGTTGCGGTCGCCGGCCTGCTGGACGATACCCGTGACGACCTCGCCGACGCGGTCGATGTACTCGTCGTACATCATCTCGCGCTCCGCCTCGCGGATCCGCTGCAGGATCACCTGCTTCGCCGTCTGCGCGGCGATGCGACCGAAGTTGTCGGGCGTGACGTCCTCGCGCTTGATCAGGTGCTCGGGAACCTGCGACCAGTCGAGCTCGAGGTCGTCGTCGGAGAGCAAGGTGTGGTTCTTCTCGCCCGTCTCTTCCTCGATGCGCTCGAGCTCGTCGAGCGTCCGCTCGCGGGCCTCCTCCAGCAGGCGCTGCTCGAGGTCGGCGGGGAGCTCGATCGAGAAGACGCGGAAGTCGCCGTTGTCGTCGAGCTCGACGGCGGCGTGGCGGGACGCTCCCGGCGTCTTCTTGTACGCCGCGAGCAGCGCGTCCTCGAGCGCGGCGACGAGCGTCCCGCTCTCGATTCCCTTCTCGCGCTCGATCTCGCGAACGGCGTCAACGATTTCCTGGCTCATCGCTCCTACCCTTCATCGATCAGATTGGCCCGCACGATCGCGTCGTACGGTATGTCAGTCGGCTCGCCGTCCCCGGACGCGATCCGGAGGGAGCGCTCGCCGGCGGCGACGACCGCGCCGCGGTAGCGCCGCTCCGCCGTCTTCAGCCGCACCGTTCGCCCGAGCGCGCGCTCGAAGTGCGCGCGCGTCCGAAGCGGCCGCGCGAAGCCGGGCGACGAGACCTCGACCGAGTACTCGTCGAGGTAGGGCCGGAGGACTCCGGTGACCCGCTCGCAGAGCGCGTGGTCGACGCCGGCCGGATGGTCGACGTAGACGCGGAAGCGCTCCTTGCCGGTGAGCTCGAGCGCCAGCACCTCCACGCCCGGGATCGCCGCCGAAACTCGCTGTGAGATCTCGCGGTACAGCTGCCTCTCTCTGTCGTACTGAACGGTTGCCATCACAAAAAATGGGCGCCGCGCGCCCATCTCGGAACTGCCGAAATGTGGTGTGAGCAGGGTAGCAGACGGGTCGGCCTCCGCTCCGGCGGCGAGTGACGTCGTTCCTGCCGCCGCACTCGGTGAGGTGCGCCTGCGAACGCCGAGCGTGCCCGGTGGCGCCTCCGGCGGCTCAGGCGTCGAGCACGATCGTGACGGGCCCGTCGTTGACGAGCGCGACCTCCATGCGGGCGCCGAACGCACCCTGCTCGACCGGCACGCCGAGCTCCCGGAGCGCGGCGCAGAAGCGCTCGTAGAGCTCCTCCGCGCGCCCGGGGCGGGCTGCGGCCGCAAACGACGGCCGGTTCCCCTTGCGCGTCTCCGCGATCAGCGTGAACTGGGAGACGACGAGGGCGGCGCCGCCGGTGTCGAGGAGCGAGCGGTCGAACTTCCCCGCGGCGTTCTCGAAGAGGCGGAGCCGGGCGACCTTGCCGGCGAGCCGCTCGGCGACGGCCTCGTCGTCGTCCTCCGCGACGCCGACCAAGACGCAGACGCCGGCGCCGATCGCGCCCCCCGGCACCGCCGCCGCACGACTCACCCGCTGCACGACCACCCTCATGCGAGGGATGACTATGGCCGATAGAGCGCAGAGTGGAGGACCTCCGCGTCCGCAGGCTCCAGGTCGAGTCGGACCGTCGCAGGCTGCTCGGCGCGCTTCTGCTCGCCGAGGGCGCGATCACGACGGAGCAGCTCGAGCGCGCGCTGCTCGTCGCCGAGCTGAGCCAGTGCCGCGTCGGCGAGGCGCTCGTGTCGATCGGGGCGGTGTCGCAGCGCACGCTCGCGACGGCGCTCGCGCAGCAAGCCGGCCTCGACGTCCTCGATCTCGGCGCCGTCGAGCTCGACCCGGCCGCCGTCGCGCTCCTGCCGGAGCGGTTCGCCCGGCGCAGCGCGGCGCTGCCCGTGCGCTTCGTCGACGACGACACGGTGCTCGTCGCCGTCGCCGACCCCACCGACATCCTCGTCTCCGACGACCTCCGGCTCGCGCTCGGGTTGAACATCCAGCTGGCGGTCGTGGAGAGCGACCTGCTCGAGCTCGCGCTCGAACGCGCGTACCGGCGGCAGGTCGAGCTCGAGGTCCTGGAGGAAGAGGCGGCCGAGCTCGAGCCGACGCCGATCGACGACGTCGGCCGCGACGTCGCCGGGAGCGCGCCGGCGATCAAGTTCGTGAACTCGATCATCGGCCTGGCGGTCGACGAGGGCGCCTCCGACGTGCATTTCGAGCCGCAGGTGCGCGAGCTCGTCGTGCGCGCCCGCGTGGACGGCGTGATGCGGCAGCTGACCACGCTCTCGAAGGGGATGCAGGCGGCCGTGATCACGCGGATGAAGGTGATGGCCGGCCTCGACATCGCCGAGCGCCGCATCCCGCAGGACGGACGCATGACCGTCCGCTACGACGGGCAGGCGTTGGACATTCGCGTCGCCGTCCTGCCGACGCCGCTCGGGGAACAGGTCGTGTTGCGGATCCTCCAGCGGCAGAAGGGTGGGCTCGAGCTCGCGACGCTCGGGCTGAACGCGAACGACCTCGCGACGATCAGTCGTGCGATCCACCAGCCGGCCGGCGTCGTGCTCGCCTGCGGCCCGACGGGGAGCGGCAAGACGACGACGCTCTACGCGGCGCTCGACGCGGTCAACGACAGCGAGCGAGTGATCACGACGATCGAGGACCCGATCGAGTACCAGATCCCCGGGATCACCCAGGTCGAGGTGAGCGTCAGGGCCGGCCTCACCTTCGCCCGCGGCCTGCGCACGATTCTCCGCTCCGACCCGGACGTGTTGCTCGTCGGCGAGATCCGCGACGACGAGACGGCGGCGATCGCGATCCAGGCGGCGATGACCGGGCACCTCGTCCTCAGCTCGCTGCATACCCACAATGCCGCCAGCTCGATCGAGCGCCTCAAGCAGATGGGGGTCGACCCGAGCATGCTCGCGAGCGCCGTCAGCCTGCTCGTCGCCCAGCGCCTCGCCCGCCGGCTCTGCGTCGAGTGCCGCGAGCCCTACCGGCCGGACGATCCGGAGCTGGCGCTGCTCGGGCTGGCCGAGCCGCCGCCCGAGCCGACGCTGTTCCGCGCCCGCGGGTGCGTCCGCTGCGCCGGCACCGGCTACCGCGGGCGGGCGGCGATGTACGAGGTGATGCCGATCCAGGGCAGGCTCCGGCGGCTGCTCGGGGGGCCGGCCGAGGACCTGTTCGCGGCCGCGGTCGAGGACGGAATGACGACGCTGCGCCAGGACGGCGCGCGGCTCGTCCTCGAAGGCGTCTCGTCCGTCGACGAGATCCGGCGCGTCACCGGCGACTGGCCCGCCTAGTAGGCGACTCGCGGACACGGGAGGAGTAGCGCCTGCTGGCCGGGTCCATCGAGCTCGCGAGCTTGTAGTGGCCGTTCGCCTCCGCCTCGCGACCCTGCTTGTCGAGCGTGCGCCCGAGCGCGTAGTGCGCGTAGTGGTCGGTCGGCGAGAGCTCGAGCAGGGCGCGGAACTCGGCCTCGGCCTCGCGCCAGCGGCGGATGCGGAAGTACGCGATCCCGAGCGCCTCGCGGATCGACGCCTTGTGCGGCTCGAGCCGCTTCGCCTTCTCGAGCGGCACCGTCGCCTGCGCGGTCAGCCCCTCCTTGAGTCGCCGCCGGCCTTCCTGGAAGAGGTCGTACGCCTCGCTCATCGCCGGGTCAACGCGCCCGCCGGAGCAACCGTTCCGCCTCGTCGAGGATCGCGGCGGCGACGACCTGCTTCGGCGCCTTCTCGACCTGGCGCTCGCCGTCTCGGCTGACGAGCACGACCTCGTTCTCCGCCGCGTCGAAGCCGATGTCGATGCGGGCGACGTCGTTGTAGACGACGAGGTCGGCGTGCTTCTCGTCGAGCAGCCGCCGCTTCCGCTCGAGCCCTGCCTCCCCGTGCTCGGCGCCGAACACGACGAGCACCTGGCCCGCGCGCTTGCGCTCGCCGAGCGCCCGCGCGACGTCGCCGGTCGGCTCGAGCTCGAGCGTCCAACGGTCGGCGCTCTTCGGCCGCTTCGCGGCGAGCGCGAGCGACGGGCGGTAGTCGGCGACGGCGGCGGCGAGGAGGGCGATGTCCGCGTCCTCGAGCGCGAGCGCGGCGGCGAGCATCGTCTCGGCGGTCGGGGTCGCGATCGTCTCGACGCCCGCCGGCGCGGCGACGGCGAGGTTGGCCGCGAGCAGGACGACCTCGGCGCCGCGGCGCCGGGCCTCCTCGGCGAGCGCGACGCCCATCCGGCCCGAGGAGCGGTTGCCGAGGAAGCGGACCGAGTCGACGGGCTCGCGCGTGCCGCCCGCGGTGACGAGGACGCGCATGCCGGCGAGGGTCGGCGGCGCGAGCAGCTGCTCGGCGCGCGCGGCGATCTCGGCCGGCTCGGCCATCCGCCCGACGCCCCACTCGCCCTCGGCCGTCTCGCCCTCGTCCGGCCCGACGAGCTCGACGCCGCGCGCGCGGAGCGCCTCGACGTTGGCGCGCGTCGCCGGGTGCGACCACATGCGCGGATTCATCGCCGGCGCGAGGAGCACCGCCCCACGGTGCGCGAGCGCCGCCTCGGTGAGCGTGTTGTCGGCGAGGCCGTGCGCGAGCTTCGCGAGCGTGTTGGCGGTGCACGGGGCGACGACGAGCAAGTCGGCGCGCGTCAGATGCGGGTACAGGTCCTCCGCCTGCCCCCGCCGGGCGAGCGCGGCGAACGTGGCGGCGGTGACGAACCGCTCGGCGCCGGGCGTCAGGAGCGGCACCACCTCGTGGCCGGCCTTGACGAGCAGCCGCGTCACCTCGCAGGCCTTGTAGGCGGCGATGCTGCCGGTGACTCCGAGGACGATCCTGCTCATCCCGAGATTGTGCCTTCCTGCCGCAAAGTGCACGGCGAGTCGTCGCGAAGGCCGGCTTCGCCGGCGTTCGCCCGCGCCTCAGCGCCGGTACTCGTACGTGATCTTGCCCTCGGCGACCTCTTCGAGGGCGAGCGTCAGGTAGTTCTTCGAGCGCGACTCGACGAGCGGCGGGGCGAACTCGTCGAAGGTGCCCTCGCCGAGCTGGTGGTGGTAGTTGTTGATCTGCCGCGCGCGCTTGGCGGCGACGATCACGAGCGCGTAGCGGGAATCCACCTGCTCGAGGAGCTGGTCGATGCGGGGGTGGATCATCGGCCGGCCATGGTAGCGGCCCGCCGAAGCTCCCGCTCCACGATCGCCACGCACTCGGCGGCGGCGCGGTCGCGGTCGTCGTTCTCGACGACGTAGTCGAACTCGCCGGCGAGCTGCTTCTGCTCTCGTGCGAGGGCGATCCGCTCGTCGATCTCGCCCTCGCTCTCGGTCGCGCGCTCCTGCAGACGCCGCTCGAGCTCCGGGATCGGCGCGTCGACGAAGATCGTCACCGCCCCCGGCAGCTGCCGCTTGACGGCGGCGGCGCCGTTCAGCTCGAGCTCGAGCAGCGGCACCCCGCCCTCGGCCTCGATCCGCTCGAGCGCCGAGCGGAGCGTCCCCGAGCGCTGGCCCCAGGGGAAGACGTGGTGCTCGAGGAAGTCGCCGGCGGCGAGGTGCCGGTCGAACTCCTCGTCGGAGAGGAACCAGTAGTGCTCGCCGTCCCGCTCGCCCGCGCGCCGGCGCCGTGTCGTCGCCGAGACCGCGAGCCGCAAGCTCGGCACGCTCGCCAGCAGCGCCTGCACCATCGTCCCCTTGCCCGCCCCGGACGGGCCGGTGACGACGAACACGCGCCGGGTGCCGAGAGGGGTCACGCGAGCTCCAGCCCGTCGCCGGCGGCCGGCTTCGCCGGCCGGGAGGCGAGGAGCGACGAGACGTGCACTACGTAGAGGACGAGATGGGCATCGGGAAGGGAACCGTGGGTTCTCTTCCCGACCGTCTAGCGCTTGAAGAGGCCAATCAGCTCTTGTCGCTGGCGATCGGAGAGGCCGCCGACCGTCTTCGACTGGCTGATGCGGCACTGGTTGAGGAGGCGCGCCGCCTTCACTCGCCCGAACTTCGGCACCGCCATGAGCATGTCGAACACCTTCGCAGTCGACACGAACTCGGGCGGGTTGCGAAGGATTTGCTCGATCGATACCGCCCCCGACTTCAGGTCCTTCTTCAACTGCGCGCGCTTGACCCGGATGTCGTTCGCTCTCCGAAGCGCCTCCATGCGCTGGTCAAGCGAGCGAACCGGTGCTTGCACCTGCGACGTGGACGGCACCATGAGCGCCGCATACTAACAACCTCTACGCGGCATGCAAGCAGCAGCCGACGACTCAGTTTTCCACAGTGGCAACGGCCGCCTGAGCGACGCCGACGGCGTCGTCCGGCGTCGCGAATCCCGCCCGTTCGAGCTCGTCCGCAAGCTCCGTGCGCACGCGCGCGGGCGCATCGGGGTCCGCGAACAGGACGGTTCCGAGTGCGACGTGCGTCGCGCCGCAAGCGAGCAGCTCGAGTGCGTCGTGTCCCGTCTGCACGCCGCCCATGCCGACGATCGGCAGCTGCGTCGCGCGCCGGCAGGCGTAGACGGCGGCGAGCGCGACCGGTCGCAACGCAGGACCGGAGTAGCCGCCGACGGCGCGGGCGAGGGTCGGCCGCAGCGTCGGGCCGAGCGCGAGGCCGCGGATCGTGTTGACGAGCGAGAGCCCGTCGGCGCCGGCCGCCTCGACCGCGCGCGCCGTCCCGGCGATGTCCCAGGTCGCCGGCGACAGCTTCGCGTAGAGCGGCAGCGAGGTGGCGGCGCGGCATGCGGCCACGATCTCGGCGGCGCTCTCCGGCGCCTCGTCGACGTTCGGGCAGGAGAGGTTCAGCTCGATCGTGACGTCGTCGAGCAGGGCGCAGGTCTCGGCGTAGTCGCGGGCCGAGACGCCGCCGACCGAGACCCAGAGCGGCCGCCCGAGCGTGCGCAGTAGCGGCAGCGTCTCGGCCAGGAAGCGGTCGCGGCCGGGGTTCGCGAGGCCGATCGCGTTCAGCATCCCGTGCTCGGTCTCGGCGATCCGCACCGGCGCGTTCCCCTCGCGCGGCTCGGGCGTGACCGTCTTCGTCACGAAGGCGTCGAGCCGCCGCGCCACCGACGGCGCCGCGAGGGCGTCGAGGCAGCCGCTCGCGTTCAGGAGGAGCAGAGGACCGGTCCTTCCACGCAGAGGCGCTTGAGCTCGCCGTCGACCTCGACGACGCAGCCGTAGCAGGCCCCGTAACCGCACGCCATCGGCGCCTCCCACGCGAGCTGGGCGTTGGGGACGACCGCCCGGACCGCCTCGAGCATCGGCTCCGGCCCGCAGGCGAGGACGTCGCGATCCGCGGGCAGAACGTCGGTGACGAGGACGGGGTCGACCACGACGTCGGCGCCCGGGAGGAGCGCGGCGGCGGCCGCCTGCTCGGTCGTGCGGAAGCCGAGGATCGCCGGCGGCCGCTCGAGCGCCTGCGACAGGTAGGGCAGCGGGGCGACGCCGATGCCGCCGCCGACGAGCAGCGGTCGCCGCACGTCGAGCCGGAAGCCGTTCCCGAGCGGGCCGAAGACCGCGAGCTCGGCGCCCGGCGGCAGCGCCGCGAGCGCACGCGTGCCGGCGCCGACGGGCTCGATCAGGAAGGCGAGCTCGCCGCGCGGCGCGAGGCAGAGCGAGAAGGCGCGCGGGAGCACGCGCCCGGGCGCCTCGACCATGAAGAACTGCCCGGGGACGCCGGGGTCGAGCGAGCCGCGCTCGACGCGGAGGAGCGCGTACGGCCCGAGCCACTCGACCGCGACGACCGACCGGCGCTCACGACGCGGCACGCCAGAGCTCCTCGTCCGCGGCGTGCCGCTCCTGCAGCGAGACCGCCTGCTCCGCGCGCCCACGCGCGATCGCGTCGACGGCGGCGCGCGCGCCGGCGAGGGTGGTGATGCACGGCACGCGCGCGACGACCGCCGCCTCGCGGATCGCGTAGCCGTCGCGGCGCGCGTTCCGTCCCTCGGGCGTGTTGACGACGAGGTCGAAATGGCCGCGGCGCAGCAGGTCGACGACCGCCGAGCCCTTCTCGACCTCGTCCACCGCCACCCCGGCCGTCTTCAGGGCGCGCGCGGTGCCCGCGGTCGCCGTCACCTCGAACCCGAGCGCGGCGAGCGCGCGCGCGATCGGGACGACGGCGACCTTGTCCGCGTCGCGGACGGTGACGAACGCGCGGCCGCTGGTCGGGAGCGCGCGGCCGGCCGCCCGCTCCGCCTTCGCGAACGCGGACGGGAGGTCGGACGCGCTCGCCATCACCTCGCCGGTCGAGCGCATCTCCGGACCGAGGACAGGGTCGGCGCCGGGGAAGCGCGCGAACGGCAGCACCGCCGCCTTGACGTGGTACTCGCGCGACGGCGCCGCCGCCTGCAGCTCGAGCTCACGGAGCGGCGTCCCGGTTGCGAGCCGGCAGGCGGCGTCGACGAGGTTGACCCCGATCGCCTTCGAGGCGAACGGGACCGTGCGCGACGCGCGCGGGTTGACCTCGAGCACGTAGACGTCGCCGTCCGCGATCGCGAGCTGGACGTTGAGCAGGCCGACGACGCCGAGCGCCCGCCCGAGCCGGCGGACGACGTCGCGGACGCGATCGTCGTCGCTCGGCGCCGGCAGGACGCACGACGAGTCGCCGGAGTGGATGCCGGCCTCCTCGATGTGCTCCATCACCGCCGCGACGTACGTCTCCTCACCGTCGCAGAGCGCGTCGACGTCGAGCTCGATCGCGTTCTCGAGGAAGCGGTCGACGAGCAGCCGACGGCTGCCGGTATCCGCAAACGCTTCGGCGACCTCGTCGCCGCTGTAGCAGACACGCATCGCGCGCCCGCCGAGGACGTAGGACGGCCGTACGAGGACCGGGTAGCCGATGCGCTCGGCGACGGCGGTGGCCTGCTCGCGGCTCGCGGCGATTCCCCACTCCGGGCAGCGCACGCCGATCTCCGCGGCGAGCTTCGCGAACCGCTCCCGGTCCTCGGCGAGGTCGACGGCGTCGAACGGCGTCCCGAGGATGCGGAAGCCGGCCCGCTCGATCGCGCGCGCGAGCCTCAGCGGCGTCTGCCCGCCGAACTGGATGCAGACGCCGACCGGCTGCTCGCGCTCGAGCACGGCGATGACGGCCTCCTCGTCGAGCGGCTCGAAGTAGAGCCGGTCGGAGGTGTCGTAGTCGGTCGAGACGGTCTCCGGATTGCAGTTCACCATCACCGCCTCGTAGCCCTGGGCGCGGAAGCTCTCGGCGGCGTGGACGCAGCAGTAGTCGAACTCGATCCCCTGCCCGATCCGGTTCGGGCCCGACCCGAGGATGACGACGCTACGCCCGGGCGCCGGCGGCTGCTCGTCGCGCTCGCCGCGGGTCGAGTAGAAGTAATTCGAGCGCGCCGCGACCTCGCCGGCGCAGGAGTCGACCCGGCGGTACGCCACGCCGGTATCCGACACCCGCGGTGTCGGACACCGGAGCTCGCGCGCGAACCACGGGTGGAGGTTCTCCGGTCGCCACTCCGGCTCCACCTCGAGGCCCCGGCGCGCCTTTGCGAACGCTTCGGCGAACGTCCGCCCGATCCCCATCGACTCGCCGACCGACTTCATCTGCGTGCCGAGCGTGCGGTCGGCGCCGGAGAACTTCTCGAAGGCGAAGCGCGGCATCTTCACGACCACGTAGTCCAGGGTCGGCTCGAAGCTCGCGGGCGTCGTGCCGGTCAGGTCGTTCGGGATTTCGTCGAGCGTGTAGCCGACCGCGAGCCGCGCCGCGACCTTGGCGATCGGATAGCCCGTTGCCTTCGACGCGAGCGCCGAGGAGCGCGAGACGCGCGGGTTCATCTCGATCACGCGCAGCTCGCCGGTCGCGCGGTTGCGCGCGAACTGGATGTTCG
>DASRGD010000001.1:0-78374 GCA_035651195.1 Gaiellaceae bacterium | reverse complement strand
GCTCCACGGTCCGGTCGCCGAGACGCACGACCTGCTCTACGAAGCGCCGCTCTCGATCGTCTCCGAGATCACGCTTCCGATCGTCCACTGCCTCGCCGCGAAGCAGCCGATCCAGCCCACGGAGGTGCGGACGCTCCGGTCGAACCCCGTCGCCTTCGACCAGTGCCGCGAGTTCGTGCACGCGCTCGGCGCCCGCTGCATCGCCGCGGCGACGACCGCGGACGCCGCCCGCGAGGTCGCCGAGTCCGACGACCCGACCGAAGCCGCGATCGCGAGCGCCGAGGCGGCGACCCGCTTCGGCCTCCACGTGATCGCTGCCGACGTCGGCGACCACACCTCGTTCACGCGCTTCGTCGGGATCGCGCCGTACACGCGCATCGACCGCGCGCCGCGCTGGCGGACGGCTCTCTCCTTCGTCGCCGACCACCAGCCGGGCTCGCTCTACCATGCACTCGGGCCGTTCCACCGCCACGGCCTGAACATGGTGCAGCTCGTGTCGCGTCCGATTCCGCAGTCGACCTTCCGCTACCGCTTCGACCTCGTCCTCGATGGGCACCCGCAGGACGCGGAGCTGCAGAGCGCGCTCGTCGAGATGCGCGAGTGGACGCGCGAGATCCGCATCTTCGGCTCCTACCAGGCGACCGGCGACCACTGATGGGCAAGACGTTGTTCGAGAAGATCTGGGAAGCGCACCTCGTCGACGACGAGCCACCGCTCCTCTACATCGACCTGCACCTCGTGCACGAGGTGACCTCGCCGCAGGCGTTCGAGGCGCTGCGGCTGGCGGGGCGGAAGGTGCGGCGGCCCGACCTGACGATCGCGACGATGGACCACAACGTGCCGACGCTGCCGGGGCCGATCGAAGACCCGCTCGCGAAGGCGCAACTCGACGCGCTCCGGCGCAACTGCGAGGAGTTCGGCGTGCCGCTGAACGCGACCGGGAGCGGGCGCGAGGGGATCGTGCACGTGATGGGCCCGGAGCTCGGCCTGACGCAGCCGGGGATGACGATCGTCTGCGGCGACTCGCACACCTCGACGCACGGTGCCTTCGGCGCGCTCGCGTTCGGGATCGGCACCTCCGAGGTCGAGCACGTGCTCGCGACGCAAACGCTCGTGCAGTCGAAGCCGAGGACGATGCTCGTGCGCTTCGTCGGCGAGCTGCCGCCGGGCTGCACGGCGAAGGACATGGTGCTCGGCGCGATCGGCCGGATCGGCGTCGACGCCGGCGTCGGCCACGTGCTCGAGTACGCGGGCGAGGCGATCGAGGCGCTCTCGATGGAAGCGCGGATGACGATCTGCAACATGTCGATCGAGGCCGGCGCGCGGGCGGGGATGATCGCGCCCGACGAGACGACGTTCGCCTACCTGCGCGGTCGGCCGGCGGCGCCGGCGGAGATCCCGGACGAGTGGCGGGCGCTGCGCTCGGACGAGGACGCAGAGTTCGACCGCGTCGTCGAGGTCGACGTGACGACGCTCGTGCCGCAGGTGACGTGGGGGACGAACCCCGGCATGGTCGTGCCGGTCGACGGCGTCGTCCCGCAGCCGCGGTCGGAGCAGGAGGAGCGAGCGCTGAAGTACATGGGGCTCGAGCCGGGCACGCCGATCAAGGAGATCAAGGTCGACCGCGTCTTCATCGGCTCGTGCACGAACGCGCGCATCGAGGACCTGCGCACGGCGGCATCCGTCGTCAACGGCCACAAGGTCGCCCCGACCGTGCGCGCGATGGTCGTGCCGGGGTCGGCGAAGGTGAAGGCGGAGGCGGAGGCGGAGGGCCTGGACAGGGTGTTCACGGCCGCGGGCTTCGAGTGGAGGCAGGCCGGCTGCTCGATGTGCCTCGGCATGAACCCGGACATCCTCGCGCCGGGCGAGCGCTGCGCCTCGACCTCGAACCGGAACTTCGAGGGCCGCCAAGGGGCGGGCGGGAGGACGCACCTCGTCTCGCCGGCGATGGCGGCGGCAGCGGCGATCGCCGGCCACTTCACCGACGTGCGGGACCTCGCGTGAAGCCGCTGCGCCGGGTGACGGGCCGCGTCGCGGTGCTCGACCGCGAGAACGTCGACACCGACCAGATCATCCCGAAGCAGTTCCTGAAGCGCATCGAGCGCACCGGCTACGGCGAGTTCCTCTTCTACGACTGGATGAAGGACCCGCAGTTCGAGCTCCGCGACCGGGCCTACGCCGGCGCCGAGATCCTGATCGCCGGCCGCAACTTCGGCTGCGGCTCGTCGCGCGAGCACGCCGCCTGGGCGCTCGAGGACTACGGCTTCCGCGTCGTCCTGGCGCCGAGCTTCGGAGACATCTTCCGCTCGAACGCGATCAAGTCCGGCCTCGGGCCGATCGAGGTGCCGCGGGAAGAGCTCGATCGCCTCGCCGACGCGGTGCGGGAGTGGAACGAGCTGACGGTCGATATCGAGGCCGGCGAGGTGACGCACCCGAACGGCCTCCGCGTCCCCTTCGCGCTCGACCCGTACGCTCGGGAGACGCTCGTGCACGGCCTCGACGACGTCGCGCGCACGCTCGCGCGCGAGGACCGGATCTCCGCGTACGAGCGCACCCATCCCGCGCACGGCGATACGCGCGCGGTCGCAGTTCCCTAACGGACTCCGAACGTCCGGCCGCTAGCCTTGCGCCGCGTGCGCCGGGGTGCGGTCAGCTTGAGCCGTTACGGCCTCGCGTCGCTGCTCGCGCTGTCGCTCGCGGCCGGCGCCTCCGCGCAGAGCGCACCGACCGGCATCGACGTCTCGCACTACCAGGGCACGATCGACTGGGTCGGCGTCGCCGGGGCCGGGGTCGACTTCGCGTTCGTGAAGGCGACCGAGGGGTCGACGCTGACGGACGTGACCTACCCCCTGAACCGCCAGGGTGCGGGCGCCGTCGGCGTGCCGATCGGCGCCTACCACTTCGCGCGTCCGTCGGGAACGACGGACGCAGCCGTCGTCGCGAGCGCGATCGCCCAGGCCGACGCGTTCGTCGCGTTCGCGCAGCCCGCCGCCGGCGACCTGCTGCCAGCGCTCGACCTCGAGAAGACAGGCAACCTCTCGGCTGCGCGCCTGACCGCGTGGACGCAGGCGTGGCTCGACGAGGTCGGCGCCCGGCTCGGCGTCCGGCCGATCGTCTACGCCTCGCCGGCGTTCTGGCGGAAGTACCTCGGCGACACGCCGATCTTCGCCCTCGACGGCGACGCGCTCTGGATCGCTCACTGGACCTCTGCAGCGCTGCCGATCCTGCCCGGCGGCGGCTGGGGCGGCCTCGGCTGGACGTTCTGGCAGTGGAGCGACTGCCAGCACGTGAAGGGAATCGCGCGCTGCGTCGACGGCGACCGCTTCAACGGGACGGCGCTCGCCGCCGAGACGATTCGACCCTTCCCGTCGGGGCTGCCGGTCGCGAGCGAGCGGCCGACGGTCGTCGGGACGCCCCAGGCCGGCAAGCTGCTCGCGGCGCTGCCGGGTGGCTGGGAGGGGGGCAAGCCGGTCTCGTTCAGCTACCAGTGGCAGGCCTGCGACGCAGCCGGCGGCGGCTGCCTGCCGATCCCCGGCGCGACCGGCGAGACCTACACGCCCGTGGCCGCAGACGTCGGCCACGCGCTCGTCGCGACGGTGACCGCGCAGACGGGCAGCGGCGCGGCGTCGGCGAGCTCGGCGCCTACGCTCGCGGTCGCGAGCTCGCCGACGCCGACCCCCTCGGCGGCGCCGACGCCGATCTCGCTGCCGACGATCGCGGGAACCCCCCAGGTCGGCCAGGTGCTCACGGGGCAGGTCGGGACCTGGAAGGGCGCGCCGACCTCCTTCAGCTACCAGTGGCGCCGCTGCGACGCGACCGGCATCGTCTGCACCGCGATCACGGGCGCCGGCGCGACCACGTACACGGTCACCCCGGGCGACGTCGGCGCCGTGCTCTCGCTCGTCGTGACGGCGACCGGCCGCGGCGGCTCCCGCTCGGCGACCGCGGCCGGCACGGCCGCGGTCGCCCCGGCGCCGGTGCCGGCGGCGGTCGTCGGCTCGCTCGTCGCCCAGCCGGGACAGGCGGGAGCCGTCACGGTCGCCGGCGGCGGCGTCACCGCCACCTGGCAGCCGGGCGCGGTCACGGCCGGCTCCACGGTCACGCTCGCGGCGGGACCGAGCAAGCTGGCCGTCCCCGGTAGCGCGCTCTCGCTCGGCGTCGGCGGACCGGGGCCCCTGCCCTTCCCGATCGACGTCCGGTACGCGGCCGCGGCCCCGGACGCGGTGCCCGGCTTCATCGCGATCTCGGGCGTGTGGCAGCCGGTCGCACCGCTCGCCGGCCCGTCGCTGCCGGACGGCCAGGACACCGGTGCCTACCGCGACGCGGCCGGCGCGCTCCACGTCCTGACGCGGCTGCCGGGCCGGATCGCGCTCTTCGCCGCCGGCAAGTGGGGCGACCCCCGCTTCGTCTCCTCGCGGAGGCCCTCGCTGACGGTCGTGAACGACGTCACCGTCGCCCGCCACGACGACGGCTCGGCGCTGATCCGCGCGCGCATCACGCTCGACACCCAGGCGCACCTCTACGTGGGCGTGCTCACGCCGCACGGCCAGGCGCTCGTGCCGCAGCACGGGAACCGGGTCGGCTGGTGGCTGCAGGGGCAACCGACGAAGACGATCCAGACGCTGCAGCTGCGACCGGGCGCGTTCCCGATCCGGCTGCTCGTCCCGGCGGGTCAGCTGAAGGCGCGCGGCCGCTACGCGCTCAGGCTCGCCGCCCTCGACCCGTACGGCCGCCGCGTGCATCTCGTCCTGCCGATCCCGCAGCTCGGGTCCTCCAGCTGAGAACCGGCGTTAGACGACCGCCGCCGGCAGCGTGAACGAGACCTGCGCGCCGCCCTGCGGGCGGTTCTCCGCCCAGATGCGGCCGCCGTGCGCTTCGACGATCCCGCGCGCGATCGCGAGGCCGAGACCGGTGCCGGGGCCCGAGCGGGCGCGGTCGGCGCGCCAGAAGCGCTCGAACATCCGCTCGCCCGCCTCCGGCGCGAGCCCTTCGCCGGTGTCGGCGACCTGGACGAGCACTTCGTTGCCGACGAGCCGCGCATGCACGGCGACGGAGCCGTCGGACGGGGTGTGGCGGAGCGCGTTCGTGACCAGGTTGAAGAGCACGCGCTCGATCTTCTCCGGCGCGACGGCGGCGGAGGCGTCGTCCTCGACGTCGGCGACGAGCTCGACGCCGCGCGTATCGGCCTCGGGCGCGAGGAGACGCAGCGTCGAGTCGACGAAGGTCGACACCTGCACGTTTCGCAGCTCGAGCGTGAGCGCACCGGCGTCGATGCGCGCGAGCTCGAACAGGTCGTCGACGAGCATCGACAGCGCCCGCACCTGCTCCCGCAACGCCGGTGAGTAATCGACCGGCTCGGCGAGCCCGTCCTCGAGCGCCTCGACCATCGCCTGCAGCGACGCGATCGGCGTGCGCAGGTCATGGCTCGCCCAGGCGACGAGCTCGCGGCGCGCGTCGAAGAGCTGCTCGATGCTCGCCGCCATCGTGTTGAACGACTCGGCAAGCCGTGCGATCTCGGCCGGCCCGCCGACGGGCGCCCGCGCCGTCAGGTCGCCGCGGGTCAGCTGCTCCGAGGAAGCGCCGACGCGCCGGATCGAGCGCGCAATCGACCGCGCCAGCACGAGCGACGCGATCACCGCAGCCGACGCGGCCCCGGTCGCCACGATCAGGATCTTGAGGTCGGCGCCCATGTGGAACATCACCCAGCCCGAGAGGAGGACGGCGGCGAGCGGCACCGAGACGGAGAGGAAGGCGAGCCCGGCGAGCTGCAGCCAGACGGTCGGCGCCGCCCGCAGGCCGTAGGCAGCGGCGAGGCCGACCAGCAGGCTGGCCGCCGAGACGATCAGCGCGAGCTCGATCACGGGTCGAGCCGGTAGCCGGCGCCCCAGACGGTCTTCAGGTGGACGGGACGGGCGGGGTCGGCCTCGATCTTCTCGCGGAGCCGCCGCACGTGGACCGTGACGGTGCCGGTGTCGATCGCGCTCGCGTGGTCCCAGACGCGGTCCATCAGCTGGTCGCGCGAGAAGACGCGCTGCGGATGCGAGGCGAGGAACCACAGCAGGTCGAACTCCTTCGCCGTCAGCGTCAGCGGCGCGCCGGCGCGCGTCGCGATACGGCTGCCGTGGTCGAGCTCGACGTCGCCGAAGGCGAGCCGCTCGGTCTCGCGCGCCGCAGCGCCGGAGCGGCGCAGCACCGTGCGCACGCGCGCGGCGAGCTCGCGCGGCGAGAACGGCTTCGTGACGTAGTCGTCGGCGCCCAGCTCGAGCCCCACGATCCGGTCGGCTTCCTCGCCCCGGGCGGTGAGCAGGATCACCGGCAGCTCGGACCGGGAGCGGATCCAGCGGCAGAGCTCGAGGCCGTCCATCCCCGGCAGCATCACGTCGAGCACGACGAGCTGCGGATCGGACGTCTCGATCAGCTGTCGGGCCGTGCTGCCGTCGCCTGCCTCGAGCGTCGTGAAGCCGTCGCGGCGGAGGTAGCGGACGATCACGTCGCGCACGATCGGCTCGTCGTCGACGACCAGGACCGTTGGCACAGTGCGCGTCATTGTCGCGCCGGCGGCGTGCGCGGCGAAGAACCGCGCCTCACTCCGGCTTCCAGTTCGCGTGGTGGCGGCGCGCCCAGTCCTCGCGGACGGTGCCGGCGGTGATCCCGCGCAGGGCGTGGCGCGTCGCCGGGTGGATGACCGCGAGGTAGAGATGGCCGACGAGGAGCACGAGCGCGGCGTCCATCAGGCCGTCGTGGAGGAGGACGGTGCTCGCGAAGCGGAAGCGGGTATCGCGCTCGCCGAGCCAGAGCAGCAGTCCCGAGACGAGGAACAGGACCGTGAACGCGGCCGTCAGCGCCGCGTTCAGCTTCTGGCCGGCGTTGAAGCGACCCTGCGGCGCGTGGCGACCGAGCAGCCAGCGAGCGTCGTCGCGGTCGAAGCTGTCGAGCTCGCGCGCCGTGCGCAGGAGGCCGCGCCGGTCGCCGCCGAGCGCGACGAGGGTCAGCAGCGCGATCCAGCCGATTCCCGACCAGAAGTGCACGTCCTTCACGACCGGGCGGCGGCCGACGAGCACCGCCAGGCTCGGCAGGTAGAGCACGAGCCCGGAGCCCAGCAGCGTGAAGAAGCCGAGCGCGTTCGCCCAGTGGAGCGCCCGCTCGGTGCGCGAGAACCGGCGGACGTAGCGTGTCACGATCGGTACCCGTTCGAGCGGCCGACCCACGCATCCTGGTCGTAGCCGAGCTGCTCCCAGTAGCCGAGGCGCTCCTGCGGGACGAGCTCGATCCGCGTCAGCCACTTGACGTTCTTGTAGCCGTACATGTCCGGGATCACGAGCCGGAGCGGCGCGCCGTGCGCGCGCGAGAGCGGCCGGCCGTCCAGCTCGTACGCGAGCAGCACGTCGGGAAGCGAAGCCTGCTCGAGCGTCAGGTAGTCGTCGTACGGATGCTCGGCCGAGACGAAGCGCAGCGCGCGCACGTTCGCGTGCGGCCGCACCTGCGCGAGTACGTCGCGGATGCGCACGCCGCCCCACGCGACGTTGCGCACCGTCCAGCCGGTCACGCAGTGAAACGTCGACACCTGCGTCGCCTTCGGCAGCGCCAGCAGCTGCCGATAGTCGAGCGCGGCCGGCTGCTCGACGGCGCCCGCGAGCTCGAGTCGCCACGTCGACGGATCGAACCCCGGCAGCGATCCCGAGACGGTGTAGATCCGCCAGCCGCCGCTCGGAAGCAGCGGGACGAGCGACTCGACCGGACTGATCGCGCGCGAGATCCGGCTCCAGACGCTCGCCCCCCACCAGAGCGAGCTGAGCCCGCCGAGCGTCGTCGCCAGGAACACGCCGCGCCCGATCTTCGCGCCGCCGCCGATCACCGGCCTCGCTTCCGTCGAGCCGCTCATCCACGCCTCCTACATGTGCGCCATGCCGGCGAACAGCTTCCCGCGTAGGTCGCCGGGGTGACCCTTCGTGTCGAGCCAGACCATGTACGACCCCGGCTTCGACTCGATCAGGCGCAGCGTCTTCGCCGGTACCGAGGCGCAGCTCTTCGCGGCGTAGCTCGAGCCGAGCTTCGCGACGACCATCCCGGCCGAGTCGCGCACCGAGGCACCGGTCAGGCCCTTGGTCGCGACGTCGAACGTCCAGCAGAGCCGCCCCTTGCTCGCGTTCGATTGCAGGTTGACGACGCCGTGCTCGCCCATCCCGACGAGTCTCGCGCCGAGCTCCGGGTGCATGGTGTCGGCCTCCGCAGCCGCGATGCCGATCGCGAGCGCTCCGCAGAGCGAGCCCGCCAGCAACGTGATCGGACGCATCGTTCCTCCTTCGCTCGTGGAGGACCCAGGATCGCCGCACGAGCTTGCGCAGCCGTTTCGGACGTCTTACGTGCGGCTTAAATCGCAGCGACGCGTCCTGCGGCGGCCTGCCGACGAGACGCTCGACCAGCCGGCACCGGCGGCCGGCTCCGCCACGGGCGCCGGCGTACGTGGGCGTACCGGCGGCACCATGCTCGTGACGGAGCACGGTGCAAGCGGGGCCGTGTCGAGCACGAGCACCCACAGGATCGCGCGGATGTACGAATGCTCCGTCCGCCGGCCGCCGGGCACGCCGAAGAAGATCTCGCTCGGCACCGCGACCCCGGTCGCGATCGCGAACTGCTGGCCGGTCGCGAGCATGTGCCGTCTCAACGCGGGCGCGACGGCAACGCTTCCCGGCGCGCACACCGTCGGGCGGGATGCCCCCGTCGTCGAACGCGAAACCGGCCTCGCCAAGGGACGGCGTGTTCGCGATCAGCCCGGCGGACGCTCTGCGTACCCGCTCCTTCGCCGCCGCCGTTTGACGGAGAGACGAGACAAGCCAAGCGAAGTCGCGCGCCGACGACCGCGCGACTCGAACGAGAAGGAACGGGAGTGTGATGAGAACGCGATTCCTCTACGTCAGCATCGTCGCCGCATGCGCGGCGCTCGCGATGCTCCTCCCCGGCGCGGCCGGAGCGGCGGGAGGGCCCGAGGCGAGCATCACCGGCATCACGCCGACGACAGCCATGGTCGGACAGAAGCTCACGATCTCCGGAACCGACCTCACCGGCGCCCAGGCGGTCACGATCGGCAACGTCGCCGCATCCCCGATCGCCGTCGATCCGGGCGGAACCTGGGTCGCCGTCGACGTCCCCGCCGGCGTCCAGCCCGGCTCGGCGATGGTCGTCGTGACCGTGAACGGCACGCAGTACAGCACCGGCCCGATCACGATCGAGAGCGGAAGCGTGGCGCCGGAAGCGCTGCCGACGACGCCACCGGCGACCCCCGGAGCACCGACGAAGGTCGTGCTCGCGCCGAAGATCGCGCTCTTCTCGCCGGCCGCAGGCAAGGCCGGCTCGAGGGTAACGATCTACGGCCACAACTTCGTCGGCGTCACCTGGGTGAAGCTTGCCGGCAGGAACGCCCGGTTCCACGTCATGTCGAAGACGCGACTGTGGATCACCGTGCCCCTGAGGGCGAGGACGGGGAAGCTGGCGGTCCACGCCGCCGGCGGTACCGGCCTCAGCAGCAGGGCGTTCAAGGTCGTTCCGGCGAAGGGTTCCGTCTAGGCGAGACGCGTGGAGAGGGCGGGCCCCCGAGCGGGGCTCGCTCTCCGCGCGCGCGTGCGCAACGCGACCACGTCGCCGACGACGAGCAGCGCCGGCGACCGGAGACCGTGCGCGAGCTCGGCGATCTCGTCGAGCGCGCCGGCGACCGACTCGCCGTCGGCATGCGTGCCGCGCGAGATGACCGCCGCCGGCGTCGACGGATCCTTCCCTGCGGCGACCAGTCGCTCGGCGAGCTTCGGCAGCTGCGCGAGGCCCATGAAGACGACGAGCGTCCCGGGCGTGCTCGCGAGGTGCGCGTAGTCGAGCTCGTCGCCGCTCGCCGAGTGCCCGCTGACGAGCGTGACCTGAGCCGAGAGGCCACGGTGCGTGACCGGGATGCCGGCGCTCGCCGGCACCGCCGAGAGCGCCGAGACGCCCGGGACGACCTCGAACGGGATCCCCGCAGCGTCGAGCGCGAGCGCCTCCTCGCCGCCACGGCCGAAGACGAACGGGTCGCCGCCCTTGAGGCGGACGACCTCGAGGCCCTGGCGGCCGAGCCCGACCAGCAGGTCGTTCAGCTCCTCCTGGCCGATGCCGGCGCGCGGGATCCGGAGCGCGTCCTCGGGCGCCTCGTCGACGAGCTCGGGCGCGACGAGCACGTCGTAGACGAGCGCGTCGCAGGCGCGGACGAGCTCGAGGCCCTTCGCCGTGATCAGGCCCGGGTCGCCCGGGCCCGCGCCGACGAGATAGACGCTCAACTCAGCCGCTCCCGGACGAGCCGGTCGAAGTAGTCGCGGCGCTCGTCGTACGTCTGGAAGCGCGCCTTCACCTCCGGACGGAGCGCGCGCAGCTCCTCCGCCAGATCGGCGTGCTCCGGGCGGACGATCTGCGCGATCTCCTCGCGCAGGCGCTTCGCGAGCGCAGGCGACGCACCCCCGGTCGAGACGGCGACGGCGATCGGCCCCTCGCGGTGCACGGCGGGCAGGATGAAGGTGCAGAGCTCGGGGACGTCGGCGACGTTGCAGAGCAGGGCGCGCTTCTCGGCGTCGCGGAAGATGCGCTCGTTCAGTCCGCGGTCGTCGGTCGCCGCGATGACGACGTATGCGCCTCGCAGCAGGCGGCGCCGGTAGCGCTTCGGCGACACGCGGACGACCGCCGCACCGCACGCCTCGAGCCCGGCGACCTTCTCGTCGGCGGTGCCGCCGTCGCCGACGACGACGGCACGGCGACCGCTCAGGTCGAGGCAGGCCATGTAGTAGTTCTTCATCAGGCACCGAGGCTCGCGAGCCGGGCGCCCGCCTTGCCGAGTCGTAGCACGAGCTCGAAGTCGGCTGTGGAGATCGTGATCCCGTACTCGCCCGGCCCGACGGCGTTCACGGTCACGCGCTCGAGCTCCCGGCCCGAGAGCGCGGCGAGCGCCTCGTTCAGCTCGCGCGTCGACTGCTGCAGCTCCTTGCCCGCGGGCAGGCGGCGGTAGAGCGCGAGGACGGCTTGCTCGCCCTCGGGCCCGTAGACCGAGCGGATGCGGCCGCTCTGGAGCCCGAGCTCGAGCAGCTCGGCGAGCGCGTCGGCGTCGCCCTCGCCGAGGACGCCCTCGTCGACTGCGGCGACGAGGTCGGCGAGCCGCAGGCGCCGGCCCTCGTCCTGCACCATCGCGAGCACGGCCTGCGCCTCGGCGCGCGCGACCTCGGCCGCCTCGCCGGAGACCTTGACGCCGACCTCAGGCAGCGTGCTCTCCGATCAGTGCGTGCAGCTCGTGCTCGAGGCCGCCGCTCTCGATCGAGCAGTGGATGCCGCACTCCTTGGGCGCGCCCGATTCCCACCACCAGCGGCCGGAGCGGCTCGCCGCGCCGGGGGCGACGGCGCGCGTGCACGGCGCGCAGCCGATCGACGTGTAGCCCTGGTCGTAGAGCGCGTGGTAGGGGACGTCGCGCTCGCGGATGTAGTCCCACACCTCCTCCTCCGTCCACTCGGCGAGCGGGTTCAGCTTCACGATCGCGCCGTGATCGTGGTCGATCTCGACCTTGCGGATGTTCGTGCGGCTCGCCCACTGGTCGCGGCGCAGCCCCGTGATCCACGCGTCGAGCCCGTGCAGGTGCTTCGTCAGCGGCCGCACCTTGCGGACGTTGCAGCAGAGGAGGCGCAGGTCGACGGCGTCGTAGAAGAGGTTCTCGCCGTGCTTGCCGACCATCGCCGCGACCTCGCGCGCCTCCGGCTCGACGAGCTCGAGGTTGAGGCCCGGGTAGCGCTCGCGCAAGGTGTCGGCAAGCTCGAGCGTCTCCTGCGGCAGGCGGCCGGTGTCGACGGAGAAGACCTTGATCGCCGGGTCGATCTCGTACGCCATGTCGATCAGCGCGACGCTGTCGGCCTGGAACGAGGTCGAGATCGCGATGTTCTCGAACGTACGCATGCCCCACTCGAGCAGCGCCTGCGGCTCCTCGCCCTCGAACTCGATCGAGAGCTCGCCCGCCTCGAGTTCGTCGATCAACTCAAACGTGCTCACGCTGCTTCTGCCTCCTCGTCTCGGTGTCGTCCCCTGGCCGGCGCGATGCCCGCGAGCGCGCCGAGCTCCTCGTCGCTCGAGCGGCGCGCGAACGAGACGAAGCTCTCGCCCGGCGCGCGGCCGTCGAGCCAGCCCTGGATCAGACCCTCGACCGCGGCGTCGAGCTCGTCCGTCGGCACGCGCCGGAAGAGCGGCCGGCCGATCTCGGGCGCCGGCCCGAGCGAGCCGCGGACGAAGATGTCGTAGGCCTGCCGGCGGACGCCGCCCTCGTCGCGGGCCGTCGTGCCCTGGAAGCCGATGTCGCCGACCCAGTGCTGCGCGCACGAATGCGGGCAGCCGTCCAGGTGCAGCCGCAGCTCCGCGACCTGCGCGCCGAACCGCTGCTCGAGCCGGTCGATCAGACGGCCGAGGCGCGTCTTCGTCTCGGCGACGGAGAAGTTGCAGTGCGGCTCGCCGGTGCACGCGATCGAGTTGCCGCGCACGCCGTTGACGTCGAGGGGGAAGCCGATCCGCTCGAGCTCGCCCACCGCCTCGGGCACGGCGTCGGTCGGCACGCCGGTGACGATGAAGTTCTGCTGGCGGGTGAGGCGGATGTCGCCGCCGTAGCGGTCGGCGAGATCCGCGATCGCGATCATCTGGTCGCCGTTCACGAGCCCGAGGTGGACCGGCACGCCGATGTAGTTGAGCCCCGGCTGCTTCTGCGGGCGCACGCCCAGGTGGTGCGACGGCTCGACCCCGATCGGCGGGAGCGCGTAGTCCTCGAGCACGCGGCCGAGCTTCGCTTCGACGCGCTCGCGGATCCCCTCCGGGCCGATGTCGTCGACCATGAACTTGAGCCGCGCCTTCACGCGCGAGACGCGGTACTTCAGGTCCTCCGACCACACCGACGTGATCGCGCCGAGGATCTCGTTCGCCTGCTCCTTGGGGACGAAGACACCCATGTCCTTCGCGATCCGCGGCACGGATGAGAGGCCGCCGCCGACGAGGACGGCAAAGCCCTCGCGACCGTCGTCGGTGACCGTGCCGACGAGCGAGATACAGTTGATCTCGGGCGCGTTGCAGCGATCTGCGCACGCGGAGATCGAGTACTTGTGCTTGCGCGGCAGGTCGGCCCAGGCGGGGTTGCCGTAGAACTCGTTCGCCGCCGCCGCGACGATCGGCGCGGTGTCGAAGAGCTCGTCGGCCGCGATCCCCTGCACGGGGCAGCCGGTGATGTTGCGGACTGTGTCGCCGCAGCCGCCGGCGGTCGTCATCCCGACCTCCTCGAGGTCGGCGAAGACGTTCGGCAGCTGCGCGAGCTCGAGCCAGTGCAGCTGGATGTTCTGGCGCGTCGAGAGCTCGCCGTCGCCCTTGCCGTAGCGGTTCGAGACCTCGCCGACCCGGCGCAGGTGCGACGCCGGGAGCTGTCCGGACGGGATCTTGATCCGGAGCATGAACGTGCCGACCTTCGGCTTGTCGTGGTAGAGACCCCACCACTGGAGTCGCACCACGTCCTCCTCGAGCACGTTCTCGTACCCCTGCGCGATCAGCGCCGGCAGCTCGTCGCGGATCGCGAGCGGAGCCTTCTCCTTCTTCAGCCGCTCGACGGGGTTGCGCTTGAGGACGAGCTCCCAGTCGGGGGGCGGCTTCTGGACAGTGCTCAAGGGGCGTTACCGGGTTACCGCCGGCCGGCGGCGGAGCGTGCGGCCCCCGCCGCCGCCGGCAACCGAACCAGGAGGGATTTCGTTCGGTGTGACCACCGACCCGAACGCTACAGGCTCCGGTTCAAAAAGTAAAGTTTTGAGCCGTCGGGCCGTCCGTGCCGCTTCATTTCGTACAGTTTTGCGACCTTTGCGTAACGTCTCCGTGATGGTGTCTGACCCCGGGCAAGCGCTACCCAAGCCGCTCGCCGTGGCTCCCCGGCCGCGCGGTGCCGCAACGCCCTCTTTGGTCGCCGATCGCCTGTCGCCGCGCGCCTCCAGCGGCCACGGTCGCCGACTGCCGGCCACGCGTCAAGCGAAATTCACCCTTCTGCCACACTCTCGTGACGCCTACGTCACGGCGTCTGACCCCGGGGTGGACGCCGGGCCCTGGCCGGACAGGGCGTGAACGGCACCGACGCGACTCAGCGCCCCAGGGTGCTCGTGCGCGAGGCGATCGCGCCGGCCGGCGTCGCGCTCCTCCGCGGCAAGTTCGAGGTGGACGAGGACGGCAAGAGCGACCTCGGCGAGATCATCGGCCGCTACGACGCGATCGTGATCCGCTCGGCGACGAAGCTCGACGCGTCGCTGATCGAGCGAGCCGAGCGGCTGAAGGTGATCGGCCGCGCCGGGGTCGGCGTCGACAACGTCGACGTGGACGCAGCGACGCGGCGCGGGATCGTCGTCGCCAACGCGCCCGAGTCGAACGTCGTCTCGGCGGCGGAGCACACGATCGGGCTCCTCGTCGCGCTCGCGCGGAACATCCCGCAGGCGCACTCGGCGCTGAAGGCGGGGCGCTGGGAGCGGTCGCAGTGGGGCGGCGTCGAGCTCGCGGAGAAGACGCTCGGCGTCCTCGGCTTCGGCCGGATCGGGCAGCAGGTCGCGCGGCGCGCGCTCGGCCTGCAGATGCGCGTCGTCGTGCACGACCCGTTCGTGTCTGCGGAGCGGGCACGCGAGCTGGGCGTCGAGATCGCGTCGCTCGAGGAGGTGCTCGAGCGGGCCGACTTCCTGACGCTGCACCTGCCCCTGAACGAGGAGACGCGCGGCCTGATCGGCGCAGCGGCGATCGCCAAGATGCGCGACGGCGTCCGCATCGTCAACGCCGCGCGCGGCGAGCTGATCGACGACGATGCGCTGCTCGCTGCGCTGCGGTCGGGCAAGGTCGCGGCGGCGGCGCTCGACGTTTTCCGGCAGGAGCCGTACGCCGGGCCGCTGCTCGAGGCGCCGAACGTGGTCGCGACGCCGCATCTCGCCGCCTCGACCGACGAGGCGCAGGACCGAGCGGGCGTGATCGTCGCCGAGCAGGTCGCGGCCGCCCTCGACGGCGGCCTCGTCACGAATGCCGTCAACATCCCCTCGGTCGGGGCCGAGGACCTCGAGGTGCTGGGACCGTTCGTGCCGCTCGCGGCGAAGCTCGGCCGGCTCGCGCTCGAGCTCGCGCGTGGCGAGACGTCGCGCATCGGCCTCGAGTACTACGGCGAGCTCGCCGAGTACGACACGCGGCTGCTGACGGTGGCGGCGCTGAACGGCGCCTTCCAGGGTCGCACCGACCAGCCGGTCAACTACGTGAACGCGCCCGTGATCGCGGCCGAGCGCGGGATCGACGTCGTCGAGGAGAAACGGCGTTCGTCACGCGACTTCACGAACCTGATCGCGGTCTCGGCCGACGGCGTGCGGGTCGCCGGAACGACGATCGGCCGCGACCACCGCCACTGGCTCGTCTCCGCCTTCGGGTTCGAGCTCGAGATCGAGCTCGCGCCGCGGATGGTGTTCCTCGTCTACGACGACGTGCCCGGCGTGATCGGCCGCGTCGGCACGATCCTCGGCGAGGCGAACGTCAACATCGCGAACATGGCCGTCTCGCGCAACAACCCGGGCGGCAAGGCGCTGATGGCGCTCTCGATCGACACGCCGGCCTCGGCCGACGTGATCGAGCGCCTCCGCCGGGGCGTCGACGAGGCGCACCTCGTCAGTGAGCCGTGATGTACTCCGTCAGGTACTGAATCTCGAAGCTCTGCTGCTTGGACCTGAACTTGACCAGGTCGCCGATCGAGATGAGACCGATGACCTTGCCGTCGTCGTCGACCACCGGGACGTGCCGGATGCGACGGTCGGTCATGAGCGCCATGCACTCCTCGACGGTCGCCTTCGGCGTGACGACGACGAGCGGCGAGGAGATGACCTCCCTGACCGGCGTCTCGCGTTCGTCACGGCCTTCGAGCGTCACGCGACGCAGGTAGTCGCGCTCGGTGATGATGCCGATGTCCCGGCCGTCGTCCGTCACGAGCAGAGATCCGACGTTGAAGTCGACCATACGGCGTATGGCCTCGAGCACCGACGCGTCGGCATCGATGCGCAGCACGACGTCGCCCTTCTCGGCGAGGATCTCGGCGACTCTACTCATAGGACCTCCTTGAAACGCCTATAGGCGAGAGTCTATACCCGGCCGGGCTCGGCCGGAACCCCGGCGCGGCGACTTGTAAAGATTTGTGGGCTCGTGACCGGCCTGCGCGCACGCGGCGTATAACACGCGTGATGAGGCTTCGCATCGGGGCGCTCGCGCTGGTCGTGCTCGTCTTTGCCGCGTTCGCCGAGCAGGCGACGGCGGCGGCGCGGACGACCGGGCGCCTCGCCGCGTTCCGCTCCTGCCCGGCGTTCCTCGCCTACGCGAAGGCGCGCGCGGCCCCCTACGTGACGCCGTACGGGCTCGGCCAGACGACCGGCCTGCCCGGCCGCGTCGTCCCCGGCGTTGCCCCCGCGGCGTCCGGAAAGGCGGCCGCCGCAGGCGCCGCGGCGACCCAGGCGCCGAGCGCGGCGCCCGAGCAGGGGGTCGACTACTCCGGCACGAATGTCCAGGAGCAGGGCGTCGACGAGCCCGACATCGTGAAGACGGACGGCAGGACGCTGTTCGTCGTCACCGGCAACCAGCTCGAAGCCGTCGACGTCAGCGGCGGCGCGCCGAAGCTGCTCGACACCCTCGCGCTCGACGGCGGCTGGAGTCACGAGCTCCTGCTGTACGGCACGCACCTGCTCGTGCTCTCGCGCGTCGGCTACTGGATCGAGCCGCTGCCCGCGCAGCCCGCGGCGATGATCGCGCCGCAGAGCTCGAGCTCGGTTCTGTCCGAGATCGACGTCTCCGATCCTGCGCACCTGAACGTCGCGCAGACGCTCACGCTCGACGGCGCCTACGTCGACGCGCGCATGGTCGGCAGCACGGTCCGAATCGTCTCGTCCTCGTCGCTGCCGATCGAGCCGCCGTTCCCGCCGCAGGTCGGCGTCGCCGCCGGCAGCTTCAACCCCGCCGCCGCGAGGGCGAAGAACAGGGCGGCGCTCGCCGCCTCTCGCATCTCGGCGTGGCTGCCGACGTACCACGTCGGCAGGCAGGCGGCGCGCCCGGCGGTCAGCTGCCGCGACGTCTACTATCCGCCGACCTTCTCCGGCCTCGGTCTGCTGACCGTCCTCAGCCTCGACCTGTCGAAGGGGCTGACGCCGGTCGACTCGACGGCGATCATGACCGACGGCCGCATCGTCTACTCGTCGCCGACGACGCTGTACGTCGCGACCGAGAAGTGGAACGTCCGCCCGCTACCGGCGCAGCCGAACGAGGCGCCGCCGAGCCAGGTGACGACGCAGATCCACGCCTTCGACATCTCCGATCCGACGAAGACGACCTACCTCGGGAGCGGCACCGTTCCCGGCTACCTGCTCAACCAGTGGTCGATGTCCGAGTTCCAGGGCGTCTTGCGGGTCGTCTCGACGGACACGCCGGCGTGGTGGGGGAGCGGCGCTCCCGACAGCCAGTCCTACCTGACGACGCTGCGGCCGCAGAACGGCGCGCTCGCGCAGCTGGGCCAAGTCGGCGGTCTCGGCCACGGCGACCGCGTCTACGCGGTGCGGATGATCGGCGACACCGGCTACGTCGTCACCATCAGGCAGGTCGATCCGCTCTACACCATCGACCTGCACGACCCGGCGAGCCCGCAGGTGCTCGGCCAGCTCGACCTTCCCGGCTACTCCTCCTACCTCCACCCGATCTCCGACACGCTGCTGCTCGGGATCGGCCAGAACGTCGATCCGCAGACGAACGAGCCGAGCGGCACGCAGGTCTCGCTCTTCGACGTCTCCGACCTCAAGCACCCGACCCGCATCGTCAGCTACGCGCTCGGGCAGGGCTGGTCGGCCGCCGAGTCCGACCACCACGCCTTCCTCTACTGGCCGGCGACGAACCTCGTGGTCGTGCCGTTCGGGCAGCAGGCGGTGGCGCTGCGCGTGACGAAGAGCGGGATCAGCGAGCTCGGCCGCATCGTCCAGACGCAGGCGACGGCGGCATCGCTGCCGCAGATCGAGCGCTCGCTCGTCGTCCGCAGCGCGCTCCTCACCGTCTCCGGCTCCGGGGTGGCGGCGAACGCGCTCGCCGACCTGTCGAACCTCGGCTGGGCGGCGTTCCCGACGCCCGAGCCGACGCCGATGCCCGGGCCGCTGCCGACGCCCGTGCCGGGTCCGATCGTCCCCGGCGCCGGCGTGACCCCGGCGAGGCCGGCCGGCGGAGCGGTCGGCGTCGCGCGCGGCTAGCGATCCGCGTTCTGGAAGAAGGCGGCGATCGCGCCCGCCGAGCCGGCGACGACGATCACCGCCCACGCCTCGAGCACGACGTCGACGATCCGGCCGCCGACCGTGAGCGGGTTCTTGATCTGCGACGAGACCGTCAGCAGCTGCACGGTCGTGAAGAAGAGCGCATCGCCGAGCGACTTGATCTCGGTGCCGTGCGCGTGCCGCTCGAAGACGTAGACGGCGATCGAGCCGACGCCGTCGACGACCGCGGTCGCGACGAGCACGAGCACGAGCCGTGCGAGCAGACGGCGATGCCGCTCCTCGAACCGTCCGAGCCGCGCTAGCTCTTCGCCGATCGCGCCCACCCGGCGATCGTCACACCCCCTCCGGACGTTCGTGTATAGTCGGGCGCAGGTCGTGCGTCGGCGAAGGCGCGCGGCCGAGGCATCGAGGCCTCAGGAGCTACGGCTCCTGAGGCCTCTTTTTTTGTGTCGTCGACCGGGAGGTGGAAGCGATGGTGAAGGTGGAGGCGGTGGTGATTCGAGAGCGGATCGAGACGGTGATCGACGCCGTCGAGGAGGCGACGGGCCACGTCGGGGTGACCGTGGTCGAGGCGGTCGGTCACGGACGCCAGCGCGGGATCACGCACGAGTACCGCGGCCGCGTCTTCGAGTCGCGGTTCCTGCCGAAGGCGCTGCTGACGTTCCTCGTCCGCGACGAGATCGCGGCTGCGGTCCAGCACGCGATCTCGGACGCGGCGCGAAGCGGTCACGAATCCGGCGACGGTCTCTGCTGGCGCTCCGAGGTCGAGAACGTCGTCCACAACCGGACCGGGCTCCGGCTCGAGGAGGTGGAGCTCCGTGCCTAAGAACACCGACCTCCTGATCGCCGCGAGCACGATCTGGGTCGTCGTCACGGCCGTGCTCGTGATGTTCATGCAGGCCGGCTTCGCCTTCCTCGAGGCCGGCCTCACGCGCATGAAGAACGCCGGGCACATCGCCGGCAAGAACGTCCTCATCTTCGCCGTCTGCTCGATCGTCTACTGGGCGGTCGGCTTCGGCCTCGCGTTCGGAGACGGCAACGGCCTGATCGGAACGCACGGCTTCCTGCCGTCCGTCACGCAGCTGATCTCCGTCGGCAAGAAGCCGTTCGACTTCTTCGCCGAGATCCCGGGCGCCGCCGGCTACCTGTTCGAGGTCGTCTTCGCCGGGGTCTCGCTCGCGATCGTCTGGGGCGCGATGGCCGAACGGGCGAAGCTCTGGGTGTACTTCGTCTTCGGCGCGGTCTTCACGCTGATCTACTCGGTGACGTCCCACTGGATCTGGGACTCGCACGGCTGGCTCTTCAAGAAGGGAATGCAGGACTTCGCGGGCTCCACGGTCGTGCACTACCAGGGCGCGCTCGCGGCGCTCGCGGGCGCGATCCTGCTCGGGCCGCGGATCGGCAAGTTCGGCCACGACGGCCGCGCGAATCCGATCCCGGGCCACAACATCCCCTACGCCGTCCTCGGGACGATCATCCTCTGGTTCGGCTGGTTCGGCTTCAACCCCGGCTCGACGCTCTCGGTCGATTTCGGCGGCTTCGGCTACTTCGCCTACGTCGCGACGACGACGAACATCGCCGCCGCGGCCGGCGCGCTCGGCGGGATCGTCACCGCCTCGCTCGTCCTCAAGAAGCCCGACCTCTCGATGATGCTGAACGGCGTCATCGCCGCCCTCGTCGCGATCACGGCCGCGTCCGGCTACGTCGCCCCGTGGGCGGCGGTCGTGATCGGCCTCGTCTCCGGCTTCATCGCCGTCACCGGGGTCATCGTCGTCGAGCGGATCGGCATCGACGACCCGATCGGCGCCGTCGCCGTCCACGGCGCCTCCGGCATCTGGGGCACGCTCGCCTGCGGGCTCTTCACCGTGCCGCTGCTGGCGGGCAGGCTCGCGACCGGCCACGGCGGTCTCGTCTACACGGGCAGCTTCCACCAGCTCGGCGTGCAGGCGCTGGGCGTCGCCGTCGTCGGCGCGTGGACCTTCTCCGCCTCGTTCTCGGTGCTGTGGGTGCTGAAGCGGCTCTGGGGCATCCGCGTGCACGAGGAGGCGGAGACGCTCGGGCTCGACGTCTCCGAGCACGGGATGTGGGGGTACCCCGAGTTCTACATTCCGGTTCCGGGCGGCTACGGCACGGAGGCGCACGCGCACCTGCTCGGCCGGCCGGCGCACGTCTCGGTCGCAGCGACACCACACGAGCACCTCCCTCCCGCGGTGGTGGAGTGACTGAGGCGACGGAGCGGGGGGCGGCCGCGCGGCCGCCCCTCGCGCTCGTCGCAGAGGACGGGGCGGTGATCCGTCTCGACCTCTGCCGGCTGCTCGTCGAGCGGGCCGGCTTCGGCGCCGTCGTCGAGGCGCGCGACGGCGAGGAGGCGGTCACGCTCGCGCGCGAGCACGAGCTCGACCTCGTCGTCATGGACGTGAAGATGCCGAGGCTCGACGGGATCGAGGCGGCGCGGCAGATCCTCGCCGAGCGGCCGGTGCCGATCGTGCTCCTGACCGCCTACGCCGACGACGCGTCGGTCGCACGCGCCGCCGAGGCGGGCGTGTTCGCCTACGTCGTCAAGCCGTTCCGCGAGCAGGACCTGCTGCCCGCGATCGAGACGGCGCGGGCGCGGCACCGCGAGCTCGTGGAGCTGACGCGCGCGGTGCGCGGCCAGCGGTCGGTCGAGGAGGCGAAGGAGCTGCTGATGCGGCGCGAGGGGCTCTCCGCGGGCGAGGCGTTCATCCGCCTGCTGGGCGCGAGCAAGCAGTCCGGTCAGCCGCTGGAGGTGATCGCCGACGCAGTCATCGCCGCGATGCAGTACGGGCGTTCGGGCAAGGCCCGCACGTCCTCCTAGCGGCGTCGCCGAGCGACGCCTCGACTCCCGCCCGCGACAGCCGGCAGGAGGATGACCGTCGCGCCCTCGGCGACCTCGGTGTCGAGGCCGTCGGAGAGACGCACGTCGGTGCCGTCGACGAAGACGTTGAGGAACTGGGGCAGCTCGCTGCCCGAGAAGACGCGGTCGCGGATCGAGGGGTAGGCGGCGACGAGGTTCTCGAGCACCTCGCGCACCGTCGTGCCGGGCGATTCGACGTTGCGGTTCCCCCCGGCCTCGGGACGCAGGATCGGCGGAATGCGGACGGTCGGCACGACGCAAACGCTACACCGCCTCTACGACCGCCACGTCCTCGAGGCGGTCGACCTGCGCGAGCGACGGGAAGGAGCTTGAGCACAGCCCGTGCGAGCGCGACCGTGACGGCGCTGCCGCGGCGCCCGCTCGCGCGTCGCGCCTACTGCTCGGCGAGGATGCGGTAGAGCGACCGGCGCGTCTCGGCCAGGAGCTCCGCCGCCTGTCGCCGCTGCTCGTCGTTACCGGCGTGCGCGACCTGGCGCGTCGCGATCCCGACCTGCATCGCGATCCTCATCAGCTCCCGGACGTCGTCGGGGACGCCCTCGCTCGCCTGCTCCCAGGGGGTGCCGAGGCGGGCGCGGTGCTCCTCGACGTACGAGCGGCCGGCGTCGGTGAGCTCGTAGACGTTGCCGCCGTCGCGCGCCTCGCTGCGGACGAGACCTTCGTCGGCGAGGAGCTGGAGCGCCGGGTAGACGGAGCCGGGGCTCGGGCGCCAGGCGCCGCCGCTGCGTGCCTCGAGCTCCTGCATCAGCTGGTAGCCGTTGCGGGCTTCCTCGGCGAGCAAGAGCAGGATCGCGGCGCGGACATTGCCCCGGCGCACACGCCGTCCGTGCCGGAAGAGGCGAACGTGCGGCGGCGGGCCGTGGAGCGGGAACGACCAGGGCCCGGGCGGGCCGCCGGGCTCGGGGCCGAGGTTCATGTAGAAGAGGCGATCGTGCATGTCGCGATATATAGCCGATATATCGCGATCTGTCAAGGAGGCGCGGGCCGATCGAGGCCGAGCGCTGCCGAGACCGGCGTCGACTCCTCGGCGACGACCCGGTCCCTCGACGCGGCGCGCGCCGTGACCCGCCGACCGCCCCGCGTATCCTGGGCCGCATGAAGGTCGTCCTCCCCGACGGCAAGCAGCTCGAGCTCCCGGAGGGCGCCACCGGCCTCGACGCCGCGCGCGCGATCGGGCCGAAGCTCGCCGAGCAGGCGGTGCTCGTCCGCTCGAACGGCCACGCGCGCGACCTGCGCCTGCCGCTCGAGGACGGGCGGCCGATCCAGATCCTGACGACGCGCGACAAGGACGATCCGGACGCGCTCGCCGTTCTCCGCCACTCGAGCGCCCACCTGCTCGCGGAGGCGGTCCGCCGTCTCTACCCCGGCGTCAAGATCGCGATCGGCCCGCCGATCGAAGGCGGCTTCTACTACGACTTCGAGTTCCCCGAGCCGATCGGCGAGGACGCGCTCGAGCGGATCGAGCAGGAGGTCCGTCGCGAGCTCACGGAGGGGAGGGAGTGGACGCGGAGCGACGTCTCCCGCGACGAGGCGCGAGCGCGCTTCCTCGCCGAGCGCGAGCCGTACAAGGTCGAGCTCGTCGACACGGCCGAGGGGCCGATCAGCCTCTACACGCAGGGCGACTTCACCGACCTCTGCCGCGGGCCGCACCTCCAGAACTCGAGGCCGATCAAGGCGTTCACGCTCACCGGCCTCGCCGGCGCGTACTGGCGCGGCGACGAGCGGAACAAGCAGCTCACGCGCATCTACGGCACCGCCTTCTACACGCAGGAGGACCTCGACGCCCACCTGGCGCGGCTCGAGGAGGCGCGCCGCCGCGACCACCGACGCCTCGGCGTGCAGCTCGACCTCTTCCACCTCGACGACATCTCGCCCGGCTCGCCGTTCTGGCACCCGAAGGGGATGGTGATCTGGAACGCGCTCGAGGACGTCCGCCGCCGCGAGAACGCAAAGCGCGGCTACGTCGAGGTGCGGACGCCGCTCATCTACGACCGCGTCATCTGGGAGAGGTCGGGCCACTGGGAGAAGTTCCGCGAGCACATGTTCCTGATCCCCGAGGGAGAGCGGACGTTCTCGATCAAGCCGATGAACTGCCCGGGGCACATGTGGCTCTTCGCGTCGACCCTGCGCAGCTACCGAGAGCTGCCGCTGCGTTACGCCGAAGCCGCGCCGCTGCACCGCAACGAGCTCGCCGGCGCCCTGCACGGGCTGACGCGCGTCCGCATCGTCACGCAGGACGACGCGCACATCTTCTGCACGCGCGAGCAGATCGAGGACGAGATCTTCGGCTGTCTCGACTACGCGAAATTCCTCTACGACCTGTTCGAGCTCGAGGCGCGGTTCGAGCTCTCGACGCGGCCGGACAACAAGCTCGGCACCGACGAGGAGTGGGACTTCACCGAGGGCGCACTCCAGGCGGCGCTCGACCGTCGGGGCCTCGACTACCAGCTGAACCCCGGCGACGGTGCGTTCTACGGACCGAAGATCGACCTGCACATGACCGACTCGCTCGGCCGCTCCTGGCAGATGGGGACGATCCAGCTCGACGCGCAGCAGCCCGGCCGCATCGGCTGCCGCTACATGGGCGCCGACAACGAGGAGCACACGCCCTACGTCGTCCACCGCGCGCTCTTCGGCTCGCTCGAGCGCTTCATCGGCATCCTCACCGAGCACTACGCGGGCGCTTTCCCGTTCTGGATCGCGCCGGTGCAGGTGCGGATCGTCCCGGTCGGCGAGAGCCATCGCGAGGCGGCGCACGCGCTCGCGGCCCGGCTCGCCCCGTTCCGCGTCGAGGTCGACGAGTCGGACGAGACGGTCGGCAAGCGGATCCGCAACGCCGAGATCGAGAAGATCCCGTTCACCGTCGTCTACGGCGACGCCGAGAGCGACGAGTCGCTCGCGATCCGCGAGCGGGGCGGCGCCCAGACGACGAGGGCGCTCGTAGATTTCCGCGCCCAGCTTGCTACTCTTAGTCCCTGGCAAGCAGGGGCGGAACCGTCTCTCACCTCCTGACTCGCGTCTCGGGGGTTCAACCGAAGCCGGTTGACGACGTCCGACGCCGCTGCCTGCCAGCGGCTTTTTCATCTCCGAAGGAGGACAACGACAGCTTGGTGATAGGGATTTGAGGCCGCGGCGAGGGTCCTTCGAGCCGCCGCGCCGACCTGAGCCGCAGACGCGCATCAACGAATCGATCCGCGTCCCGCGCGTGCGCTTGATCGACGAGAACGGGGAGCAGCTCGGCGTCAAGCAGACGGACGAGGCCCGCGAGTACGCGTACGCGAGAGGGCTCGACCTCGTCGAGGTCGCGGCCCAGGCCGACCCGCCCGTCGCCCGGGTGATGGACTACGGCAAGTACCGCTACGAGCAGGAGCAGAAGGCGAAGGCGGCGCGCAAGAACCAGACTCAGATCCACGTCAAGGAGATCAAGCTCAGACCGAAGATCGGCCAGCACGACTACGAGACGAAGAAGGGCCACGTCCTCCGGTTCCTGAACCAGCGGGCGAAGGTCAAGGTCACGATCATGTTCCGGGGCCGCGAGCGCGAGCACCCGGACCGCGGCCGCGACCTGCTGGCGCGGCTCGCCGACGAGGTCAGGGAGCTGGGGTCGATCGAGTCCCAGCCGCTCCTCGAGGGTCGCAACATGACGATGGTGCTGGCGCCAACGAAGAACGCGGGGTTGAAGCGAGATGCCGAAGCAGAAGACAAACTCAGGAGCGAAGAAGAAGTTCAAGGTGACCGGGAGCGGCAAGCTGCTGCGCCGGCCCGCGAACCAGAGCCACAACCTCGAGCACAAGCCCGCGAAGCAAAAGCGCGCGTTCAGTAAGAACCTGCCGGTCGCGCCCGCGAACGAGCGCGCGGCGAAGAAGCTGCTGGGAAAGGGGTAGGCGATGCCGCGCGTCAAGCGAGCGGTGCACGCGCAGAAGAAGCGCCGCAAGGTGCTCGAGCAGGCGAAGGGGTACTGGGGTCTCAAGAGCACCAACTACCGCTACGCGAAGGAGCAGGTCGAGCATTCGCTCGTCTACGCGTACCGCGACCGCAAGAACAAGAAGCGCGCCTTCCGTCGCCTCTGGATCATGCGCATCAACGCCGGCGCACGCGCGAACGGCCTCTCGTACAACCAGTTCATCGCCGGACTGAAGGCGGCGAACGTCGAGCTCGACCGGAAGGTGCTCGCCGACCTCGCCGTCGGCGACCCGGCCGCCTTCGCCAAGCTCGCGGAGCAGGCGAGGGCCGCGCTCGCCTGACCGAGCCCCGGCAGGCGGAAGTCTTTCTCCGCCAGGCGGCGTACTGCGAGACGCGCTCACCGCTCTACGCGTCGCTCTGCCGCCGGCTCGCAGACGACCGGCGCGTCGCCTCGCTCGCGTCCGACCTGCGCTGGGACTTCCCGCTGCGCCTGCTCGGCGGGCTCAACTACCTCGTGCTCGGCGGCGAGGCGTCTTGGGCCGACGTCGACCGGGCGCTCGAGACGCACGCGGAGTTCCTGGCGCGGTTCGTCGCCGAGCAGCCGGTACAGACGAACGAGGTCGGTCGCGCCTGGGCGCTCCTGCCCGGCTTGCTCGCTCTCGGCGAGCAGCGGGTCGAGCTGCTCGAGCTCGGCGCGGCGGCCGGGCTGCTGCTCGCGCTCGACCGCTACGGCTACCTCTACGACACCGGCACCTGGGGGAGCGGCCGGCCCGTGCTCAGCGGCGACGGCGGGCCGCCGGCGCCGCTGCTCGGGCGCGAGCTCGAGGTGACGCGGCGCCGGGGCATCGACATACATCCCGTCGACGCGACGACCGCGGAGGGCGCGCGCCTGCTCGAGGCGTTCGTCTGGCCCGACCAGGGCGAACGGCTCGCCCGCCTGCGCGAGGCGATCGCCGTCGTGCGCGCCGACCCACCCGAGCTGATCACCGGCGACTACGTCGAGCTGGCGCCGGAGCTCGTCAGCGAGCACACGGTCGTCTTCTCGACCGTGACGACGGTCTACCTCGACGACGAGCGGTACGCCGCGCTCGTCGAGCGGCTGCGCGGGGTACGCTGGCTGTCGCTCGAGGGGCCGCGGCGCGATCGCGACTACGACGGCATGCGGCTCGAGCTGAACGGCCGCGTGCTCGCCGAGCACGTCGACTACCACGGCGCCTCGATGCGGTGGGTCGAGTGATCAGCTCGGACGCGAACGAGAAGCTGAAGCTCGTCCGCAAGCTCCACCACCGCCGCTGGCGCGACAAGCTCGGCCTCTTCGTCTGCGAGGGCGAGGACCTCGTCGCGGCGGCGACGGCCGAGCCGGTCGAGCTGCTCGTCGCGGGCGAGAACGTCGAGCCGAGGCTCCTCGCCGAGGTCTCGACCTCGGCGCACCCGCCGCGCCTGATCGGCATCTACCGCCGCGCCGACCTGCCTGCGGCGAGACCGCGGCCGGTGACGCTCGCGCTCTGGCGGGTTGCCGATCCCGGCAACGTCGGCACCCTCGTGCGGACGGCGGACGCGTTCGGGGCCGCGCTCGCGCTCTCGCACGGCTGCGCCGACCCGACGGGGCCGAAGGCGCTGCGCGCGTCGGCGGGCTCGATCTGGCGCGTCCCCGTCGTCGCCTTTCCCCCGGACGGCCGGCGCGTCGCGCTGAGCGCGCGCGAGGCCCAGCCGCTCGGGCAGGTCGACCTGCGCGGCGACGTTGCGTTCCTGCTCGGGGCGGAGCGCGAAGGGCTGCCGGCCGAGCTCGAGCGCGACCTCGACGCCTGGATCCCGATCAGCGGAGCGGAGTCGCTGAACGTCGCGATCGCAGGCGCGATCGCGCTCTACGAGTGGCGCCGGCAGAACGGGTGACGTCAGGGCCGCTCGCGGCAGACCCAGATCGAGTCCTCGCCGCCGCGCCACGGCTGCCGGTCGAACCAGCCGTAGACGGCGTCGACGACGAACCCCTCCTCGCGCAGCAGGTCGTGCCACTCGGGCACCGTCAGCCACGCGAGCGAGAGCTCGGCCTCGGCGCCCTCCCCGCGTACGCGCAGCGTCAGCGTCTGCCGCTGCTCGTTCCAGTCGGCGCGCTCGAAGATGCCGGGCTCGCGCTCGAGCCAGCGAGCGTGCGTCTCGGCGATGTCCTCCGCACCCGGGGTGAAGACGTCGAAGACGAAGCGGCCGGCCGGCTCCAGCAGCCGCCGCACCGCGCCCAGCGCAGCGCGTCGCTCCTCGGCGGTCTGCATGTGGAGGAGCGAGCGGAACGGCACGATCACGAGCGGGAACTCGCCGTCGACCGGCGGCTCGCGCAGGTCGCCGAAGCGCAGGTCGAGCTCGACGCCGGCGAGGGCCGCCCGCTCGCCCGCGACGGCGAGCATCTCCGCCGACGAGTCGACGCCGATCACCGGGATCCCCTCGAGCGCGATCGGCACTGCGATCCGGCCCGTGCCGACGCCGAGCTCGACGACGGGCCCGCCCGCCCGTCGCGCCTCGTCGACGTAGAACGGCACGTCCTCGACGACGGTGCGCGACCACGGGTCGTAGATGCGTGCGATCGCGTCGTACGCCGACACACCGGTATGCTGCCCGCGTGAGGACGTTCGCGAGGTCGTTCGTGTTGACCCGGCCCCGGCACGGGACCGGGGCGAGGGCGACCGCCGCCTGACCTCCGCTTCCCGGCCGGGGCCTGAGCCCGCGACCGAGGAGGAGCGTTGACCGACTGGCACGACTACGAAGCAGAGGCCGAGCGCGCGATCGCCGACGCCCCGAGCATCGAGGCGCTCGACCGCGCCCGCATCGCCTACCTCGGGCGGAAGAGCGAGCTCGCGCAGGCGCTGCGCGGCGTCCGCGACCCCCAGACCGGCGCGCTCCTGAACGGCATCCGCCGCCGGCTCGAGGCCGGCGTCGCCGAGCGCGAGCAGAAGCTCGCGGACGAGGAGCTCGAGCGGCGACTGCGCGAGGAGGTCGTGGACGTCACGCTTCCAGGCGAGGAGCTGCCGCTCGGCCACCTGCACCCGATCACGCAGGTGCGGCGGATGGTCGAGGACGCGTTCCTCGGGCTCGGCTACGAGGTCCGCGACGACCGCGAGGTCGAGACCGTCGAGTACAACTTCGACAAGCTCGCGTTCGGGCCCACGCACTCGGCGCGCTCGCCGCGCGACACGTTCTTCTTTCCGAACGGCACCGTGCTGCGGACGGAGACGAGCCCGTCGCAGATCCACATCCTCGAGGAGAAGTCGCCGCCGATCTACATGGTCTCGCTCGGCCGCGTCTACCGCCGTGACGCGATCACGGCGACGCGCTATCCGATCTTCCACCAGTTCGAAGGCCTCGCAGTCGACAAGAGGCTGACGCTCGCCGACCTGAAGGGGACGCTCCTGCACGTGATGCGCGCCCTGTACGGGCCCGAGCGGCGCGTGCGCTTCCGCACGCACTACTTCCCGTTCACCGAGCCGTCGATCGAGCCGGACGTCTCGTGCGGGATCTGCGGCGGCGCCGGCTGCCGAACCTGCAAGTTCTCCGGCTGGATCGAGATGGGCGGCGCGGGCATGGTCGACCCGCACGTGTTCGAGAACGTCGGCCTCGACCCGGAGGAGTGGAGCGGCTTCGCGTTCGGCTGCGGGCTCGAGCGGACGGCCCAGCTCCGGCACGACATCCCCGACATCCGCGCCCTCTGGGAGGGCGACCTGCGCGTGCTGAGGCAGTTCTGATGCGCGTCCCGATCTCGTGGCTGCGCGACTACGTCCCGATCGAGATGCCGCTCGCCGAGCTCCGGACGCGGCTGTCGATCGCATCCGCCGAGGTCGAGGGGATCGAGCGTCCCGGCGTGCCCGACGTCGACGGCAATCTCGGCCTCTTCCGCGTCGGCCGCGTCCTCGAGGCGGTCCGGCACCCGAACGCCGACCGGCTGCAGCTGACCAAGGTCGACGTCGGCGAGCGGGAGCCGCGGTCGATCGTCTGCGGCGCGTGGAACTTCGGCGCCGGCGCGACGGTCGCCGTCGCGCTGCCGGGCGCCGTGCTTCCGAACGGCGTCACCCTCGAGCGCCGCGACGTACGCGGCGAAGTCTCGGACGGGATGATCCTCGCCGAGGACGAGGTCGGGCTCGGCACCGACCACAGCGGGATCATGCTGCTGCCCGAGGCCGAGCCCGGAACGCCGCTCGCGGACGTGCTCCCGCTCGCCGACGCGGTTCTGCTCGTCGAGTCGACGGGCAACCGCCCGGATCTGCTCTCCGTCTACGGCATCGCGCGCGAGATCTCGGCGCTTTACGACCTGTCCTTGTCGGACCTGTCCGGCGGCAGCCGCCTCCCCCGGCTCGGGGAGACCGAGGGGACTGGTCGGAAAGCGCTCGTTGATGTCCAGGTCGACGACTTCCACGGCTGCCCGCGCTACATCGGGCGCCTGTTCGAGGACGCCCGGATCGAGCCGTCGCCGCTCTGGCTGCGCGCGCGGCTCAGCGCCGCCGGCCAGCGCCCGATCTCGAACGTCGTCGACGTGACGAACTACGTCATGCTCGCGCTCGGCAACCCGCTGCACGCCTTCGACTTCTCGACGCTGCACGGTGGCCGCGTCGTCGTCCGCCGCGCGCGGCGAGGCGAGCGGATGCGCACGCTCGACGGCGTCGACCGCGAGCTCACGACCGAGGACCTGCTGATCGCCGACGCCGACCGCGCGATCGCGCTCGCCGGGATCATGGGCGGCGAGGAGACCGAGATCGGGGAGCGGACGACGAGCGTCCTGCTCGAGGCCGCGAACTTCGAGCCGTACGGCATCTACCGCTCCTCGGAGCGCCTGCGGCTGCGCACCGAGGGCTCGAACCGCTGGGAGAAGGGCGTCGACCCGTACCTGGCGAAGCCCGCCGCCGACCTCGCGACGAAGCTCATCCTCGAGCTGACGGGCGCGCGCTGGACCGCAGACGCCGACCTGCACGACAAGCTCCCCGAGCGCCCCGTCGTCCGTTTCCGGCCGGAACGCTCGGACGAGGTGATCGGCGTCCAGACGCCGCCGAGAGAGCAGTACGCGCTCCTCCACCGCCTCGGCTTCGACCACCGCGGCGAGGACGTCGTCGTCCCGACCTGGCGCGCACGCGACGTCAGGCGCGAGATCGACGTCGTCGAGGAGATCGCGCGCTTCCGCCTCGAGGACGTCCCCTCCACGCTCCCGGCGCGTCGCGAGATGTACGGGACGCTGACGCGCGAGCAGCAGCTCCGCCGCCGGGTCGAGGACACGCTCGTCGGCCTCGGTTTCGCGGAGACGTACACGCCGAGCCTCCGCCCCGACGTGGACCCTTGGGTGCTCGACGACACCCCGTGGAAGCTGTCCGAGCCGATCTCAGAGGAATTGAGTGTCCTTCGCATGTCCCTGATTCCGAGCTTGATCGAGGCCGCGCGAAAGAACGTGGACGCAGGCGCGAAGAACATCGCGCTCTTCGAGATCGCGCGCGTCTACCTGCCCACGTCGACGAACGACCTGCCGCGCGAGATGCTCCGGGTGGCTGGGATCAGCGAGGGCGACTTCTTCCACATCAAGGGCGTGGTCGAGGTCCTCCACGGCGCGTTGAAAGTCCGGAGTGACTTCGGGCGAACCGCGAACCCGCTCTTCCATCCGGGCCGGACGGCGAAGACCGTCGGGGGCGTCCTCGGTGAATTGCATCCGCGTCGGATCACAGGCACGTGGGGCGCGTTCGAGCTCGATTTGTCGAGTCTGTTTGCGCACTCGCGCGAGCCGGTGACCTACGAGGACGTCATCACCTATCCCGCGATCCGGCAGGACGTCGCCGTCGCCGTCCCCGAACACGTCGCGGCGGGCGACCTCGTCGCCGCCGCGCGCGAGGCCGCCGGGCCCGAGCTGAGAGAGATCCGCGTCTTCGACGTCTACCGCGGCGAGCAGGTCGGCGAAGGCCGCAAGTCGATCGCCTTCTCGGTCGTCTACCAGTCGCCCGAGCGCACGCTCACCGACGAGGACGCCACCCGGCTGCGCGAGCAGATCGTCGCCGCGCTCGCCGGTCGCTTCGGCGCCGAGCTGCGCGCCTGAGGCGTCGCTTGCGATGCGACCTGGAAGCCGTCCGGTCCATCCGGGCGGCGGTTCGGCTAGCGGCGGCCGAGCACGGCGAGCGGGCCGACGCGCGCCCGCTCCGTGTGCTCACGGCCGCGGCGCGCGAAGTAGCGCATCGTCGCGCCGACGCCGCCTGCGAGCACGAAGCCGACGGCGAACGCGCCGGCGACGGCGAGCGGCAGGTTGCCGCGCAGCTTCGCGGTCACGTCGGTCGCGTGCCCGAGCTCGCCTCGGAGCAGCGCGAGCGCAGCGGTGAGCTGCCGGCGCTCGTGCTCGATGTCGCGGCGGACCTGGGTGGCGGAACGTCCGTTCCGATCCGGCATCAGTGCCTCAGCGCCGCCGTCGTCAGCTTCGCCTCCGTGATCGCCTGCTCGGGGAGCGGCGGCGTCGCGCGCCGGATCGCCGCCAGGGCGAGCAGCCCGAGCGTGGCAGCGAGCCCGAGCAGGCCGGCGCAGATAACGAGCAGAGCGAGCCACGTCGAGAGGACGAGCGCGAGCGCGGCGCCGCCGGCGGCGAGAGCGAAGGCAAGCGCGAAGAGCCCGAGCAGCACGGCGGTGGCGCCGAGCCCGATCCCGACGGCGAGCGCGCCGACCTTCCGCTTCAGCTCGAGCGCCGCCAGCTCGAGCTCGAGGCGCGCGAGCGCGCTCGCGTGATCGGCGACGTCCTTCGCCGCCGTGCCGAGGCCGTGGCCGTTCTCAGAGCCTTGGGTGTGCATGCGCCCTCCAGTCGATCAGGCGCGCGAGCGCCATGCCGGTGACGAGCGCGCCCGCGGTGAGCAGCCACGGCAGGCCACCGCCGGGCGGCGGCGGACGGCGGTCGACGAACATGCTTGACGCGCCGCTCGACACGCCGTCACGATACCCGCGCCGTCCGCGACCACAAACCTGCGCTCACGCAGAGACCGGCGGCCGGCGGCCCGTCCACGGCCGCGCCTGCTCGAGCTGGGCGGCGAGCCGGATCAACGTCACCTCGTCGCCGACGCGCCCGACGAGCTGCACGCCGACGGGCAACCCGTCCGCGAGCGCGAACGGCACCGAGACGGCCGGCTGACCGGTCACGTTCGCGACCGCAGTGAAGGGCGAGAACTCCGCGGCGCGCCGGTACTGCTGCCAGGGATCGGCGGGCTCGAGCACCCAGCCGACGTGGACGGGCGGCTTCGCGAGCGTCGGCGTCAGGACGGCGTCGACGTCGTCCCAGAAGGCGCACACCCGGCGGGCGTAGCGCTGCAGCGCGAGCACGGCGCCGACGTAGTCGAGCGCCGTCGTCGCCCGCGCCGCCTCGGCGAGCGCGCAGTTGAGCGGCTCGAGCTGCGCCGGCGGGACGCCGTAGAGCGCCGGGCCGATCCGCCAGAGGACGCTGAACCGCTCGAGCAGACCCTCCTCGCGCCAGGGCGGCGTCGCCTCCTCGACCTCGTGACCGAGCTCCGCGAGCAGCGTCGCCGCCTCCTGCGCCGCCGCCGCGCAGGCCGGCTCGACCGGGTAGTCGAGCGGCGGCTCCGCCGTGACGACGATGCGCATTCGGCCGGGTGGGGCCTCGGCCTCGGCCGCGAACGGCCGCGCCGGCGACGCGAGCTGCGCGACATCGCCCGGCTCGTAGCCGGCGACGACGTCGAGGAACGCGGCCGCGTCGCGCACGCTCCACGCGAGCGGTCCGGGCTGCGCGAGCGGGAACGGCCCGTCCCCCTGCGGCGATGCGGAGACGCGACCGCGTGTCGGCTTCAGCCCGACGAGGCCGCAGCAGGAGGCGGGGATCCGGATCGAGCCGCCGCCGTCGCTCCCGTGCGCGAGCGGCAGCACGCCCGCCGCGACGTGCGCGGCGGCGCCGCCGCTCGAGCCGCCGGGCGTGCGCGCGGTGTCCCACGGGTTGCGGCAGATGCCGTTCAGCTCCGACTCGGTCACCGCCGTCGTGCCGAACTCGCACGTGTTCGTCTTGCCGATCACGACGAAGCCGGCCGCGCGCAGCTTCCGAACGACGGCGGCGTCCTGTACCGGCACGTGCCGCGCGAACGCGCGGCAGGAGTACGTCGTGCGGATGCCGGCGGTGTCGGTCAGATCCTTGATCGCGATCGGCACGCCGCGGAACGGCCCCTCGGGAAGCTCGCCGTCCGCCTCCGCGAGCGCTTCCTCGGCGCGGACGGTCACGAACGCGTTCAGGCGTGCCTCGACCGGCTCGAGCCGCCGGAGCGCCGCCTCGACGAGCTCGCGCGGCGACGCCTCCCGCCGCCGGACGAGCTCGGCCAGCTCCAGCGCCGAGCTCAGCGGCGACCCGCGAGCCCGAACCAGAGCAGGATGCGCCGCAGGAGCGGGACCCTGCCGCGGCGATCGAGCGGCGGCGCGACGTCGCTCTCGAGCCGCGCAGCGACGCCTGCGCGCTCGGAGCCGACCATCTCGGCCGGCGGCGGCTCGCGATACTCGTCGAGCCGGTCGATCGGCGTCGAGATCCGGACACGCCCGGCGGAGATCTCCGCCACCTGCTCGGCCGGGACGTACCTGGGGTGGCCGAACATCCCGCTCGCGACGGCGAGGCCGTTGAAGATGTCATGGGTCGAGTCGCCCGTCACCTCCGCGACGCGGCCGACGTCATTGCCTTCGGAATCGACCACCGTCCAGCCCGGCTCGATCATCAGCCAGCTGACGGGCTCGTCCGTCATCTAGACGGTGCGGCCGCCGATCTGCCAGACCGGACCCTGGGTCGCCACCGGATGCGTGTCGCTCAGCGCGAGGGCGACGCGCACGCGCCCGCGCACGCCTCTCTCGTCGCAGCGCTCGAGGCAACGTCGCACCATCCCCGGCGACGCGCCGTAGCCGAACTTCGCCGCAGAGCGGAAGCGGAGCGTCAGGCTGTTCGGCAGGCGGCCCGGGTTGATCGGCGCGAGCTGCAGCGCCGCGAGCTCGAGGTAGTCCGACGAGTCGAGGTCGATCTCGCCGACGAGGTCGCTCCAGTCGGCCGGCAGCTTCGCGACCGCCGCGTCCCACGACTGCGCGAGCGTCTCGGTCGCAGTCGCCGCGCGCGCGGGTGCAACCTCGGCCGAGAGCAGCGCGAGCGTGCCCTCGACACCGGCCTCGTCGAGGTGCGCGAGCAGTCGCCGCACGGCGCTCGGCGTCGGCGCGGTGCCGTCGCGGCCGACGTCGACGCGTAGGGTACCGCTGCCGGCGCGCCGCGGCTGGGCGGGCGCGAGCAGCGCCGCGGCTCGTGCCGCGTCGCCCGCGGCGACCGTCAGCTCGATGCGAGCACTTGCGAGCTCGGCCGGGAGCGTGCGCTCGAGCGCGTCCCAGACTGCGACCAGGCTCACGTGGCAAAACGTACACTCAAACCGAGTGGCAAAGGTCGAGAAACGGCGGGCACTGTCCGACGAGCGCCTGCGCGGCTTCCTGCGGGAGATGTTGCTGATCCGGCGCTTCGAGGAGAAGGTGGAGGAGCGATTCCGCGCCGGCGAGCTGCCGGGGTTCCTGCACGTCGCGATCGGCCAGGAGGCGGTCGCCGTCGGCGTCTGCAACGCGATGGAGGAGGGCGACGTGTTCGCCTCGACGCACCGCGCGCACGCGCACACGCTGGCGCGCGGAACGCACCCGAACGCGTTGATGGCGGAGCTGTACGGGAAGCTCGAGGGCTGCTCGCACGGCTACGGCGGCTCGATGCACCTCTACGACGTCGAGCGTGGCAACCTGGGCGCGAACGCGGTCGTCGCCGGGGGTATCCCGGCGATCGTCGGCGCCGGGCTCGCGTTCAAGCTGCGCGACGAGCCGCGCGTCGGCGTCGCCTTCTTCGGCGACGGAGCCACGAACTCCGGCACCTTCCACGAGTCGCTCAACCTCGCGCAGCTCTGGAAGACGCGTTCCGTCTTCGTCTGCGAGAACAACGAGTGGGCGGAGTCGACCCCCGGCTGGCAACACTCGCCCGTGTACGACGACATGTCGAAGCGCGCGCTCGCGTACGACATGCGTGCGATCAAGGTCGACGGGCAGGACGTGGAGGAGGTGTACGAGGCCGCGCGCGAGGCGCTCGAGCATGCGCGCTCGGGCGAGGGCCCGGTCTTCCTCGACGTCGAGACGTTCCGCATGCACGGCCACTACATCGGCGACCCGCAGGTGTACCGCTCGAAGGAGGATCGCGAGGAGGCCGCCGGGCACGACCCGATCGCGAGCCTGCGCAACCGGCTCGGCGTCACGAACGAGGAGTGGGAGGCGCTCGAGAACGAGGTACGCGAGGTCGTCGAGGCGTCGGTCGAGTTCGCGAAGAACGGCACCGAGCCGCAACCCGAGGACGCGATGAAGAACGTCTATGCCTGAGCTCTCCTACCGCGAGGCCGTGCGGGACGCGCTCGCGACGGCGATGCGCGCGGACGACGACGTCTTCATCATGGGCGAGGACATCGCCGAGATGGGCGGCTCGATGGGCGTCACCCAGGGCCTGCTCGAGGAGTTCGGTGCCGAGCGGATCCGAAACACGCCGATCTCGGAGATCGCGATCGTCGGCGCCGGCATCGGCGCGGCGATGCAGGGGATGCGGCCGGTGGTCGAGATCATGTACGAGGACTTCCTGACGATCTCGATGGAGCAGCTCGTCAACCAGGCCGCCAAGCATCGCTACATGTCGGGCGGGCAGCTGAAGGTGCCGTTGACGATCCGCACGCAGGGCGGCGCCGGCTGGTCGCCGGGCGCGCAGCACGCGCAGCAGCTCGAGTCGTGGTTCGTGCACGTGCCCGGGCTGAAGGTCGTCTTTCCGGCGTCGCCGGCCGACGCCCGCGGGCTCCTCTGGTCGGCGATCTACGACGACAACCCGGTGGTCGTCTTCGAGCACCGGCTGCTCTACCCGATCAAGGAGCAGCTGCCGGAGAAGCTCGAGCCGGTACCGATCGGCAAGGCGCGGGTCGTGCGGGAGGGATCGGATGTGACGGTGGTCGCGACCGGACCGCTCGTGCACCGCTCGCTCGCGGCGGCAAACGAGGCGGCGGAGGAGGGGATCTCGGTCGAGATCGTCGACCCTCGGTCGCTGCAGCCGCTCGACGTCGAGACGCTCGTCGCGTCGGTCGAGAAGACGAACCGCGTCGTCGTCGCGCACGAGGCGGTGACGCGCGGCGGCTTCGGCGCCGAGGTGGCCGCGGTGCTGCAGGCGGAGGCGTTCGACTGGCTCGACGCGCCGATCGAGCGCGTCGGGGCGCGGTTCGCGCCGCTCGCGTTCGCGCCCGCGATGGAGCAGTACGTGATCCCGCAGCCCGCGGACGTGCTCGCTGCGATCCGGCGGACGGTGGCGCGTGGCGACTGAGGTGAAGCTGCCGCGCCTCGGCCAGGGGATGGAGGCGGGCACGATCGTGAAGTGGCTGAAGGCGGAGGGCGACCGCGTCGAGCGCGGCGAGCCGCTGTACGAGGTCGACACGGAGAAGGCGACTCAGGAAGTCGAGGCCGAGGCGAGCGGCGTGCTGCTCAAGATCGCGGTCGAGTCCGGCGAGGTCCCTGTCGGCCAGACGGTGGCCGTCATCGGCGAGGCCGGCGAGGCCGTGGCCGAGGCGGCCGTGTCCGGCGGCAGCCGCCGTGACGAAACGGTGGCCGACGCGCCGGAGGCGGCGCAGCCAGCGGCTGCCGAAGCGGACCTGTCCGGGCGCAGCCGCCGTCACAAAGGTGTGACGGCACGGCCACAGGCAGACGGCGGGCGGGTGAAGGCCTCGCCGCTCGCTCGGCGGATGGCGCACGAGCGCGGGATCGACCTCGCGGGCCTGCGCGGGACCGGGCCCGACGGGCGGATCGTCGCCGACGACGTCGAGCGAGCCGAGCGCGCCGCGCCCGAGGCCGAGCGTGCCCCCGTAACCGCGCCTGCACCCGCGGCGGCGCCGCCGCTACCCGGTGAGGTCGAGTCCCTGCCGCTCACGAACGTCCGCAAGACGATCGCGCGCCGCCTCACCGCCGCCTGGCAGGTGCCGGTCTTCGTCCTCACCGCGTCCGCCGACATGACGCGCGCGGAGGCGTTGATCGCGCGCGCCCGCGAGCTCGACCCCGATGTGCGCGTCACCGTCACCGATCTGCTCGCGAAGCTCGCCGCGCAGGCGCTCGTCCGTCACCCCGACGTGAACGTCCAGTTCACCGACGACGCGCTCCTTCGCTTCCGGAGCGCGCACATCGGCATCGCCGTCGCGTTGCCGCAGGGACTCATCGTGCCGGTCGTGCGCGGCGTCGAGCGCCTGACGCTCGCCGAGGTCGCCGCGCACCGCGCCGCTGTCGTCGCCCGCGCGCGAGAGCGGAAGCTGCGCCAGGACGACCTCGAGCCCGGGACGTTCACGATCTCGAACCTCGGCATGTACGGCGTCGAGCAGTTCGTCGCCGTGCTCAACCCGCCTCAGGCCGCCATCCTCGCCGTCGGCGCGACCGAGCCGAGAGCGGTCGTGCGTGGCGACGAGCTCGTCGTCCGCCCGCTGCTGACCCTGTCGCTGACCGTCGACCACCGCGCCGTCGACGGCGCCCCCGCAGCCGAGTTCCTGCGGACGCTGAAGACGTTCCTCGAGGAGCCGGCGCTCGCGCTCTGATGCGGGTCTGGTACCAGGTCCGCGACTTCCAGGCTGGACGAGACTTCTATCGCCGCGTGCTCGGCTTCGAAGAGACGTACGTGGACTTCGACGACAAGTGGTCGCAGCTCGAGCGCAACGGCATGCAGATCGCGTTGACGGAGGGTGAGCCGGACCCGGAGGGCGCCGTCGCGACCGTCGACGTCGACGACGTCAAGGCCGAGGCCGACCGGCTGCGGGCAGAAGCCGTCAACGTCGGCATCGTGCTCGAGCTGACCGGGCAGATGCGGCTCGTCGACGTCTTCGACCCCGACGGAAACCGCCTCCAGCTCGCCCAGCCGATCGACTGACCGCGGCCCGAGGCGCGCGAGCTCCGGCGAAGCCGGCCAGCCGTCGCTCGGGATCGAGCGCGTCGAGCAGCGGCAGGAGGTCGCACCGGTCGGCGCCGCGCCCGTGGAAGAGCACGAGCGCGCCCCGCGGCCTACCGGCCGCCGGCCGTTCCGCGGACGTCACCCGGCGTGCACAGGGCGCGGATTCGGAAGCGGCGTCAGGACGTGCTCGAGCTCCGCGCGGAGGTGCTCGTAGCTCGGCGGCAGCGAGAGCGCGTCGCCGAGCGTCTCGAGCGGCTCGTCGACGGTGAAGCCGGGGCCGAGAGTCGCGATCTCGAACAGGACGCCCGACGGCTCGCGGAAGTAGATCGAACGGAAGTAGAAGCGGTCGATGATCGGTGTCGGCCGGCCGCCGGCGGCGAGGACGCGCCGCCGCCACGCCTCGTGCTCCGCGATCGGCGATGCCCAGGCGACGTGGTGGACGGTGCCGGCGCCGCCGAGGCCGCGCAGCGCGGGCGGCTCGTCGTAGACGTAGAAGCCGCCGCGCCGCTCGACGCGCGCCTCCCAGGCGGGGGCGAACTCGAGCGCGCGCAGGAACGGGGCGCTCCCGTCTGGGTCGTCGGCGAACGCGCGCACGCCGGCGAAGCCGCGCAGCGCGAACTCCGGCGGGATGTCGGGGTGGCGGGCGACGAGGGGCTCGTCGCGCGAGTGGTCGAGGATCAGCTCGAGGGCGAGCCCTTCCGGGTCGGCGAAGAGGAGGGACTCCTCGCTGCGCTCGCCGCCGACGCGGTCGGTCCAGAAGTCGAGCGCGGCGTCGGAGGCGACGCGGAAGACGACGCGGTGCACCATGCCGTCGCCGGCGCGGCCGCGGGCCACGCCCGGGTACTCGAAGAAGGTGATGTCCGAGCCGGCTGAGCCGCGGTCATCCGCGTAGAAGAGGTGGTAGACGGTCGGGTCGTCCTGGTTCACCGTCTTCTTGACGAGCCGGAGGCCGAGCGTGCCGGCGTAGAACTCGACGTTGGCGGGCGCGTCCGCCGTGATGCACGTGACGTGGTGGATGCCCTCGAGCGGCATGCCGTCATCTTCGCCGATCGGCGCGGCGCGGCGGCGCGCCGCGCACGCAGGCCGGTCGCGGGCGAGCGCCCGCAGCACGCGCGCACGGGAACGCGCGGGCAGCGCGCGTGCACCCCCGCCCAGGGTGGGGTGCCGGCCCGCCGCCCTCGCTGCAGACGTTACCCGCCGAGGGCGCACGTGTCCGTGTCGGCTCCGGGCCGACTTCGTCGAGAAAGTGCGTCACGTCACGCCGCGCGCGCCCCGGGCTCGAGCCGCAGGCCTTCGGCGCGCGCACCCACGCGACGCGACGCGACACGCAGCCCCGCGCGGGTGGCCCGCACGACGCCGCTAGCATCGCGCCATGGACTGCGACGTAGCCGTGATCGGCGGCGGGCCCGGCGGCTACACCGCCGCGATCCGCGCGGCGCAGCTCGGCGCCCGCACGATCTGCGTCGAGAGGGAGCCCGAGCTCGGCGGCACCTGTCTGCGCATCGGCTGCGTCCCGACGAAGGCGTGGGTGCAGACGGCGCACTTCCTCCACCAGGCGCGCAGCTCGCTCCCGAAGCTCGGCGTGACGGTCGGCGAGCCGCAGCTCGACTTCGCGCGCGCGAACGAGTGGAAGGCGGCCGTCGTCAAGCAGATGACGAGCGGGATCGCCTCGCTCTTCAAGGCGAACGGGGTCGGCTGGGTCCGAGGTACCGCCGCGTTCAAGGACGCGAACACGCTCGCAGTCGACGGCGGCGAGGACATCGGCTTCAAGCAGGCGATCGTCGCGACGGGGTCGTTCCCGATCCGCCCGCCGATCCCCGGCCTCGACTCGGCCGGGGTCGTCGACTCGACCGGGCTGCTCGCGCAGACGGAGGTGCCACGCCGTCTCCTCATCCTCGGCGGCGGCATCATCGGCTGCGAGTTCGCCTCGATCTTCCGCACGTTCGGGAGCGAGGTGACGATCGTCGAGATGCTCCCGCGCCTGATCCCGCAGGAGGACGAGGACGCGGCCGCCGAGCTCGCGAAGGCGTTCGAGAAGAAGGGGATTCGGCTCCACCTCGGCAAGCAGTGCACGAGCGTCGAGCAGCGCGACGGCGCGCTGACCGTCTCGTTCGGCGACGGCGAGCGCACGGAGGCCGACCTGATGCTCGTCTCCGTCGGGCGCGCGCCCGCCGTTGCCAATCTCGGCCTCGACGAGATCGGCGTCGAGCACGACCCGCGCAAGGGCATCGCCGCCGACGAGCACCGGCGCACGACCGTCCCGCACGTCTACGCCGTCGGCGACTGCGCCGGCTACTGGCAGCTCGCGCACACCGCCTTCCGCGAAGGCGAGGTCGCGGCGGAGAACGCGACCGGCCACGAGGCCGTCGTCGACAACCGTGCCGTGCCGCGGCCGATCTACACCGACCCGGAGATCGCGTCCGTCGGCCTCACCGAGGCCGAGGCGCGCGAGCAGTACGGCGACGACGTCGCCGTCGGCCGCTTCCCCTGGGTCGCGAACGCGCGCGCGGTCATGCAGGACGCGACGACCGGTTGGGTCAAGTCGATCCACGAGAGCCGCTACGGCGAGCTGCTCGGCCTCGTCCTCGTCGGCCCGCACGTCACCGACCTGGTCGAGGCGGGCGTGACGGCGATCGACGCCGAGGCGACGGTCGAGACGGTCGCCGACGGCATGGCCGCGCACCCGACGCTCGGCGAGGCGGTCAAGGAGGCCGGCCTCGTCGCGCTCGGGCGCGCGATCCACCTCCCGAACCGGAAGCCGCGGGCCGCGGTCTAGGCGCAAGTTTTTCGCCGGAGCGGCATCTCAACTACTGGACGTGCCCTCGTCCAGCGCCCGGAGCTGCGCCCGCCCGCACGGTTCCGGGTCTCCCTGAGAGCCCGCTCTGCGCCGCAGGGGGCGGGCTCTCTCCCTCGTCCGGCCGGGTATAGAGTCGGGCGATGGGGATCTTCAACCGCCGCAACGCCATCCTCGGCTGGCTCGGCTGGGTCGTCGGCAAGCGCGTCCTCAAGCGGAAGCTGAGCGGCCTGCGGCGCCGACGCAGCAGCAAGCGATAATCCGGGCGTGCCGACGGCCGAGCAGGAAACGCACGACGCGCAGTACGAGGAGGTCGTCCGCTACTACGTCCTCGCCAAGCGCGCCGAGTGGCAGGTCCGCGACCTGCCGTGGACCGAGCTGCCGCCGATCCCCGAGCTGAGGGGCTCGCCGCAGCGGCAGGCGCGCCGCCGCGACGTCTGGCGCTCGGTGATCACGCAGCAGCTCCAGGCCGACGAGTTCGCGGTCGAGATGGCGACGCAGCTCTTCGCGCTCGCGCCGCACCGCGAGGCGAAGCTCTACTACACGACGATGGTGCAGGACGAGGCGCGCCACACCGAGGCCTGGATCAAGCTGATCACGGAGGCCGGCGGCGACGCCGAGCGCGACCCGTACCTCGAGAAGCTCGCGAGGATGCAGCTCGAGGCCGACACGCTCGAGGAGAAGGTGTTCCAGATGCAGGTGTTCTTCGAGCGGCTGATCATCCCGAAGTTCCGGCTGATCGCCCGCGCCTCGCGCGGAACCGTCCTCGAGGACCTCTGCAACCGCCTGGCCGTCGACGACGGCATCCACCACGGCTCCGGCATGGCCTACGAGCGCGTGCTGCTGAGCAACGCAAGCAAGAAGACGAAGGACAAGCTGATCAAGGCCGGCAACCGGCTGCTGCCGGTCTTCGTCCAGCACGAGCTCTGGCGCCCGCGCGAGCGCGCGTGGATCGGCAGCGCGATGCGAACCGCCGACATCGCGCGGCTGCGCCACGAGCTCGAGAACGGGATCCGGATGGCGCAGTCGCTCGGGCTCGACGTGAGCGAGATCGAGCTGCCTCGTCTCGCTGCGTAACTTGACACTTACGTAAGCTTTTGCTTACATAGTGGCCGGTGGAAGCTGCGCTGAAAGCGATCGCCGAGCCGCGGCGCCGGGCGATCCTGCGGCTCGTCCGGGACGACGAGCTCTCGGCCGGCGAGATCGCGTCGCACTTCGACGTGACCCGGCCCGCGGTCTCGCAGCACCTGACCGTCCTGAAGGAGGCCGGGCTCGTGGACGAGCGACGCAACGGCACCCGGCGCCTCTACCGCGCGCGTCCCGACGGCCTCGCCGAGCTGCGGAGGTTCCTCGACGAGCTCTGGGGCGGGCAGCTCGAGGCGCTGAAACGAGAAGCCGAACGAGAGGAGAAGCATGCCCGCGGAAACGACGACTGAACGCCTGCTCGCGCAGCGCGAGATCCTGATCGACGCCCGTCCGGAGACGGTGTGGGAGTTCCTCGTCGACCCGGAGAAGCTGCTGCGCTGGAAGGGCGTCCACACGACCTTCGAGGCGCGCGTCGGCGCCGGCTACCGGACGGAGGTGGTGCCGGGCAACGTCGCCGTCGGCGAGGTGCTCGAGCTCGACCCGCCGCGCCGGCTCGTCTACAGCTGGGGCTGGGAGGGAAATCCCGACGTCCCGCCGGGCTCGACCGTCGTCGAGTACGAGCTCCTGCCCGAGGGCGACCGGACGCGGGTGCGCCTCACGCACCGCGACCTCCCGAGCCGGGAGTCGCTCGAGCGGCACGCGCACGGCTGGGAGCACTACCTGGGTCGACTCGCGGTCGTCGCAGCGGGCGGCGACCCCGGCCCCGATTCCTTCCTGACAGAGAGGAGCTGAGATGGCGAAGTACGTGTACCTCTACAAGGGCGGCGGCACGCCCGCGAGCGAGGAGGAGAGCAAGCGGCTGCTGGCTGCGTGGCAGCGCTGGCTCGGCGGCCTCGACGGCGACCTCATCGACGCCGGCAACCCGTTCGGCGCCTCGACGGCCGTCGGCGGCTCGACCTCCGGCATCAGCGGCTACTCGATCGTCGACGCCGCGAGCCTCGACGACGCCGAGGCGAAGACGAGGGGCTGCCCGATCCTCGAGGGCGGCCGCGGCAGCGTCGAGGTGTACGAAGCGATCCCGATGTAGCGCGCCTCGGCCGGCGAGCGCCTCGAGGAAGCACGGCTCCGACGCCGCCGCCTCGAGGCGCTCGAAGCGCTTCGCGAACGCCGAGCGGCTTGCCGTCGAAATTCGGCAGCGAGAGCGACGAGCGCAGCTCGCCGAGGAGGCCGGCCGAGTGGTAGAGGATCGAGCAGCCGCCGACGCCGCCGCCGATGACGACGACCTGCGCCCCCGCGTCTTCACGCGGGCGACGCTACCGCGGGTCGGCGGGCGGCTCGATCCGCAGGCGCGTCGTGTCGCGTTCGCTCTCCTCGCGCAGCGACTCGAGCAGCTCGCGCACCTCCTCGAGCGAAAGCGGAGCCGGCGGCGGCGTCTCGCGCTCCACCGGCGCCGGCTCGGGCCGCCAGGTCAGCACCGAGCGATTGTCGCCGCGGGTCTGCGTCGCCGCCAGTGGCTCTTACGGACGCGCGCGCGCCCGCCACGCAGGCTCGGCCCAGAGCTTCAAGAGCTCGACGACCGTCGCGGACGAGAGCGCCATGTCCTGCACGCTGATCCACTCGCGCACCGAGTGGAACTCGTTGCCGCCGGTGTACACGTTCGGCGTCGGCAGCCCGAGCTCGGTGAGCCTCGAGCCGTCGGTGCCGCCTCGGATCGAGGCGAGCTTCGGCTCGAGACCGACACGCCGCGTCGCCTCGAGCGCCGCCTCGACGACCTGCGGCGCCCGCTCGAGCCCCTCGCGCATGTTCCGGTACTGCTCCCAGCGCTCGAAGACGACGTCGGGACTGACGCTCTGCGCAAGCTCGCGCAGCAGCCGCTCCTTCGCGAGCAGGCCGTCCCAGTCGTAGTCGCGTACGTGCGTGACGACGGTCGCGCGCACCGGGTCACCGGAGATCGCCGACGGATGGATGAAGCCGTCGCGCCCGTCGGTCGTCTCCGGCGCCATCTCCGGCGGCAGGCTGTCGACGAAGCGCGCCGCGAGCTTGATCGGGTTGACGAGCTTGCCCTTCGCGAGACCGGGGTGGACCGGGACGCCGGGGAAGGTGACCTTCAGCTCGAGCGCCGACCAGGTCTCGTTCTCGATCTCGCCGACGCGCTCGCCGTCGAGCGTGTAGGCGAAGTCGGCGCCGAACTGCTCGAGGTCGAGGTGGTCGACGCCGTGGCCGACCTCCTCGTCGACGGTGAAGCACATCCGCGCCGGCGCGTGCTCGATCTCCGGGTGCGCCGCGAGGTAGGCGACAGCGGCCATGATCTCGGCGACGCCGGCCTTGTCGTCGGCGCCGAGCAGCGTCGTGCCGTCGGTCGTGACGATGTCGTGTCCGAGCCGCTCGCCGAGGAGCGGCGAGGTCTCGGGCGAGAGCCCGGCGACGAGGTCGCGCCCGTCGTAGCGCTCGTGCACCTGCGGCTCGACGTTCGTCCCGCTCGCGTCGGGCGCCGTGTCGACGTGGGCGAGCAGCCCGACCGTCGGCGCGCCCTCGACGCCCGCCAGCGTCGCGAAGACGTAGCCGTGCTCGGTCAGCTCGGCGTCGGCGAGCCCGGCGGCGCGCAGCTCGTCGACGAGGAGACGCGACAGGTCGAGCTGCTTCGCGGTCGACGGGAAGCTGTCGGAGTCGTGCGCCGACTGCGTGTCGATGCGGACGTAGCGCAGGAACCGCTCGAGCGCGTCGGCCTGGAGCTCGTCGGCCAGCACGCGGCCTAGTAACCCGCGCGCTTCTTCTCGGCCGCGGCCGCGTGCTTCGCGGCCCGTTTCTCCTTGAGCGACTTCTGCGGGGCCTTCTTCGCCTGCTTCTTCGGCTTCTCCGATCCCTTCATCGGCTCCTATGCTGCCTGAACTTGGCGGACGCGGTCCGGAAGCGCTTCGGTGAGACGGCGGTGCTCCTCGCCGCGCTGCAGGACCGCCGCCAGGCGGAGACCGAGGAGCGGCTGCGGCGACTGCTCGTCCTGCGCGGGGACGAGCGGGCTCTCGACGTCGGCACCGGGGCGGGGGCGATCGCGCTCGCGCTGGCGCCGTCGGTGGCGTCGGTGGTGGGCGTGGACGTCGTGCCGGAGCTGCTCGCGGAGGCGCGGCGGCGGGCGCCGGCGAACGTCTCGTTCGTGGAGGCGGACGCGGCGGCGCTGCCGTTCGGGCACGGGGAGTTCGAGCTCGTGGCCTCGGCGCGCGTCTTCCACCACGTGCCGCGACCGGAGCTCGTGCTGGCGGAGATGACGCGCGTGCTGCGGCCGGGCGGAACGATGCTGGTCGTCGACCAGCTCGCGCCGGGCGACCCGCTGGCGGCGATCGAGCTGAACCGGTTCGAGCGCGCCCGCGACCCGTCGACGACGCGCGTGCTCGCCGACGTCGACCTGCGTGGCCTCTTCGACTCGAACGGGCTCGTCCTGCGCCGAGCCGAGGTCGTGCGGGAAGAGCGCGACCTGGAGGATTACCTCGACCGAGCAGGCTGCCACGGGCCGGCCCGCGAGCAGGCGCGCGCGCTCGCCCCGGAGGACGCGAGCGCGAGCTACGGCTGGTACGTCCTCCGCAAACCGAGCCTCGGCGGCTAGACGAGAGCATGCTCGTCGAGATCTGGTCGGACGTCGTCTGTCCGTGGTGCTACATCGGCAAGCGCCGCTTCGAGTCGGCGCTGGCGCGGTTCGCGCATCGCGGCGAGGTCGGGGTGCTGTGGCGGTCGTTCGAGCTCGACCGGGACGCGCCCGCGCGGCGCGGCCCCACCGCCGAGCATCTGGCGCGCAAGTACGGCTGGAGCGCCGACCAGGTCGCGGCCTCGCACGCGCGACTGGAGTCGCTTGCAGCGGCGGAGGGCCTCGAGTACCACCTCGACCAGACGCAGGGCGGCAACACGTTCGACGCGCATCGCCTGATCCACGCGGCGCGCGAGGCGGGGAAGCAGGACGAGCGCCCAACCGGCCGAGCTGATCCTGCGGGCGCTCGAACAGGCGTGGCAGGAGCGGACAGCGGCGTAGACGGACCCGGCCAAACCGGTCATGCTCGAACGGTGTCGCGAGCGGCGGTCGTCGCGGCGATTTCTCCCTGCGCGCCGGCAGCCCTCGGCGCGGCGCCGAGCCCCTGACGCGCCCCGTCCGCGGCGTGCGCCACACTGGGAGGCGTGGACGCATATCCAGTCAGAGTCGACGGCGAGCTCGAGCAGCCGCTCTCGCGGTGGCTGTGGCTCGTGAAGTGGTTCCTGCTCATCCCGCACTGGATCATCCTCGTCTTCCTCTGGATCGCGTTCATCCTCACGACGATTGCGGCGTTCCTCGTCGTGCTCTTCACGGGCCGTTACCCGCGCGGGATCTTCGACTTCAACGTCGGCGTCCTGCGCTGGACGTGGCGCGTCGCCTTCTACGGCTACTCCGCGCTCGGCACCGACCGGTATCCGCCGTTCACGAGGGCGGTCGTGCCGGACTATCCCGCGCGGATCGAGATCGACTACCCGGAGCGGCAGCGGCGCGGTCTCCGGTTGATCGGCTGGTGGCTGCTCGGCATTCCGCAGTACGCCATCGCCGGCCTGCTCACCGGCGGGAGCATCGGCTGGGCGGGGCGCTTCGCCGGCGGAATCGTGGCAGTCCTCGTCTTCGTCGCCGCGATCCTGCTGCTGTTCAAGAACCGCTACCCGCGCGACGTTTTCGACGTGGTCGTGGGGGCGAATCGCTGGGTCTTCCGCGTCGGCGCGTACGCGGCGTTGATGACGCCGAGCTACCCGCCGTTTCGGTTCGACGCCGGCGAGCACGAGCCGCCTCTCATCGCGGCTTCATGAGCCCGCCGTAGCCTTGCGTGGCAACCGACAGCGGAGGACGGAGCTGCATCGCGTTGCGATCGCCCTCGCCTGCGCTCTTGCGCTTCCGGGCACGGCGGCAGCGTCGACGGGCAGCCGGCTCTTCACGAGCGCCGGCTGCGGCGGCTGCCACACCCTCGCGGCGGCGGGCTCGACCGGCGCCGTCGGGCCGAACCTCGACGAGCTGCGGCCGCTCGCGAGCACGGTCTACGCGCAGGTGACGAGCGGCGGCGCCGGGATGCCGTCGTTCGCCGGCAGGTTGACGGCCGCGCAGATCTCGACGCTCGCGGGCTGGGTCGCGTCGGTCGCCGGCGGCTCTGCCTCGGCGCCGGCGGCCGCCGGCTCGGGGCTCGCCTCGCCCGAGCCGAAGATCCCGCCGGCGAAGGTGCGGACGATCCAGACCGACCTGGCGCGGCTCGGCTTCTTCCACCACGTCGTGACCGGCTTCTACGGTCCGGTCACGAAGGCGGCGGTCGCAGCGTTCCAGCGCGTGGCCGGGCTCCCCGTCGACGGGCTCTGGGGACCGAAGACGGCAGCCGCCGTCGCGCGCCGGCTCCGGTAGCAGGCCCGAGTCGGGTGCGGTCCTCCGCCCCCGATAAGGTGGCCCAGGCATGCGCGAAGCCGGTCAGGTCCCTCCGTTCGTCCACCTGCACGTCCACTCCGAGTACTCGATCCTCGACGGCGCGTGCCGGATTCCCGACCTCGTTGCCCGCGCGGCCGAGCTCGAGATGCCCGCCGTCGGCCTCACCGACCACGGTTCGCTGGCGGGCGCCGTCCAGCTCTACACCGAGGCGCGGAAGCAGGGCGTCAAACCGGTCATCGGCTGCGAGGTCTACGTCGCCGACGACCGCCGCGCGCAGGCGAAGGGCTACGCGCACCTGACGCTCCTCGCCCGCGACAACGCCGGCTACGCGAACCTGATCAAGCTCTCGAGCCTCGGCTATCTCGAGGGCTACTACTACAAGCCGCGCGTCGACTGGGAGCTGCTCGAACGCCACGGTGCCGGGCTGATCGCGCTCTCCGGCTGCCTCTCCGGCCGCGTCTGCAAGGCGCTCGAGGAGAACCGGCCGGCCGACGCGGCCGCCGAGCTCGACCGGCTCGCGCAGATCTTCGGCCGCGACTCGACCTACGTCGAGCTCCAGAACGCGCACCTGCCCGCGCAGGAGCGGATCGTGCCGCAGCTCGTCGAGCTCGCCGCGGCCGCCGCGCTCCCGACCGTCGCGACCGGCGACGTCCACTACCTCCGGCACGAGGACGCGCGCGCGCACGAGGCGCTCCTCTGCATCCAGTCTGGCGACTCGCTCAAGAACGAGAGCCGCTGGAAGTTCGACACCGATCAATTCTTCTTCAAGTCGCCGACCGAGATGGCGGCCGACTTCGCCGGCCACGAGGCGGCGCTCCGGCGCACGCTCGAGATCGCCGAGCGCTGCAGCGTCGAGCTCGCGCTCGGCAACATCCTGCTGCCGAGGTTCCCGGTGCCGGACGGGCGCGACGCGTTCGACTACCTCGTCGAGCTGTGCGAGAAAGGCCTGCAAAAGCGCTACGGCGCGCCGACGCCGGAGCTGACGCAACGCCTCCGGTACGAGCTGCAGACGATCCGGGAGATGGGCTTCACCGACTACTTCCTGATCGTCTGGGACTTCATCGCCTTCGCGAGGCGAAACGGCGTCAGCGTCGGCCCCGGCCGCGGCTCCGCGGCCGGCAGCCTCGTCGCCTACTGCCTCGAGATCACCGACATCGATCCGATCCGCTACGACCTCCTCTTCGAGCGGTTCCTCAACCCGGGCCGCAAGTCGATGCCGGACATGGACATCGACTTCGCCGTCGAGGGCAGGGAGCGCGTGATCAACTACGTGACCGAGAAGTACGGCCGCGACCGCGTCGCCCAGATCATCACCTTCTCGACGATGGCTGCACGCGCGGCCGTGCGCGACGCGGGGCGCGTGCTCGAGATCCCGTACGGCGTCGTCGACAGGATCGCGAAGCTGATCCCGGAAGGTCCCGGCCAGACGCTCGAGGAGTGCCTGAAGCCGAACGCGGAGCTCCGGCGCGCCGTCGACGCCGACCCGGTCGCGAAGGAGATCGTCGAGCTCGCGCGCCCGCTCGAGGGGCTGACGCGCGCCGACTCGATCCACGCAGCCGGCGTCGTCATCGGCGCCGCGCCGCTGATGGACGTCGTGCCGCTGCAGCAGAAGGGTGCCGACCAGGAGGTCGTGACGCAGTTCGGGATGAAGGACGTCGAGGCGCTCGGCCTGCTGAAGATGGACTTCCTCGGGCTGCGCAACCTCGACGTGATCGACAAGGCGGTCGAGCTCGTCGGCAACGGGTTCGACGTCGCCCAGATCCCGATGGACGACAAGAAGACGTACGAGATGCTCGCGCGCGGCGAGTCGACCGGCGTCTTCCAGTTCGAGTCGTCGGGGATGCGCGAGGCGTTGCGGCAGGTGAAGCCGACGGAGTTCGAGGACCTCGTCGCGCTCGGCGCCCTCTATCGCCCCGGGCCGATGCAGTACATCCCGACCTACGCGAACCGCAAGAACGGCAAGGAGCCGGTGACCTTCGTCGATCCGCGCCTGAAGCCGATCCTCGGCTCGACCTTCGGCATCGCCGTCTACCAGGAGCAGTCGATGGAGATCGCGCAGCAGATCGCGGGCTTCACGCTGCCGGAAGCGGACGACCTCCGCCGCGCGATCGGCAAGAAGGACCACAAGCTGATGGCCTCGCTGAAGGACAAGTTCATCGAGGGCTGCATCGCGAACGACACGACCGAAGCCGTCGCGCGCCAGCTCTGGGACGACATGGAGAAGGCGCAGGACTACTCGTTCAACAAGTCGCATGCCGCCTGCTACGCGCTCATCTCCTACCGCACCGCCTACCTGCGCGCGCACTACCCGTGCGAGTACATGGCGGCGCTGATCAGCTCGGTGATGAACACGAAGGACCGCGTGCCGTTCTACGTCAACGCGTGCCACGAGCTCGGGCTCGAGGTGCTACCGCCCGACGTGAACGAGTCGGACGTCGACTTCGCCGTCGTCGACGGCAAGATCCGCTTCGGCCTCAACGCCGTCAAGGGCGTCGGCGAGATCGCGTGCCGCACGATCATCCGCGCGCGCGAGGAGGGCGGACCGTTCGAGTCGATCTGGGATTTCACCGAGCGCGTCGACCCGTCGGTCGTGAACAAGCGCGCGCTCGAGTCGCTCGTCAAATGCGGTGCATTCGACTATTCCGGCGCTCCGCGGCGGGGGATGCTCGCTGTGATCGAGCAAGCGCTCGAAGCGGCGAACGAACGAGCTCGAATGCGCGATCAGGTCTCGATCTTCGACCTGGACGATCAGCCGTCCCGGGGCGGCTATTACCCACCGTTCCCTCCCGGCGAGTTCGAGAAGAGCGAGCTCTTGCGGCTCGAGAAGGAGACGCTCGGCCTCTACGTCTCCGAGCATCCGCTCTCGTCGATCCGCGGCGAGCTGCGCGCGAAGACCGACGCCACGATCGCCGAGCTCGAGCGCCGCCGCGACGGCGAGACCGTCACCGTCGGCGGCATCGTCAGCGAGGTGAAGCACCTGACGACGAAACGCGGCGAGCCGATGGCCTTCATGCGCCTCGACGACATCACCGGCGGCATCGAGTGCGTCGTCTTCAACTCGACGTACGCCGCCGCCGCCGAGCTCTGCGTCGCTGACCGGATCCTGATCGTCAGGGGACGGGTCGACCAGAAGGAGGGGGAGACGAAGCTGATCGCGTCCGACGTGTCTGCGTTCGAGTCGGTGCCGATCAGGCGCGAGGTGCGGCTGCGAATCGACGCGCGCGCGGCGCGGGCGGGGATCATTCGCGAGCTCGCCGCCGTCATCCGCGACTTCCCGGGCGAAAGCCCGGTCTACGTCGACTGCGTCACCTCGTCCGGGTCGCAGGTCCTCGCGCTCGGCCCCGGATACCGCGTCCAGCCGGTGCCCGACTTCTACGCAGAAGTACGGGCTTTGCTCGGAGAATCGGCTCTGGGCTAGGCACGGCGCTCGCGAGGCGTCACCCTTTGACGGAGGGCGGCGTTAACGCTCGGTAAATCTTGACCTCTCGGGGGTATTGACTAAACCGTGCTGCTCGTTCTACCGAATGTGAGGGTGGAAGGTCCCACTGACGAGGATGAGGCTCATGTCTGCGGCTGAAGTTCACACTCAGGAGACGGAGCTCGAGCGGGTCGAGCGGTGGCGCACGGAGGCTCTCGAGGCCGCAGGCTACGACGCGGACTCCGCGGCGCTCCTCGCGGCCAGGCACGACGTCGATCTCCACCGGGCGATCGAGATGGTCGAGCGCGGCTGCGCCCCCGAGACGGCGCTCCGGATCCTGCTCTAGCGTCCGCGCCGCTTCGAGCGGCGGGACCCGCCCAGGCGCGCTAGGACCGTCCGCCGCGGGCGAGGCAAGGCAGAATGGGGCGCGCCGTGCTCGCCTCCATTCCTTCGCCGCACAGCAACGTCGTCGATCTCGGCCCGTTGACGATCCACATGTACGGGCTGATGCTGCTGCTCGCGATCTTCGCGTGCGTCTGGCTGACGGCCGTCCGCTGGCGCCGGCTCGGCGGCGACTTCGACCTCGTCGTCCGCGTCACCGTCTGGGGCGTCGCGTTCGGGATCGTCGGCGCGCGTGCCTATCACGACATCACCTCCTGGCACGAGGTGCCGTCGCCGAAGTGGGAGGGGATCTTCGAGATCTGGAAGGGCGGGCTCGGCATCTGGGGCGGCGTGCTGTTCGGCACGCTCGCGGGCGTGATCGTCATCCGCCGCTCCGGTAACTCGGCCCGCCTGTTCATGGACGCGGTCGCGCCCGGGCTCCTGCTCGCGCAGGGGATCGGGCGGATCGGCAACTGGTGGAACCAGGAGCTCTACGGCAAGGTGACGACGCTGCCGTGGGGGCTCGAGATCGACCCGGCCCACTTCGTCAACCCGAACCAGGTCGCATTCGTGCACGGCCACCGCGTCCTCTTCCACCCGACGTTCCTGTACGAGCTGATCTGGGACGTGGTCGGCGTGCTGCTGCTGCTGTGGGTCGGGCGGCGCTTCCGACTCCGGCCGCCGGCGCTCTTCGCGCTCTACGTCTCCTACTACTGCTTCGGGCGCTTCTTCGAGGAGCTGCTGCGGATCGACCCGTCGCACCACTTCCTCGGCCTGCGCTTGAACGCGTGGGTGTCGATCGGCGTCTTCCTCTGCTCGACCGCGTTCTTCGTCTGGTGGCAGGTGCTCGGGCGCGGCTGGGCGCCGCCGCCGCCGCCCCGGCCGACGGCGAAGCGGCGGCCGCCGCGCACCGTCCGCGAGGGGCCGAAGATGGCGATCCCGCGCGGGCGCGTCCGCTAGCGCCGCTAGCCTGCGCGCGTGCTCGCGGTGACCGAGCTCGAGCTCGACCTCGAGGCGTTCGAGGGCCCGTTCGACCTCCTGCTCTCGCTCGTCCTCCGCGACGAGGTGTCGTTGCGCGACGTCGACCTGGCCGAGGTCGTGATCGCGTTCGTCGGCGTGCTCGCGGAGCGCGACGAGCTCGACCTCGAGGCGTGCGGCGAGTTCCTCGTCCTGATCTCGGCGCTGCTCGAGCTGAAAGCGCGCGGCCTCTTCCCGGACGAGGAGGCTGAGCTCGCCGAGCTCGAGCCCGAGGTCGCAGCCGAGGAGCTCGCGCGGCGGCTCGCCGAGTACCGGCGCGCGAAAGAGGCGGCGTCGTGGCTCGCGGAGCGGCTCGCGCAGCCGCGCTTCTTCCGGCTCGGCCCGGCGCCGCTCGCGTGCCACGGCGTTCAGGATCGCAGGGCCCTGCCGCCGCAGCGGCCGGAGCAGCTCGCCGCCGCGCTGCGACTCCTCGCCGTGCCGCCGCCGTTGCCGTCGACCGCGCACATGGCGCTCGCGTTCCCGCCGGTCGCGCAGTTCGTCGAGCGCTGGCGCGCGCTGCTCCGTCGCCGGACGCTGCTCGACTTCGACCAGGAGGTCCGCGGGCTGACGCGGGCCGAGATCGCCGTCGCCTTCCTGGCTCTGCTCGAGCTTCGCAAGCAGGACGAGCTCGCGCTCGAGCAGGCCGCCCCGTTCGCCCCGATAAGGATTTCGCGCCCGGAGCGAGAAAGGAGCCTCGCATGGAACGTCCGCTCCGGCTGATCAGCACCAACCCGCTCGACGAGCTCGCCCGCACGATCGAGGCGCTGCTCGTCGTCGCCTCGCAGCCGCTCTCGCTCGAGGAGCTGGTCGCGGCGACGGCGGACGAGGCGGTGCGCGTCGAGGAGGCGCTCGAGGTGCTGGGCGAGCGCTACCGCGAGGGGCGCAGTGGGATCGTGCTCGAGCGGGTGGCCGGCGGCTGGGCGTTCCGCGCCTCGACCGCCGCGGCGGCGGCGTGCGCGCGGCTCTTCGAGCGGCCGGTCGAGCGCGGCCTCTCGCAGGCGGCCCTGGAGACGCTCGCCGTGATCGCGTACCTCGGGCCGTGCACGCGGCCGGAGGTGACACGTATCCGCGGCGTCAACGTCGACGGGGTCGTCGCCGGCCTCGTCGAGCGAGGGCTCGTCGCCGAGGCGGGTCGCGACGAGGAGTTCGGCGCCATCCGCTACCGGACGACGCCGCTCTTCGAGCGCGTCTTCGGGCTCGAGTCGCTCGCCGCGCTCCCGCGCCTCGACGACCTCGGCGCCGGCGCGGACGAGATCCGTGCCCGGCTCGAGACCGTCGCCGCGCAGCGGTCGGCGTAGCTACTCCATCATCGGGGAGCCGTCGAACCGGACGACGACGTGGATGGCCCGGCCGGGGCCGACCTGGACGCGGCGGCTGCCGGTCGGCTTCGCCCGCGACGCGGCCAGGCGGTCACCGAGGAGCTGCCGGCAACGAGCCGCAGCGTGAAGCGTCCCTTGACCGTCGTCGGCCGGCTCGAGCCGGCGCGCGTGTGCGGCGGCGGCGCGACCGCAGGCGGCTAGATTCGACGCGTGCGCGTCGGCCGGCTCGCGCTGCTCGTGGCGGCTCTCGCCGCGACGGTGTCGGTAGCCGCGGCGCCGAAGCGGCTCGTGTTCACCGTCTTCGCGCGCACCTCGCTGCCGCTCGGCGACGTCGTCTGGACCGGCGAGCGTTTCGTCTACGTCGCCGAGCGCACCGGCGAGCTCGACGTCAGCGGGCCCGACGGGAAGCACCTGACGAAGCTCGCGTCGGTGACGCGCGAGTACGAAGAGGTGCGCTGCGCGGTGTCGCCCGGCGCGCACGGCTGGCCTGCGCGCCAGCTCTTCTGCCACGGGCCGCACGGCGAGATCTGGCAGATCGGCGCCGCCGGCTCGGTGCTTCGGTTCGCGACGCTGCCGGCGACGGGGCTCCAGGACGGCTCGCTCGCCTTCGACGACGTCGGCCGCTTCGGCTTCGCGCTGCTCGCGTGCTCCGGTGGCTCCGCCGAGCAGGGCGGGGCGGTATACGCGATCGGCCCGAACGGCGACATCCGGACGGTCGGCGTGTACCCGCACCCCGGCGGAGCCGACAACATCGCGCTCGCGCCGGCCCGGTTCGGCTCGGCGGGCGGCGAGCTCCTGCTCGCGATCGACGCACGTGCCAGGGGCGGCCGGCTGCTCGCGATGGCGCCGGACGGCTCGGTGCGCGTGCTCGCGCGCTTCGCCCACGGCCTCAACCCGATTGCGGTCATCGCCGCCGGCACGACGCCCCAGGGCCGGGCCGCGCCCGGGCTCTACGTGAGCGACACGGTGACGAAGAAGGTCTACTTCGCCGCGGCGGCGCAGCTCAGCCCGTACGCCGGCGCCGTGCTCGTCGGGGCCGAGAAGGGGCTGGCGCGGTTCTGGGTCGTCCGGTCGGGCGGGCGCGGGTTCGTCGCGACGCGCGTCCACACGAGCCTCGAGTCGCGCGGCACGTGGAACTTCGAAGGCGCGACGTACGTGCGCTGACGCTGCGGCCCGCCGCGGGTCGCACCGTGCGACCCCTCCCGCCCCCAAGGGGGCGAGCGCCCCCTCGCATGGACGGTAGCGAGGATCGTGTGCCCTGTCCGCCACGCGTGCGTGCCGAGCGTGAAACTTCCGACGATGCGCCTCAACGCCTGGCTCGCCCGCGCCGGTGCCGCCTCGCGCCGCGGCGCCGACGAGCTGATCAAGGCCGGTCGCGTCACCGTCAACGGCGAGCCCGGCCGCTTGAACGCCTTCGTCGGCGCGCGCGACCGCGTCGAGCTCGACGGCCAGCCACTCGAGCTGCAGCCGCTCGCCTACGTGCTGCTCCACAAGCCGGCCGGCGTCGTCACGACGGCGCGCGACCCCCGCCGTCGGCCGACCGTCGTCGGTCTCGTCGACCTGCCCGCGCGCGTCGTCCCCGTCGGCAGGCTCGACGCCGACACGACCGGTGCGCTCCTGCTCACGAACGACGGCGAGCTCGCGCACCGGCTCGCGCACCCGCGCTACGAGGTGGACAAGGTCTACGTCGCCGAGGTCGAGGGTGATCCATCGCCCGCCGCGCTCGCGCAGCTCGAACGCGGGGTCGAGCTCGCCGACGGGCGAACGGCGCCCGCGCGCGCCCGCCGGCTCGGGCGCGGGCGTGTCGAGCTGACCGTGCACGAGGGACGCAAGCACCAGGTGAAGCGGATGCTCGAGGCCGTCGGTCACCCGGTCCGTAGGCTCCACCGCCCCCGCTACGGGCCGCTCGGCCTCGACGGGCTCGCGCCCGGGGAGTGGCGCGAGCTCACGCGGGCGGAGCGCGAGCTGCTCCGCCGCGCCGCCGGCCTGTGAGATCCGCGCGCGCGTGAGCATGCGGCCGGCGATCCGGCCGGCCCGCGGCGTCGGCGGCCTCGACGCGCGGCTCGTGCCGCCGTAGGCGGCGCGCTACCGGACGCGGTCGCTCCTGCTCGTCAAGCCGCTCGCGTGAGCGTCACTCCCAGCCGACGTCGTCGTGCGTCTCGAGCTTCCGCCAGAACCGGATCTCCGGCTCGCCGCTCGCGACCTGGCGCATGATCGGCTCGATCGTCCCGCGCTGGCTCTCGTAGAAGCGCTGGAAGCTCTCCGCGTTCGGCCACTCGTCGACGACCATGATCCAGCCGTCCGTCCCGTAGAACCGGTGCGCGATCAGGCCGTGCTCCTTCGCCTGGTTTGCGATTGCCTGGAGCACGTCTCGGTTCTCTGCGGCGAGCTGCTCGAGCTTGTCCGGGTCGCCCTGCACCCGAAACGTCATGATCACCGGCATTCCCTCCTCCTCCTTCGCGGGTGGACGGCGTCTCATACCACGCGACCGGAGCCGCCCGCGGCTCGAACATGCCGCCGCGTGCCGCAGGTCAACACCGCGGTCGAGACGACCCTGCCGTCGAAGACGGTGCGCGAGGGGCTCCTCGACCTCGCCCCCCGCCGGCCCCAGATCTGGCCCCGGGATCACGCCGAGCCCGTTTGAGGTCGACTCCGTCGGCGAGACGAGCGCGGAGATCAGGGCGGGACGAAGCTACCGCTCGGGCGTCTGATCGCGAGGATGATCGTCGCCACGAAGGCGAAGCCGATCGCGAGATCGTTCCGGCGGGCGCTGCGCCGGCTCGAGCAACGCTGGCGACGCGGCCTCGGCGCGGCGCTCGTCCGCGCCGCGCTCGACGACGCGCGCGACCGCGGCTTCCGCGTCGTCCCGATCTGCCCGTTCGTCGAGGCGTACGTCCGGCGCCACCCGGAGGACGCCGACCTCGTCGTCGCCGACCCGGCCCGCTCTCAGTGACTTGCAGCCGGACGACGGAGGCGGGAAGCTGTTCCCGTGAGCGTGGCGCCGTTCCTCGGGTCGTGGACCGCGATGATGACCGCGATGATGCTGCCGTCGGTGGCGCCGCTGTTGCTCCTCCAGCGTCGCGCCGGCCGCAGCGTCGTGCTGCTCGCGCTCGCGTACCTGCTCGTCTGGGGCGCGACCGGGGTGCCGATCTACCTCGCGACGATGCTCGTCGATCCGATGTCGGTCCCGGCCACGCTCGCCGGCGCGATCGTCGTCGGCGCCGGTCTCTACCAGCTGACCCCGCTCAAGCGCGTCTGTCTGCGCACGTGCCGCAGTCCGCTCGACTTCCTGCTCCAGCACTGGCGGCGCGGCCGCCTCGGCGAGCTCCGGCTCGGCGCCCTCCACGGGCTCTACTGCGTCGGCTGCTGCTGGGCGCTGATGGCCGTGCTCGTGTTCGCCGCGGCGATGTCGTTCTGGTGGGCGGCCGCGATCGCGGGCGTCGTGTTCGTCGAGAAGGTGCTGCCGTGGGGCGACAAGCTCGGACGCCTGCTCGCGGTCGGGCTCGTCACGCTCGGGGCCCTGACGGCAGCGGCGTAACCGGAGAGAGGGGGATGGAGTGGCGACGGTGACGGAGACGAAGTGGACGCTGACGGGGACGGTGGTCGTCGCCTGCAACTGCGACTACGGCTGCCCGTGCAACTTCAACGCGCTGCCGACACAGGGAAGGTGCGAGGGCGGCTGGACGTGGCACGTCGAGGAGGGCAGATTCGGCGACACGCCGCTCGACGACCTCAACTTCACCGTCATCGTCAAGTGGCCGGGGGCGATCCACCACGGCAACGGCGAGGGCGTGATCCTCGTCGACGAGCGGGCCGACGAGAAGCAGCGCGACGCGATCGCGACGCTCGTCGGCGGCTCCGTCGGCGGGCCGTGGGGCGTCCTCGCCTGGACGTGGCCCACGATCCACGGCCCGAAGCCGGTGCGGTACGAGGTCGACATCGACGGAATCCACTCGCGGATCAAGGCCGGCGACTCGCTCGAGATCGAGTCGACGACGATCAAGAACCCGGTCACCGGTGCCGACGTCCACCCCGGCGCCGTGCTGCCGGAAGGACTCATCTTCAAGCGCGGCGACTTCGGCTCCTCGAGCGTCTTCCGCCTCGACGACGCGATCAGCTTCGACCACTCGGGGCACTACACGGCGGTGGCGGCGTTCGAGTACGCGGGGCCGTAGCGGGCTTCACGCCGGGCCGACGAAGCCCATCCGCTCGTACATCGCCGCGAGCGTCGGCGCCGACGCCTCGCGCGCCTTGTCCGCACCGAGGCGCAGCAGGCGCTTCAGCTCGGCCGTGTCGTCGCGCAGGTCGAAGTAGCGGCGCTGGATCGGCTCGAGCAGCGTCACGACCGCCTCGGCGACGTCGGCCTTGAAGCGCCCGTAGCCGCCGCTGTCGTAGCGCTCCTCGATCGCGCCGGGGGTCTCGCCGGTCGCGACGGTCATGATCTCGATCAGGTTCGTCACGCCCGGCTTGTCGTCGCCGCGGCGTACCTCGGTGCCCGAGTCGGTGACGGCGCTCTTCACCTTCCGGCGCACGACGTCGGGCGAGTCGAGCAGCAGCAGCGTGCCCTGCGTCGTCCCGCCGGTGGTCGACATCTTCCTCGTCGGCTCCTGCAGGTCCATGATGCGCGCGCCTACCTCCGGGTAGATGCCCTCCGGGACGGTGAACGTGTGGCCGAGGCGCGCATTGAACCGCTCGGCGATGTCGCGCGCGAGCTCGAGGTGCTGGCGCTGGTCGTCGCCGATCGGCACGTGCGTCGTCTGGTAGAGGAGGATGTCGCCCGCCATCAGCACCGGGTACGTGAAGAGGCCGGCGGAGACGAACTCCTGCCGCGCGCCCTTCTCCTTGAACTGCGTCATCCGGCCGAGCTGGCCGTAGCTCGCGACCGCCGACAGCAGCCACGCGGCCTCGGCGTGCGCGGTCACGTGGCTCTGCACGAAGACGGTCGAGCGGTCGGGGTCGAGGCCGGTCGCGAACAGCATCGCCGCCAGGTCGAGCGTCCGCTCGCGCAGGTCGGCCGGGTCGTAGTCGACGGTGATCGAGTGCAGGTCGACGATGCAGAAGAAGGCCTCGCCGAGCTCCTGCGTCGCCGCGTACTGCCGGAAGCCGCCCGAGTAGTTGCCGAAGTGCTTCGCGCCGGTCGGCTGGATACCGGAGAAGATCCGCATCGCTCCCTAGAGTTCAGCACACACGCTCCCGCGTTTGCGTCGCACTCGCTCCGCTCCTGCTCGCGGGCAGCGAGGCGGCGCACGCCGTCCTCGTTCGGCTCGCGCCGGCCGGCTACGAGGGCGACGAGCTGTTCGCGGCGGGCTCGGCCAGCCGGGCGTTGCTGCCGGCGGCGATCCTGCCTACGGCAACCTGCCCGGCCTGACGATGAATGGCTCCGGACGACCCGGGCTGTGGCTCTTCCACTGTCACGTCAACGACCACCTCCGCGCCGGCATGCTCGCGCTGTACCGGGTCACGTGAGCGTGCCTACACTGGGAACGTGGCCGTCCTCGAAGAGGCATGGTCCCCGTCCTCGTGGCGGGGTCGAGAGGCGCTCCAGCAACCGGAGTGGCCCGACGAGGCACGCGTCGAGGAGGTCAAGCGCAAGCTGCACGCGCTGCCGCCGCTCGTCTTCGCAGGCGAGGCGCGTCAGGTGCAGTCGGCGCTCGGCGAGGTCGCCGCCGGCCGCGCGTTCCTGCTCCAGGCAGGCGACTGCGCCGAGTCGTTCCGCGACTACGAGCGCCTGACCGAGACGGGCGCCGCGTACGCCGCCGTCGCCATTCGGGAGCGGCTGAAGATCCTGCTGCAGATGGCGGCCGTGCTCACGTACGGCGCGGCGCTGCCGGTGCTGAAGGTCGGCCGGATCGCCGGTCAGTTCGTGAAGCCCCGCAGCTCGCCGACGGAGGCGACACCGGACGGGGAGATCCCGGTCTTCCGCGGGCACATGGTCCACGACGACGCCCCGACGGCCGCCGCGCGCGTCCCGGATCCCGAGCGGATGCTCGAGGGCTACAACCTCTCGGCGGCGACGCTCAACCTCGTCCGCGCGTTCACCAAGGGCGGCTTCGCCGACCTGACGCAGGTGCACGCCTGGAACCAGGACTTCGTCGCCACCTCGCCGCAAGGGCAGCGCTACGAGCAGCTCGCGGCCGAGATCGAGCGCGCGCTCGCGTTCATGGCCGCGTGCGGCATCGATCTCGCGGCGACGCCGCAGCTGCACCAGGTCGACGTGTGGACGTCGCACGAGGGGCTCCTGCTCGACTTCGAAGAAGCGTTGACGCGGCGCGACTCGCTGACGGGCGACTGGTACGACTGCTCCGCGCACATGCTCTGGATCGGCGACCGCACCCGCGACCCGGACGGCGCGCACGTCGAGTTCTTCTCCGGCGTGCACAACCCGATCGGCGTCAAGGTCGGCCCGAGCGCGACCGCGGAGGAGCTCGTCGAGCTGTGCACGCGGCTCAACCCGGACCGGATCCCCGGCCGGCTGACGCTGATCGCGCGGCTCGGCGCCGAGCGCGCAGGCGAGCTGCTGCCGCCGCTCCTGCGCGCGGTGCGCGAGGCGAGGCACCCCGTCGTCTGGGCCTCCGATCCGATGCACGCGAACGTCTTCGTCTCGGGCGGTCGCAAGACGCGCCACTTCGACGCGATCATGGCCGAGCTCGAGGCGTTCTTCGGCGCCTGCCGCGCCGAGCGCGTCTGGCCGGGCGGCGTCCACCTCGAGTACACGGGCGAGGACGTGACGGAGTGTGTCGGCGGCTCGGAGCACGTCGCCGAGGAGCACCTCGACCGCCGCTACGAGACGCTCTGCGACCCGCGCCTGAACGCGCGCCAGTCGCTCGACCTGGCGTTCCGCCTGGCCGAGCTGATGCGCCGGTAGTGGTCCGGCGGCTCGCGATCGTCGGCACCGGGCTGATCGGCGCCTCGGTGGGGCTGGCCGCGAAGCATGCCGGCGCCCGCGTTGCCGGCTGGGACCCCGACGGCGCCGCGCTCGCGGTCGCGGCCGAGCGCGGCGCCGTCGACGAGCCGGCGCGGTCGGTCCAGGAGGCCCTCCGGGGCGCCGAGCTCGCCGTCGTGGCGGCGCCGATCGCGGCGCTCGTGGACGAGGTCGCCGCGGTGCTGACCGCGTCGGCCGAGACGACGACGGTGACCGACGTCGGCTCGACGAAGGCGAGCGTCGTCGCGGCCGCGCGCTCGCCGCGGTTCGTCGGCGGCCATCCGATTTGCGGGCTCGAGGCGCACGGCCCGGCGCACGCGGCGGCCGCGCTCTTCGAGGGGGCGACGTGGTTCCTGACGCCGACCGCCGACACCGACCCCGCCCGCTACCGGCTCGTGCACGGCTTCGTCGCCGAGCTCGGCGCGGTGCCGGCCGCGATCGACCCGGCCGCGCACGACCGGCTGGTGGCGCTGACGAGCCACCTGCCGCACGTGCTCGCGAACGTCGTCGTCAACCAGGCGGGTGCGGCGCGCGTCGAGGGGCACGAGCCGCTCGCGAGCGCAGGCGGCTCGCTGCGCGACATGACCCGCATCGCCGGCGCGAACCCGCGCATCTGGATCGACATCTTCCGCGACAACGCCGCCGCCGTCCGCGAGGCGCTCGCCGAGCACCGGCGGCGGATCGAGGAGATCGAGGCCGCCCTCGCCCGTGACGACGCCGACTACATCGCCCGCTGGGTCGGCGAGGCGGCCGACAACCGCCGGCGCATGCTCGAGCGCGCCTACCCGGACGCGCGCGACTTGCACCAGCTGCGCGTGCACATCCCCGACCGGCCCGGCGCGTTCGCCGAGGTGACGCAGACGCTCGGCGCGGAGCGGATCAACATCGAGGACTTCGAGATGCAGCACATCTCGCCCGAGCTCGGCGGGACGTTGACGTTGCTCGTCGCGGGCGCCGAGCCGGCGCGCCGCGGCGCCGAGCTGCTCGCCGGCCGCGGCTACGGCGTCGTCGTCTCCGCCGTCCTCGACAGCTAGCGGGGCGCCTGTGGACGAACCGGCACAGAGTCGGCGCGAACGCGGCGCGAGCGCGCAGGTACGGTTGCAGAAGGGAGACGGGAGTCCCCTGGGGAGCGGCTGCAGTCATGGGCAGTGCGGACAGGTCCGGTTGCGGCCGGTGGAGGGCTCGTGCGGCGACGTCGACGGCGGTTGCGGGGTGGCGCGGTGATCGTCGAGCCCGCCGTGCAGATCGACGGGCACATCGGCGTCCCCGGCGACAAGTCGATCTCGCACCGTGCCGTCCTGATCGGTGCCCTCTGCGACGGCAGCACGCGCATCACGCGCTTCGGCCGCTCCGGCGACACCGAGTCGACGCTCGCCGCCGCGCGCGCGCTCGGCGCCGGCGTCGACGAGGAGGACGTCGACACCGTCACCGTGCACGGCGTCGGCCTGCGCGGCCTGGAGCCCGCGCACGTCGACTGCGGCAACGCGGGCACGCTCGCCCGGCTGCTGACGGGGATGCTCGCCTTCCAGCGCGGCCGCTTCGAGCTCACCGGCGACGAGTCCCTCTCGCGACGGCCGATGGCGCGCGTCGTCGAGCCCCTGACGCGGATGGGCGCGGCGGTCGAGACGACGGACGGCCACCTGCCGCTCACCGTCGACGGCCGCGACGGCGAGCTCGAGGGCATCGAGTACGAGCTGCCGGTCGCGAGCGCCCAGGTGAAGTCGGCGGTGCTCCTCGCCGGCCTCGGCGCGCGCGGGACGACGACGGTGGTCGAGCCGATCCCGACCCGCGACCACACCGAGCTGATGCTCGAAGCGGCCGGGGCCCGTATCGTCCGGCGTCCCGCCTCTGTCAGCGTCGACCCGGCCGAGCGCCTGCGGCTGCCGCAGGTCGTCGTCCCCGGCGACATCTCCTCGGCGGCGCCGTTCCTCGTCGCGGCGGCGCTGCTGCCCGGCTCGAGGTTGACGGTGCACGACGTCGGTCTCAACCCGCATCGGACGGGCATCCTCGACGTGCTCGAACGAATGGGCGCCCGTGTCGGCATGCTCAACAAGCGCCGCGTCGCCGGCGAGCTGCTCGGCGACGTCGAGGTGTCGGCGCAGCCGCTCGTCGCGACGCGGATCGACGCCGCTGAGGTGCCGCGCCTCGTCGACGAACTGCCGCTCGTCGCGCTGCTCGGCGCCTTCGCGCGCGGAACGACAGAGGTGACGGGCGCGGAAGAGCTTCGCAGCAAGGAGACCGACCGGATCGAGACCGTGACCGACGCGTTGCGCGCGATCGGCGTCCGCATCAGCGCGCGCCCCGACGGCTTCTCGGTCCGCGGGACGCCGGCGAGGCCGCGCGGCGGGACGATCGCCTCCGCCGGCGACCACCGGATCGCGATGCTCGCCGCCGTCGCGGGCGCCGTCTCGCGCGAAGGCGTGCGGATCGAGGAGGCCGAATGCGCAGCTATAAGCTTCCCCGGTTTCTACGACCTCCTCGATTCGGTGAGCCGCCGTTGATCGTCGCCATCGACGGGCCGGCAGGTGCGGGCAAGAGCACGGTGGCGCGCGCGCTCGCGGAGCGCCTCGGCTTTCGCTACCTCGACACGGGTGCCATGTACCGCGCGCTCACGTGGCTCGCGCTCAAGCGCGGCTTGCCGCTCGCCGAGGGCGGGCCGCTCGGAGCGCTCGCCCGGGAGCAGCCGGTCACGTTCGACGCGGCCGACCGGGTCTTCATCGACGGCACCGACGTCACCGCCGCGATCCGGCAGGCGCGCGTCGACCGGCTCGTCTCCGTCGTTGCACGCCACCCGCAGGTGCGGGAGGTGATGCGCGAGCGCCAGCGCGAGCTCGCGGCGCAGGGTGACGTCGTGATCGAGGGACGCGACATCGGCACCGTCGTCGTGCCCGAGGCCGAGGTGAAGGTGTACCTGGAGGCCGACCCGGTCGTCCGGGCGCGGCGCCGGCAGTCGGAGCGCCCGGACATCGGCGCCGACGCGCTCGCGACCGACCTCAAGCTCCGCGACGAGCGGGACCGTGCGCGCATGCGGCCGGCGGCGGATGCGCAGAAGATCAACACGACCCACCTCGGTGTCGACGACGTGGTCGCGCGGATCGAGACGCTCGTCCGCGCCCGCGCGGCAGTTTGAGCTACGGCGACGTCGCCTGGCAGGTGTCGCGGCTCTGGCTCGGGCCGATCGCGATCGCGCTCACGCGCGCACGCGGCTACGGGCTCGAGCGGATCCCGCGCAGCGGCGGCTGCGTGCTCGCGATCACCCACCTCGCCTGGGTCGACATCCCGATCGTCGGCGCGCTCTCGCCGCGCAACATCAACTACGTCGCAAAGGTCGAGCTCGGGCGGGTGCCGCTGCTGGCGTCGTTCCTCCGCTGGCACGGGATCATCCCCGTGCGGCGGGGCGAGTCGGATCGCGAGGCGGTGCGCCTGATGCGGCAGGCGGCGCACGACGGCCGCGCCGTCGGGCTCTTCGTCGAAGGAACACGTCAGCGCTCCGGCGTGCCCGGCAAGGCGCAGCCGGGCGCCGCGATGGTGGCGCTGCAGGAGGAGGTGCCGGTCGTGCCGATAGCGGTCTACAACACGCAGCGCTGGCGGCTCGGCAATTTCGCGCCCTGCTCGCTCGCCGTCGGCGAGTCGATGCGCTTCGACGGGCTGGCGAAGAACGGGCGCGGTTACAAGGAGGCGACGGCAGAGATCGAGCAGCGGATCCGGGCGCTGTTCGACTGGCTCGCGGACGTGCACGCGCGCGGGCGGCCGCGCGGCGAGACTCCGCCCTTGTGAACGGCGACATGCTCCTCGGGACGGTCGCGATCGTCGGCTTTCCGAACGTGGGCAAGTCGATGCTCGTCAACCGGCTGACCGCTTCGCGCGCGGCGGTCGTGCACGAGACGCACGGGACGACGCGTGACCGCAAGGAGCTGGTCTGCGAGTGGAACGGCCGCCGCTTCCTGCTCGTCGACACCGGCGGCGTCGACGTCGCGAGCCGCGACGAGCTGACGCGCTCGATCGCCGACCAGGCCCGTGCCGCGATCGCGGACGCCGACCTCGTCCTCTTCGTCGTCGACGCGCGCGCGGGGATCACGCCCGGCGACGAGGAGCTGGCGGAGATCCTGCGCGCGGCGCGCAAGCCGGTGCTCGTCGTCGCGAACAAGATCGACGACCCGGCGCAGGAGGCGCTCGCGCTCGAGTTCCATCGGCTCGGACTCGGCGGCCCCTTCCCGCTCTCGGCGCTCCACGGCGTCGGCAGCGGCGACCTGCTCGACGAGATCGTCGCGATGCTCGAGGAGGTCGGCTCCGGCCGGCCGCACCTCGGCGACGACGCCGTACGTGTTGCCGTCCTCGGCCGCCCCAACGTCGGCAAGTCGTCGCTCTTCAACGCGCTGGTCGGGATCGAGCGGACGATCGTCTCCGACGTGCCCGGCACGACCCGCGACGCAATCGACACCGTGCTCGAGCGCGACGGCCGCACGTTCCAGCTGATCGACACCGCCGGCCTCCGCCGCAAGCGCCGGCAGCGGCAGGGGATCGAGTACTACTCGGAGCTGCGCGCGCTCGAGGCAGCCGAGCGCGCGGATGTCGCGCTCGTGCTGATCGACGCGGGCGAGGGGATCGTCGAGGGCGACCTCGCCGCCGCCGAGGCGGCGCGGAAGGCGCGCTGCTCGACGCTCGTCGTCCTCTCGAAGTGGGACGTCTCGCGGGTGACGATCGAGGACGTGCGCCCGGAGCTCCAGCGGCGGCTGCGGCAGCGGCCGCCGTTCATCACCGTCTCGGCGAAGACGGGCCGCGGCGTCGCGCGTCTGCTCGACCGAGTCGCGGAGCTGTACGAGAAGCACGCCGGCCGGATCCCGACCGCCGAGTTGAACCGCTTCCTCGCCGAGCTGCGCGAGGCGCGCCAGCCGCCCGCCCACGGCCGCAGGCGGCTCAACCTGCTCTACGGCGCGCAGGTCGAGACGCGACCGCCGCGCTTCCGGGTCACCGTCAACGACCCGGGCCTCGTCACGCGCGACTACGGCTACTGGGTCGAGAACGAGCTGCGCGAGCGCTACGACCTCGCCGGCGTCCCGCTCTCGATCGACTTCCGGGCGCGCGTGTGAACGCGGTCGTGCTCGGGAGCGGCACCTGGGGAACCGGCTTCGCGCGCCTGCTCGCCGACCGGGGCGTCGCGGTCACGCTCGCGAGCCGGAGCGCCGACGACGCGCGCGCGATCGCCGCGACCGGGCGCAACCCCCGCTACTCGACCACGGTCGACCTGAACGGGGTCGTCGCGACCACCTTCGACGAGGCGCCGGTCGAGCGCGCCGACCTGGTCGTCGTCGCGGTGCCGAGCCGCGTCTTCGGCGCCGTCGTCGCGGCGCTGCCCGGCGACGCACCGGTGCTCAGCCTGACGAAGGGTCTCGACCCCGAGACCGGTGAGCGCCTCTCGACGCTCGTCCGCGGCCGGCCGGTCGCGGTGCTCTCGGGGCCGAACATGGCCGAGGAGGTGGTCGCCGGCCTGCCCGGGGCGACGGTGATCGCGAGCGAGGACGAGGAGCTCGCGCGCCGGCTCCAGCAGGCGCTCAACTCGCTCGTCTTCCGCGTCTACGTCAACACGGACCTGATCGGCGTCGAGCTGTGCGCGGCGGCGAAGAACGTGATCGCGCTCGCGGCCGGCGCCGTCGACGGCCTCGGTCTCGGCGACAACGCGAAGGCGGCGCTCGTCACGCGCGGGCTCGTCGAGATGGCCCGGCTCGGCGAGGCAGTCGGCGCGGAGCCGGAGACGTTCTTCGGGCTCGCCGGCATGGGCGACCTGGTCGTCACCTGCTGGCACCCGAGCGGCCGCAACCGCCGTGCCGGCGAGCTGATCGCGCGCGGCTACTCGCAGGAGCAGGCGCTCGCGGAGATCGGGCAGGTCGTCGAAGGCCTGACGACCGCGCCCGTCCTGCGCGCGCTCTCGCACCGGCTCGGGATCGAGATGCCGATCACCGAGGGCGTCTGCGCCGTCCTCGCCGGTCGGGCGCTGCACGAACTCGCCGCCGACCTGATGGGCAGACGACCCACGGACGAGTGACGCTAGGGTTCTCGCGTGGCCGGCAAGAGCTTCTCGTTCACCTCGGAGTCCGTCACCGAAGGCCATCCGGACAAGGTCGCCGATCAGGTCTCCGACGCTGTCCTCGACGCAGTCCTCGCGGACGACCCGACAGGACGCGTCGCCTGCGAGACCCTGATCACGACCGGCCTCGTCGTCGTCGCGGGCGAGATCACGACCGACACCTACGTCGACATCCCGCGGCTCGTGCGCGAGCGGATCGCGAAGATCGGCTACACGCGGGCGAAGTTCGGCTTCGACGCCGAGACGTGCGGCGTCATCGTCGCGCTCGACGAGCAGTCGCCCGACATCGCGCAGGGTGTCGACGCCGCGTTCGAGATCCAGCACGACCCCGACGACGACGATCCGCTCGACCGGATCGGCGCCGGTGACCAGGGGATGATGTTCGGCTACGCGTCGAACGAGACGCCGGAGATGATGCCGCTGCCGATCATGCTCGCGCACAAGCTCGCCCATCGGCTCTCGGAGGTGCGCAAGGCGGAGCTCCTGCCGTACCTGCGGCCGGACGGGAAGGTGCAGGTGTCGGTGCGCTACGAGGTCGACGAGCACGGACGGCAACGTCCGGTCGAGATCCAGCGCGTGCTCGTCTCGGCGCAGCATCGCGAGGGGCTCGACGCCGAGACGCTGATCAAGCCCGACATCGTCGACCACGTCCTGAAGCCGATCCTGCCCGACGCCCTCTACGAGCCGTCGCGGCTCGCCGACAAGGATTTCGTCTACGTCAACCCGACGGGCAAGTTCGTGATCGGCGGCCCGATGGGCGACACGGGCCTGACCGGGCGCAAGATCATCGTCGACACGTACGGCGGCTCGGCCCCGCACGGGGGCGGCGCCTTCTCGGGCAAGGACCCGACGAAGGTCGACCGCTCCGCGGCGTACGCAGCACGGTACGTCGCGAAGAACGTCGTCGCCGCCGGCCTCGCCGACCGCTGTCAGCTCCAGGTCGCCTACGCGATCGGCGTCGCGCACCCGTTCTCGGTCCTCGTCGAGTGCTTCGGCACTGAGCGCGTCCCGGTGCCGCGGATCGAGGCGCTGATCCGCGAGCACTTCGACCTGCGGCCGGCGGCGATCATCCGCGACCTCGACCTGCGCCGGCCGATCTACAGCAAGACGGCGGCGTACGGCCATTTCGGCCGCGACGACCACGACTTCACCTGGGAGCGCACCGACAAGGCGGACGCGCTTCGCGAAGCCGCCGGCGTCGATGTCGCCGCGACCGCGTAGCGCGTCACGCTTCCGTTACGGTGTCTGACCCCGGACTGGAGCTGTGGCCAGGGGGCCAACGCGCATGACGCCTCGGCCTCTCGCGTCGCGGCGTGCGCCGTGACAGTTCTGTCACTCTGGTCTGACACCGGGGCAGGGCCGGAACGGACGCGTCAGGCGGGGCGGACGAAGAGGCCCGCGGCGGCCTTCTCGCCGATCGCCTTCTCGTCGCCGTCGAGGCGAACGCGGAACTGACCGGCGGCGGGTTCCGCCGCAGCGAGCTCGATCCGCGCGCCGGGGACGAGCCCCTCGTCGTAGAACCAGTGCAGGAGCTCGCCGTCGTGCTCGGCGAGGCGCACGATCGTCGCCCGTTCCCCGGCGGCGAGCGACGACAGCGGCTCGAGCTCGGCGTTCTCCGCCTGCTCGAACGCGGTGTCGACGGGCCAGCCGTGCGGGCAGCGCTCGGGGTTGCCGAGCCGCGCGGCGATGCGCTCGACCATCTCGTCGCTGAAGGTGTCGCCGAGCTCGTCGGCGTGCACGTGCGCCTCGGCCGCCGTATAGCCCATGAAGTCGGTCAGGAGCCGCTCGATGATGCGATGCTTCCGCACCGCGCGCTCGGCGCGCTTCCGGCCCTTCGCCGTCAGCAACGCCTCCTTGCGCGCGCCCCGCCTGACGAGCCCCTCGCCCTCGAGCCGCTTCAGCATCTCGCCTGCCGAGGCGCGCGAGACGCCGAGCATCTCGGCGACGCGGGCGGAGAGCGTCGGCGTGCCCGTCGTCTGCGGCCGGTACTCGCCGATCGGGAAGGCGAGGAAGTAGATCGTCTCGAGGTATTCGTCGACCGAGTGCCCGGCCACCCGGCCATCGTAACCGGCGGTGTCTGTAAGGCTACCCTTACAGCGATGGGAACCGGACAGACCCTCGCCCTCGGCGCCGTCGCCGGCTCGACGATCCTGCTCGGGCTGCCGCTGGCGCGCGTGCGCCAGTCCCGGGTCGAGCCGCGCGCGGCGATGACGGCGATCGCGACGGGCATCCTCGTCTTCCTGCTCTGGGACGTGCTGACGAACGGCGTCGATCCGGTGCAGGGCGCGCTCGACGCCCACCACTGGGGCACGTTCGCCGGGCGGGCGGCGCTGCTCGCCGTCGGCTTCGCACTCGGGCTGATGGGTCTCGTCTACTACGACCACTGGGTGAAGACGCGACGCGCGTCGCCGCTCGTCGGCCCCGGCGCCGCCGCCGTCGACGAATTCCAGGCCCGCGGGATCGACGCGCTCTCGCCCGCGCACCGGCTCGCGCTCCTGATCGCGACCGGAATCGGCATCCACAACTTCGGCGAAGGGCTCGCGATCGGCCAGTCGGCGGCCGCCGGCGAGGTCTCGCTCGCGCTCGTGCTGATCATCGGCTTCGGCCTCCACAACGCGACCGAGGGCTTCGCCGTCGCCGGCCCGCTCGCGCACGACGCGGAGCTCGCGAGCTGGCGCTACCTCGGCCTGCTCGGGCTCGTCGGCGGCGGCCCGACGTTCCTCGGGACGGTGATCGGCCGCTCCTGGGTCAGCCCGGCGCTCGAGGTCTTCTTCTTCGCGCTCGCCGCCGGCTCGATCCTCTACGTCGTGGTCGAGCTCGCCGCCGTCTGCCGTCGCTATGCGATGCCCGTGCTCGTCACCTGGATGATCATGCTCGGGATCGCGCTCGGCTTCGCGACCGACTTCATCCTCACCGCCGCCGGCGCGTAGGCGACCTACGCTTCTCGAATGGGGGCGTTCCTGCACGCGCTGCGCGTGTTCGGCGATCACCTCGCCGCCGTCCACTGGGAACTGCTCGCGCTCGCCCTCGCGCTCCACGTCGTCCGCCTGCTCGCCCGCGCAGTCGGCTGGCGGACGATCCTGCGCGCCGCGTACCCGGACGCGCGGCTTCCCGTCCGCAGCGTCTTCGGCGCGTACGTCGCCGGGGTCGGCGTCAACTCGGTCGCGCCGGCGCGGGGCGGCGACGTCGTCAAGCTCTACCTGATCAGGCACCGGCTGAGCGAGTCGAGCTACGCGACGCTCGCGCCGACGCTGCTCGCCGAGACCGCATTCGACTTCTTCGTCGCCGGCGGCCTGATCGGGTGGGCGCTCGCGGTCGGCGTGCTGCCGACGCACCAGGTCTACTCGCGCCTGCCGACCGTGGACTGGAAGTTCTTCCTCCGCCACGAGCAGGCGACGGCGATCGGCCTCCTCGTGCTGTTCGGCGCCGCGATGATCGGGCTCGCCGTCTTCGCCGAGCACGGCGGCGAGCTGCGCGCGCGTTTCCGGCGCGGCTTCGCCGTCTTCGCCGACCGGCGGCGGCTGCTGCTCGGCGTCGTCCTGCCGCAGGCGCTCTCGTGGGGCTTCCGGCTCGCGTCCGTCTACGAGTTCCTGCGCGCGTTCGGCGTCCCGGCGAGCCTGCACAACGCGCTGCTCGCGATGGTCGTCGACTCGCTCGCCACGCTCTTCCCCGCGACTCCGGGCGGCGCGGGCACGAAGCAGGGGCTGATCGTCTTCGTCTTCCGCAACTCCGGCATCTCGAAGACGGTTCTGCTCGCGTTCAGCGTCGGTATGAACATCGCCTTGACGGTGCTCAACCTCGTGCTCGGCGCCGCGGCGATCCTGCTGATGGCGAGGACGCTCTCGTGGCGGCGACTGAGCGGCGAGCCGGCGACCGGCCACGACTGACCGCATCTCTACCGTGGGCGCGTGGCCTACGCATCCGTCTACCCGCTCGTGACGGCGCGGGCGGTCGCCCGACCGTTCACCTACGAGGTCGAGGAGGAGGTCGACGTCGGGGCGATCGTCGACGTCCGGTTCGGGGGTCGCCGCGCGCGCGGCGTCGTCGTGGGGCTCGCGCCGGGGCCGCCGCCGGGGATCGAGACGGCGCCGGTCGACGGCGTCGTCGGTCGGCTGCCGAGGCCGCTCCTCGAGCTCGCGCTCTGGCTCGCCGACTACTACGGCTCGACACCAGCCCGCGCGCTCGCGCTGATCGCTCCCCCGTGCAAGGAGCGGAAGCGACATCCGAGAACGCGTCGCGTGCCGCCGAGCGAACGGCACGCGCTGCCCGGCGAGGCGGAGCCGCTCGAGCTGACGCCGTCGCAGCGAGCGGCGACGGCGCGACTCGTCGCCGGCGGCGGCCCGTACCTTCTCCACGGCGCAACCGGCTCCGGCAAGACCGAGGTCTACCTGCAGGCCTGCGCGGCGATGCTCGCGCGCGGGCGCGGCGCGATCATGCTCGTGCCCGAGATCGCGTTGACGCCGCAGGCGGCCGGCCGCGTCCGCGCGCGCTTCGGCGATCGCGTCGCGATCCTGCACTCGGGGCTCGGCGAGGCCGAGCGGCGCGACGAGCGCGAGCGGATCGCGCGCGGGGAGGCGCGGATCGTCGTCGGCGCGCGCTCCGCGGTCTTCGCGCCCGTCGACCGGCTCGGGCTGATCGTCGTCGACGAGGAGCACGACCCGTCCTACAAGCAGGAGTCGGACCCCCGCTACGACGCGCGCACCGTCGCGGCCAAGCGCGCTGCGCTCGAGGGCGCGGTCGCGGTCTTCGGGTCGGCGACGCCCCGGCCGGAGAGCTGGGCGACGCTCGAGCGGATCGAGCTCGGCGGCCGCGTCGGCGGCCGGCTGCCGCCGGTGTCGGTGGTCGACCTGCGGCGCGAGGCGGGCTACCCGCTCTCGGCGCCGCTCCTCGCCGAGCTGCGCCGCCTCGCCGACGAGGGTGGGAAGGCGATCCTGCTCCTAAACAGGCGCGGCGTCGCGCCGGCGCTCCACTGCCGCGCGTGCGGGTCGACGATCCGCTGCCCGAGCTGCGACGTCTCGCTCGTGCTCCACGGCGACGCCGCGCTTCGCTGCCACCACTGCGGTCACGGCGTGGCGGCGCCGGCGACCTGCCCGAGGTGCGGCTCCGCCGAGCTCGCGCGCCTCGGCGCCGGGACGCAACGACTCGAGCGCGAGCTCGCGCGCGCCGTCCCCGAGCTCGAGCGCATCCGGCTCGACGCCGACACGGCCGCGCGGCCGGACGAGCTCGCCGCCGCGTTGCGCCGCTTCGCCGCCGCCGAGCGCGCCGTGCTGCTCGGGACGCAGATGGTCGCGAAGGGGCACCACTTCGCCGGCGTCGCGCTCGCCGCGGTCGTCGACGCCGACACCGGGCTCGGCCTGCCCGACTTCCGCGCCGAGGAGCGGACGTTCCAGCTCCTCACGCAGCTCGCCGGCCGCAGCGGCCGCGACGCGCCCGGGCGCGTCCTCGTCCAGACCTTCCAGCCGGACGCACGGCCGATCGCCTGCGCGGCGCGCCACGACGTCGCCCGCTTCCTCGACGAGGAGCTCGACCGTCGCCGCGCCCTCGCCTACCCGCCCTTCAGCCACGTCGTCGCCGTCGTCGTCGCCGGGCCGGAGCTCGCGCCGGCGCTGCGCGCGCTCGAGGAGCTCCGCGCCGGGCTGCCCGGCGCCGAGCTGCTCGGGCCGGCGCCGCTGCTTCGCCTGCGGGGCCGCTACCGGGCGCGGCTCGTCGCGAAGACCGACCGGCCGCGGGCGGTCGCGACGCGGGCGGCGCGCCTGCTCGCGGCGGCCGCGCCGGCGATGCGCCGGGCCGGCCTGACGGCGGTGGTGGACGTCGACCCGCAAGCGTGAGGGCACACTGTGCGCATGAAGCGCACGCGCGCAGAGGAGATCCTCGGCGAGTGGGGCGTCCGCGACGTGACGCCGCCGTCGCGGCGCGAGCGCGAGCTGGTCGAGCGCGACCGCGACGTCAACCCGCTCACAGGCCGGCCGCTCCGACGGCGTCTCCGCAACTTCCGGGCCGAGCCCGACACCTATCTCGCCTCGCTCGGCGGGCCGCTCCCGTACATGAAGCGGCTGCGCCGGATCGAGGACGAGATCGCCGCGCACCTCGATCAGCTCGCCGAGGCGTACGCGGCGCGCACCGACGCCGCCGCGTGGCGGCGGACGGCGGAGACGTGGGACTTCGGCGAGGTGAACGAGCTGATCGAGAAGCACAACCGCTGGTACCCGATCGAGGCACGGCTCGCGATGGACCCGAAGTCGCGCGACTTCGTCAAGATCGGCGGCCGGACCTACCGCCGCGAGCCGCTCGACGCGGCGTGGGTGCTCGCGCGCTTCCCCGCCTAGACTGGCAACGTTGGCGCACGACCACGATCACGAGCACGACCGGGACTCCGAGCAGCCTCGCGCGGCCCAGGCCGAAGCGGAGGCGATCCGCCGGCACGCACTGGCGCAGATCCGGCAGTACCCGGACGTCGTGCTCCGGCTCGAGGCGAAGGAGCTCGGCGACGAGGAGTTCGACGACGACCTCCGCCGCCTCGTCGAGCGGATGGAGCGGCTGATGCACGAGGCGCAGGGGATCGGCCTTGCCGCGACGCAGGTCGGCGTGCTGAGGCGCGTCTTCGTCTTCCAGCCGGACGACGACGGCCCGCGCGCCGTCGTCAACCCGCGCTTCCTCGACCGCTCGCAGGAGACGACGGTCGAGGAGGAGGGCTGCCTGTCGCTCCAGAACGTGCGCGTGCCCGTCGAGCGCTCGCTGCGCGTCACGCTAGCCGGCCGCGACGTCGACGGCAGCGAGGTGCGCTACGAGCTCGAGGGAATGGGCGCCCGCGTCGCGCAGCACGAGGCCGACCACCTCGACGGCGTGCTGATCATCGACCGCACCGACGAGGAGCATCGCAGGCGAGCGCTCGGGGTGCTGCGGCCGCAGCCGGTCCTCGCCTTGTAGTGAGGATCGCTGTCGCCGCGACGGCTCCGTTCGGCGCCGACGTGCTGGAACGCCTCGCCGTGCGGCACGACGTCGCCTTCCTGCTGACGCGCCCTGATGCGCGGCGCGGACGCGGCCGCCGGCTCGCGCCGCCGCCTGCCAAGGAGACGGCGATCCGGCTCGGCATCCCCGTCCGCCAGCCGGCGCGGCCGGAGCTCCCGGAAGAGCCGGTCGACGCGGTCGTCGTCTGCGCCTACGGGCTCTACATCCCGCCGCCGCTGCTCGAGCGAGCGCTCTGGCTGAACGTGCATCCGTCGCTGCTTCCGCGCTGGCGCGGCCCGGCGCCGGTCGAGCGGGCGATCATGGCCGGCGACGAGGAGACGGGGGTGACGATCCACCGCACGGTCGAGGCGCTCGACGCAGGTCCGATCGCGGCGCAGGAGGCGTTCCCGGTCAGGCCGGAGGACGACGCCGGCGCCGTGTTCGCGCGTGCGGCCGAGGTGGCGGAGCGGCTGCTCGAACGTGTGCTGCCGGCGCCGACGTTCGTCGGGCAGCGCGAGCAGGGGGTGACGTACGCCGAGAAGATCGGCCCCGCCGACCGCGAGCTCGACCTGACACGGCCGGTCGACGCGTGGCGGCGCGTGCGCGCGCTCTCGCCGCACATCGGCGCGTGGGCGACGGTGCACGGCCGGCGGGTCACGATCTGGCGCGCGCGCCTCGACGACGGGGGCTTCGTTCCCGAGGTCGTGCAGCCGGAGGGGAAGCGGCGGATGAGCTACGACGAGTTCGTCCGCGGCGTGCGGTGATCGCGCCGGCGCGGCGCGTCGCGTACGAGGTCGTGCGCCGCGTGTTCGAGGACGACGCGTACGCGGATCGTGCGTTCGCCGCGGCGGCGGCCGAGCTCGACGCGCGCGACCGCGCCCTCGCGCAGCGGATCGCGTACGGGACCGTGCAGCGGGTGCGGACGATCGACCACGGACTCGACGAGCTCGGGCGCCGCCCGGTGCGCAAGCTCGACGCGGCGGTGCGCGCCGCGTTGCGGATCAGCGCCTACCAGCTCGGCTGGAGCGACGCACCGGCGCACGCGGTCGCCGACGATGCCGTCTCGCTCGTGCGTGCCGCGGGCCTCGAGCGCGCGACCGCCTACACGAACGCGGTCGTCCGCCGGCTGGCCGAGGGGCTCCGCGCGCTCGTCGACGCCCTGCCGGAGGGCCCGCTCAAGCAGTCGTACCCGGACTGGATCTTCGGCGTCTGGCAGCGCGACTGGGGGTTCGACGAGGCCGTCGCGCTCGCGCGCGCGCAGAACGAGCCGGGTGAGCTCGTCGTCCGTGCGGCCGAGCCCGTCGGCGAGCCGACCGACGTGCCGGGCGCCTACCGGGTCGCGCGGATCGACCCCGGCCTGCTCGCGGCCGGCCGGATCTGGCCGCAGAGCCGCGGCTCGCAGCTCGCGGCGCTCGCCGTCGGCGCCGAGGACGGCGAGCGCGTCCTCGACGCCTGCGCCGCGCCGGGTGGCAAGGCGACGATGCTGCGCGGCGCCGTGACTGCGGTCGAGGTCAACGCCGGCCGGGCCCGTGAGCTCGAGGCGAACGTGCGGCGGCTCGGCGCGCACGACGTGCGCGTCGTCAACGCCGACGTGCGCGCGCTGCCCGAGCGCGGCTTCGACCGGGCGCTCGTCGACGCGCCCTGCTCGGGCCTCGGCGTCCTGGGCCGCCGGCCCGACCTGCGCTGGCGCGCGCGGCCGCTGCCCGAGCTCCAGCTCGAGCTGCTCCGGGCCGCCGTCGAGCGGACGCGGCCGGGCGGTACGGTCGTCTACTCCGTCTGCACGATCAACGCCGACGAGAACGAGGCCGTCGTCGACGCGCTCGGCCTCGAGGTCGAGCCGCTCGCGTCGGCGTGGCCGCAGTTCGCGCATCCGAAGCGGCCGGAGTTCCTGCTGACGACGCCGCACCGGCACGGCACCTCCGGCTTCTTCATCGCGCGCCTCCGTGTCTAGGATCGCCGTCGTTTGACGCTCGCGCGCGCCCTCGAGCTGGCCGCGGCCGCCTCGGGTCGCGCCTATCCGAAGCCGACGGTCGGCGCCGTCGTCGCGCGCGACGGCGAGATCCTCGGCGAGGGCGTCACCGAGGCCGGCGGCCGGCACGGCGAGGTCGTCGCGCTCGACGAGGCGGGTGACCGTGCACGCGGCGCGACGCTGTACGCGACGATGGAGCCGTGCGCGCACTGGGGCACGACCCCGCCGTGCACGGAGCGAATCGTCGCCGAGGGGATCGCGCGTGTCGTCGTCGCCTCGCGCGACCCGAACCCGGAGGCGGCGGGCGGGCTCGAGCGCCTCGCCGCGGCCGGCGTCGACGTCGAGCTGATCGACTCGTTCGAGGCGCGCCGGCAGAACGAGGCGTGGCGGACGTGGGTCTCGGCCGGCCGGCCGTTCGTCACCTACAAGGTGGCGACGACGCTCGACGGGCGGGTGACCGTGCCGGGCGAGCGGTGGGTGACCGGCGAGGCGTCGCGGCGGCTCGTGCACGAGCTGCGCGCGGCCGCCGACGCGGTCGCCGTCGGCATGGGCACCGTGCGCGCCGACGATCCGAGCCTGGAGGCGCGCGAGGTGCCGACGCCGCGTGGGCAGCCGCGCCGGCTCGCGTTCGGGCGCGGCCCGCTGCCGGCCGGTTCGCCGCTCGAGCTTCGCTCGGGCCCGCTCGCGGACGAGCTGCGCGCGCTCGCCGGCGAAGGCGTTCAGTCGCTGCTGCTCGAAGGCGGGCCGACGCTCGCGGCGGCGTTCCTCGAGGCCGACCTCGTCGACAAGCTGCTCGTCTTCGTCGCGCCGACGCTCGCGGGCGAGGGGCCCATCGCGTTCCCGGCGCGGCTAGCATCTCCGCGGCCGGTCCGCCACCTCTCGGCGCGGGCGGTGGGGGACGACGTTCTGCTCGAAGCCTATGTCCACGAGCTCTGACATCCAGCGCACCGACGACCAGATCGTCACGCTGCTCTCGCAGTGGCTGATGGGGACCGTCGGGAACGACGAGCTGCGCAAGGCGATCGAGGAGATCGGGACGGAGGAGCTCGCCCCCGGCCAGCGCGCGGCGGTCGAGGAGCTGCTCGTCTCGCTGCGGAACGCCTTTCCGGGCGAGCGCGGCGACCTCGAGATGGTCGTCCGCGAGACGCTCGAGGCGCTCGCCTACGGCGAGTAGCGTCGGCTCGGGCGGTGGACGATCCTGCGCTCGGCCTCGCGCGCGACCGCGTCGTCGTGCGCCCGTACGACGACCGGTGGCCGCAGGCGTTTCGCCGAGGAGTCGGCGCGGCTGCGCGCGCTGCTCGGCCCGCTCGCGCGCGCGCTCGAGCACGTCGGCAGCACCGCCACCCCCGGTCTGCCGGCGAAGCCGGTGCTCGACGTCGCGATCGCCTACGCGCATCGCTCGGCGCTCGAGGCGATGCGCGACCTGCTCGCCCGGGCGGGCTACGAGGACCGCGGCGACCAGGGCGAGCAGGGCGGCGTCGTCTTCGTGAAGGGGCCGGCCACGCGCCGCACGCACCATCTGCACCTCGTCGCCGAGGCGTCGGCGCAGTGGCGGCGCTACCTCGCGTCTCGTGACGCGTTGCGCCGGGACGACTCGCTGCGCGCTCGCCACGGGGCGCTGAAGGGGGCGCTGGCGCGGCGCTTCCCCGCCGACCGAGTCGCGTACACCGACGGCAAGGACGACTCCTCGCCGATGTGCTTGCGAAGGTCGCACCGGCGCGGCGGGCGGGAACTTTTCCCGAAGTTGGCCCAGACATGTGACGCTTCGCGCGCTAGCGTTGGTCGTGGGTGGATTACCCCGGGCGGGAGGGGCGCGGACCGTGCGGGGCTAGCCTGTGCTGCGTGTTCACCGGCATCGTGCGCGAGGTCGGCCGCGTCGTCTCCGCCTCGGGCGGCGATCGTGGGCTGCGGCTGGAGATCGAGGCGCCGGCGACGGCGCGCGCGACCGCGGTCGGCGACTCCGTCTCGGTCAACGGCTGCTGCCTGACCGCCGTCGCCGTCGCCGACGGGCGGCTTGCGTTCGACGCCGTCCCGGAGACGCTTGCCCGCACGACGCTCGGCCGCCTCGCGCCCGGCGCGCGCGTGAACCTCGAGCCGGCGCTGCGGGCCGGCGAGCCGCTCGGCGGGCACTACGTGCAGGGGCACGTCGACGGCCGCGGCCGCGTCCGCTCGACCGCGCGCGAGGGCGACGGCCGACGCGTCTGGGTCGACGCGCCCGCCGCGCTGCTCGACCAGGTGGTCGAGAAGGGCTCGATCGCAGTCGACGGGACGAGCCTCACCGTCGCGCAGGTCGACGGCGACGGCTTCGCGGTGGCGCTGATCCCGCACACGCTCGCGGAGACGACGCTCGGCGCGCTCGCCGCCGGCGACGAGGTCAACCTCGAGACGGACGTGCTCGCGAAGTACGTCGCGCGCCTCGTCACGTCTCGGGGTCTTGCGAGCGGCGGCAGCTAGCCTGTCTCGATGGCAGTCACGACGCCCTTCGCGACGATCGAGGACGCGATCGAGGACATCCGTGAAGGTCGGATGGTCGTCGTCGTCGACGACCCCGACCGCGAGAACGAGGGCGACCTGACGATCGCGGCGCAGTTTGCGACCCCCGAGGCGATCAACTTCATGGCCAAGGAGGGGCGGGGGCTGATCTGCCTGGCGATGACGCCGGAGCGCTGCGAGGAGCTCGGGCTCGACCTGATGGCGGCCAAGAACGAGTCGTCGTTCCGGACCGCGTTCACGGTGTCGGTGGAGGCGCGCGAGGGCGTGACGACGGGGATCTCCGCACACGACCGCGCGCGGACGGTGCAGGTGGCGATCGATCCGAAGTCGCGCCCGCACGACCTCGTCCAGCCCGGCCACATCTTTCCGCTCAAGGCCAAGAAGGGCGGGGTGCTCGAGCGCACCGGCCAGACCGAGGCGGGCGTCGACCTGGCGCGGCTGGCGGGCGTGATCCCGGCGGCGGTGATCTGTG